>NZ_CP104467.1:3952720-4259935 GCF_025369935.1 Paenibacillus andongensis | reverse complement strand
GGCTGCAAATTGTGAAGTACATACGCGAAGAATTGAATAATCAGGCTATACGTATAATTTTGCGTACAGGTCAGCCAGGTCAAGCACCTGAACGCACGGTCATTATGGATTACGACATAAATGATTATAAAGAAAAGACGGAGCTCACAACTCAGAAGCTGTTCACTACTGTAGTTACGGCGCTGCGTTCCTATCGTGATATTAAAACAATTGAGAAAAGCAGATCGGGCTTGGAGGAGATTATAAAGTCAGCTGCTTCGTTATTCGAGCTGCAATCTATGAAGAAATTCGCTTCCGGTGTTTTAACTCAAATGACATCGATCGTTAATTTACATAAAAATGCGCTTCATTGCAGCTTTGCTGTTACCAAAGGTGTTGAAGATATTTATATCCTAGCTGCGAGCGGGGATTATGCATCCAATCAAGATGAACGAGCAAGGGATGTTGTTCCTTCCGATGTGCTCGAAGAGATTGAACATGCCTTTCATTCCAAAAAAAGCAGCTTCGCATCAGATCGCTTTGTGATTTATTTTCAAAGTAAGATGGGGATGGAAAATGTCATTTATATGAATGGATTCAAAGCACTCAGCGAGTGGGAGCATTATTTAGTCGATATTTATTGTGCGAATGTTTCTGTGGCATTTGAAAATATTTATTTAAATGAAGAGCTGGAAAGTACACAGCAAGAAATTATTTATACGATGGGTGAAATCACGGAAACGAGATCCAAGGAAACGGGACACCATGTGAAAAGAGTCGCCGAATACTCCCGTTTACTGGCCATTAAATATGGATTATCCGAGCAGGAAGCAGAAGTCATTCGCTTGGCTTCGCCGATGCATGATGTTGGTAAGGTTGGCATACCTGATGCCATTTTAAATAAACCTGGATCGCTCACGAGTGAAGAATTCGACATTATGAAAACTCATTCGAATCTGGGTTATGAAATGCTCAAGCATTCGAACAAGCAAGTCTTAAACGCCGCAGCTATCATCGCGCAGCAGCATCATGAGCGTTACGATGGATCTGGATATCCCCAAGGACTTCGCGGCGATGAGATTCATCTCTATGGTCGTATAACCGCATTAGCTGATGTCTTCGACGCTCTGTGCAGTGATCGTGTTTATAAAAAAGCTTGGGAGCTTGATCGTGTTTTGGAGTTACTTAAAACGGAAAGCGGACGTCATTTCGATCCTGTAATCGTAGATCTCTTCATTAAGCATTTGGATGAGTTCCTGGTCATCAAAGATTTTTATAAGGAACAGCGTTAACGGCATTAATTACCTGTAAAGTATAATAATTTGTTGCGATCCAGCACTTGCTGCTGCAGTGGGGCAAGTTCGTTATTGCTTTCCGACTGTCGCCAACCAATGGATGGATCATCCGTAAAATTCGCCAAAAACGCGGATTATCAGGGGTAATTCCTGAATCCTCCTAATAAAGTGGTATGAAATCTGCTTCTTTGTCTCTTTTACGGAGATGGAGGAGCATTTCTTTTAATTTACATTTCCTGTATGCTAGAAAGGGGCTAGAGACAGAGAGAAAGAGAAAGAGAAAGAAGGTGTGACCATGGAAGGAATTGGACTCGTACTGGAAGGCGGAGGCATGCGAGGTGTATACACCGCTGGAGTCTTGGAATACTTTATGGAACAAGATTTATATTTCCCTTACGTGGTTGGTGTATCTGCTGGTGCGTGCAACGCAGTTTCGTATATTTCCAAACAACCCGGGCGTAATAAAAAAGTAACGATTGGTTACATTAGGGATCACCGATATTTAAGCTATCGCAATTTATTCCGTTATAAAAGCATATTTGGGATGGATTTCATATTCAACGAGTTGCCAAATAAGTTGGTACCATTTGATTACGATGCCTTCTATAGCTCTACGCAGCAGTTCGCCATTGGTACAACCGATGCACATACGGGTGAACCCATTTATTATACGAAGCATCAACTCATGCAGCAAACGATGCCAATTGTTCAAGCTTCAAGCTCATTGCCATTTGTAGCGACACCCATTCATTATGAAGGTCGGACCTTGTTTGACGGTGGCTTAGTGGATCCGATTCCGGTGAAGAAGTCTATCGCTGATGGGAACAAAAAGCATGTCATCGTGCTGACTAAAGAACAAGGGTATCGCAAGACTCCTTTTAAACAGCGGTGGCTAGCTAAGAGCTTCTATCCGGCTTATAACGGCCTAGTAAATGTACTTGTCAATCGAAGCGAAATCTATAATGGAACCTTAGAAACCATTAAACGAATGGAAGCAGATGGAAGTGCGATCGTTATAAGGCCTTCGTCCAAAGTAGTAGTAGGCCGCATGGAAAAGGATCCAATGAAATTAGAAGCGCTGCATGAGCTTGGGTATCAGGATGCGAAGCGAATGGGATCACAGATGAAAGAATGGCTACTTAGTTGATTAGTAGGAGTTAGGATTTATCATAAGGTGAATGGTGGTTTTTTCTTGTTTTAAGGGATTATGAAGGACTGGATCAAGGGTATTGAAGAATGATGTTGTACAAAGTACAACAATTGCAGTCTATTTCGCTTGATTCCGTCACGTAGTTATCATTTCTGTTTGCAATAAGTACGAACATGAGGTATGGTATTAACAAACCAATAAGAACCCACGGGAGCTTGAGAAGTCAGGCTGAGATTGTGACCGTCATTGTCACTCACCGTTAATCTGATCTGGGTAATGCCAGCGTAGAGAACTCACATAAATGCACGTTCATTCGATTTGTTTCGAATGGGTTTATCATTTTCTACTCATGGCGCTCCCGGATAACGGGGGCTTTTTCTTGTGGTTAAATAGAGATGTGGAGAGGGGAAACAAAGAATGAAATGGAAGAAAATTGCACCACTTATGCTAGTTAGCTTAACCGTAGCCTTGGCTGGTTGCGGCAACAAGATGGCTGAACAGCCGGCAAAACAAACGGCCAAGCCGTTAACGAACGTGAAGGTCGTTCTAGACTGGACGCCAAATACGAACCATACGGGGTTATACGTCGCAAAGGATCAGGGCTTTTTTGAAAAAGAGGGACTAAATGTAGAAATTATTGCTCCCGGTGAAGGCGGAGCCGATGCGATGATCGCTTCAGGGGCTGCGGAGTTCGGTGTCAGTTATCAGGAAAGCATTACGCAAGGACGAATTCAAGGTGTGCCATTGGTTTCCATTGCTGCGGTGATTCAGCATAACACATCCGGTTTTGCGTCGCCGGTAGCGAAGAACATCAAATCACCCAAGGATTTCGAGGGGAAAACATATGGCGGTTGGGGTGCTCCGTCAGAGAGTGCGATGATCGACTCGCTTATGCAATCCGAGAAAGCAGATCCGAGCAAAGTGAAGATCGTGAACATCGGTGATGCCGATTATTTCACAGCCGTGAAACGGGATATTGATTTCGCTTGGATTTACTACGCTTGGACAGGTGTAGATGCCGAGCTGCGCGGCGAGCCGCTGAACATGATTTATTTGAACAAATATTCGGATAAATTGGATTACTATACACCGGTTCTTGCGACAAGTGAGAAAATGATCAAAGAGAAGCCTGAGCTCGTGAAAGCTTTCATGGCCGCAGCATCGAAAGGGTATCAATTTGCGATCAGCAAGCCTGAGGACGCTGCTAATATTTTGATCAAAGCGGTTCCTGATCTAGATAAAAAACTTGTGCTCGCCAGTCAAAAATGGCTCAGCCCACGTTATCAAGATGATGCTGCTCGTTGGGGCGAACAAAAAAAATCCGTATGGGAAAATTATGCGAACTGGATGCTAGATCATAAGCTGCTAGAGAAAAATATCGATGCAGACGCTGCATTTACGAACAAATTCTTACCGGAAAGCTCAAAATAACATGATTTGTTGAGGGAGGCACTTATAGTGGCTAATGCACTTGTCAGTATTCAAATCATTCCGAAAACGAAAAACAATGAAGATGTCATCCCCTATGTAGATCGTGCAATTGAAGTCATTGCCAAGTCTGGCGTGAAATATTTCGTTTCTCCGCTGGAGACGACGATGGAAGGGGAGCTCGACCAACTACTGGCTATCATTCAAGACATGAATGCCGCGATGATTGAGATGGGCAGCCCCAACGTAATTTCGCAGGTGAAAATATACTTCAACCCGTCGGGTGCTTCTATGGACAAGCTGACGGAGAAATACAGATAATGAAACAGCATCGCTGGTTCAAAGCGGGGTGGCCACCAATTGTTGTGGTCATCCTTCTGCTGCTTTTATGGCAGCTTGCCGTGACTTGGGGAGGTACAGCAAGCTGGCTGCTTCCTAGTCCGCTTAAAATATGGAAAGACGGCACTACGGATATGCCCAGAGTTTGGATGCACACTTTCGCCACTCTTCGTTTGATGTTGATTGGGTTTGGTGCTGGTGTAACAGGCGGCGTGATTGTTGCTAGCTGCTTACATCGGGTACCTGCCTTAAAGGCTGGCTTTTACCCGCTGCTTATTTTATCTCAAAATGTCCCAACCATTGCACTGGGGCCGCTGCTTATCATTTTATTTGGTTTTGGCATTTTACCTAAAATTCTATTAATCTCACTTGTTTGTTTCTTTCCTGTCACGATGTCCACCTTGGATGGCTTCATGCAAACAGACCGCAGCATGTACAACTATATGCAGATGATCGGCGCCAGCAAACGGCAAATCTTTTATAAACTAGAGCTGCCGCATGCTTTGCCATTTCTCTTCACAGGACTCAAAATATCGGCTACATACAGTGTGATGGGGGCCGTCATTGCCGAATGGCTTGGTGGAGGCGTTGGACTGGGCTATTATATGATTTTGCAAAAATCGGCGTTCCGCGCTGATCGCGAATTTGTCGCTATTCTGATGATTGTCACGCTCAGCTTACTCTTTTTCTGGCTCATCGCAGGAGTTGAGAAGCTCGTCATTCGATGGAACGCGAAACGGTCATCATAAGAAAGGGGAGATGCGTTCATGAGTAAATTAGAACTTAGAGGCATTCATCAAACGTTCCCTGGCAAAAAACAGCGCGTATCTGTGCTTGCGGATATTTCTTTACATGTGAAAGAAGGGGAGTTCGTTTCACTTATCGGCCCTTCAGGCAGCGGAAAGAGCACGCTTTTTCACATTATTGGCGGACTTGTAATGCCTTCTTCAGGGGAAGTGTGGCTGGATGGCGTGAACGTAACCGGCTCTAAAGGCCTAATCTCGTACATGCCGCAGCAGCCTTCCTTGTTCCCATGGCGTTCTATTGAGTCTAATGTAGCACTTGCACAGGAAGTTGCAGGAGAAACGCGATCGGACGCTCTGGCAAAAGCAAGAGAGTGGTTGCCCAAAGTTGGATTAGGCGGCTATGAGCAAGAGCTTCCGCATGTACTCTCTGGAGGGATGCAGCAGCGTGTCTCTTTTCTGAGAGCTTTGCTTAGTCCACAAGAACTCATGTGTCTGGATGAGCCGTTCGGCTCCTTAGACGCACTTACTCGGCAAGACATGCAAGCGTGGCTGCTTAATATATGGGAACAAAATAAGCGCTCCATTCTATTTGTGACGCATAGCATTGAAGAAGCACTGTTTCTATCCGATCGCATCTATGTACTCTCTAACAAACCTGCCAAGATCATAGAAGAATTGGTTATTCCGTTTGCAAGGCCTCGCCAAGAGTCCGTCATGCTTGAACCGAAATTTCAAGAGCTTCGACAGTTTATTCAGGGGCTTTTGCGTCAGGAGATTACATATGATAAAAGTCATTGATGCCCATATTCATCTCGATATGTACACGGAAAGAGATGCAACGACTTTGTTATCGGAATTAGCAGAGTACCACATCGAAGGGCTATTAGCAGTGTCGAGACATCTGGACTCTTGTATGTCAACTGAGCGGCTGCTGAAACAAGCACCAGAGCAAGTTTTTGCTGCCTATGGCTATCATCCTGAACAAGAACTGCCAACGGAAAAACAGTTGAATGATTTAATTGAATGGATTCGTGAGCGTTCGTCTACGATGGTCGCTGTAGGTGAAATTGGTTTGCCTTATTATATGAGGCTTGAAACAGAAGCAGAGGGGCGTGCTTTTGAATTAGCGCCTTACATTGTACTGCTTGAAAGCTTCTTGAAGCTGGCGGTGTCTTTGGATAAACCGGTCGTCTTGCATGCTGTGTACGAAGATGCTGATGTTGTGTGCGATTTACTTGAGAAGCATGGCATTAAAAAGGCGCATTTTCACTGGTTCAAAGGGTCACATTCAACGGTGGAGCGAATGATTCAAGTAGGCTACTTTATTTCCATAACGCCGGACGTTCTGTATGAAGAGGAAATACGTTCACTTGTTCGCGATTATCCGATTACACTATTAATGGTCGAAACGGATGGCCCATGGCCGTTCGAAGGCCCCTTTGAGGGGCAGCAGACGCATCCGCGTATGATTCATGCTGTCATTGAACAGATAGCCCTTCTAAAAGATCTGCCTGTGGAAGAAGCGGCACTTACGCTTTTGAATAATACGAAACGATTCTACGACATTCCTTCGCCTCACTTATTTTAATTAACTCTAACTGGACATCTATGCGTATAGGTTTTATAATAATACAGAACACATGTTCGATTTCTGGATAAGGTGAGTGTTGAAATGACTATGAGATGCGGTTGGGTTAATGAAGATCCGTTATATATCGATTACCATGATCATGAATGGGGGGTTCCTGTCCATGATGATCGCCATTTGTTCGAGATGCTTAATCTGGAAGGCGCACAAGCCGGACTGAGCTGGTATACGATTCTGAAGAAGCGAGAGAGCTATCGGGAAGCGTTCGACGGATTTGATCCGCACATTATTGTGAATTACGACGATAAGAAACTGAATGAACTTCTTGAGAATTCAGGGATCGTTCGCAATCGCTTGAAAATTGCATCTGTTGTTCAGAATGCGAAAGCTTTTCTTAAGGTGCAGCAGGAGTTTGGCACATTTGATTCTTATATCTGGGGATTCGTTGGCGGAAAGCCGATCAACAATCATTGGACGGATATGAGTCAGGTGCCTGCCACGACGGAAATCTCGGATGCGATGAGTAAAGATTTAAAAAAACGCGGCTTTAAGTTCGTGGGATCGACGATTTGTTATGCTTATATGCAAGCGGTTGGCATGGTGAACGATCACAACCAAACTTGTTTTCGATATAAATAACGTAAAAAGAAAAGGCCATCTGATAGGACAATTGTCCAATTCAGGTGGCCTTCTTTGTTCTTCAATCAGGCATATTGGAGTTGCTTCTCCATTAGATTGGTTTTAATTAAATAAATACGTTTGCGAATATAGAAGTCATAAACAGCTCCTGTTAGTTCGCGAGGTTTAATGCGGTTATTGGTGTCGTTATCTATGATTGTCACCGAACCATCGTCATAAAACTTGAACGTATAATCGGCGTAGTGGGTGTGTGCTTCGTCCAGCATGGCGTCAATCTGTCCGGGAAGAAGATGGTCAGTGTCACACAATGCCTTGTGGTACCAATAATCCCTCTCAATAAAACGAAAATTGTGACTGGTGTTCATCATGTTAACAACCTCCTCATCTAATTGGAACATTTGTTCTTGTTTTTATTATAGCAAACAAATGTTCGTAATGGAAGGGGAATCTATGAAAAATGGGAAATATTTTCATATGAAAAAACCTCCAATCAATTGGATAGGAGGTTCGTTCTGGAAACGATATGCTTCGTGATGGCCAGACCATGCATACGGCCTGTTTCAATGAAAATTTCGTTCGCATCGTATTTAGATGAAGCGACAACACCAGCTACATATAAACCTGGGATGTTCGTTTCCATCGTATCTGGTTGAACTAGAGGAGCGTTGGTTTCTTCGTGAAATTGTACACCGATGGAAGTCAGCAGCCCGCGATCCGGTCGAAATCCGGTTAGGGCAAGTACGAAGTCATTGTCTAAAGTGACGTGTTCGGTTGCTTTACGTACTGTAATGGTATGCTCGTCAATACGTTCAACTTGAGAATCGAACCACATTTGAATACGGCCTTTTTTCACCATACTTTCAAAAATCGGACGAACCCATGGTTTAATGTTGGCTGAGAAGTCCTTGCCGCGGTAAACCACTGTAACTTCAGCGCCAACTCTGAGTAAATCCATAGCGGCATCGACTGCGGAGTTGTTTCCGCCAATAACGGCTACTTTGGCTCCGGCATAAGGATGGGCTTCTTTATAATAATGCGATGTCTTTGGCAGTTCTTCACCGGGAATTCCAAGCAAATTAGGATGATCAAAGTAGCCCGTAGCTACGATGACGTTGCGCGTGTTGTATGCGGCTTTCTTTCCAAATTGATCCTCCGTATGCACCGTAAATCCCGTCTCTAATCTTTCGATAGAAACAACTTCCTCATAGGAACGAATTCGCAGCTGTTCTCTACGCGCAACTTCTCTATAGTAGACCAAAGCTTCTTGGCGATAAGGCTTTTCATGAGGTGTTGTGAACGGATAACCGCCAATTTCCAACAGCTCAGGTGTGCTGAAAAACTGTAAATAGGTTGGATATAAATAGATTGCATTTACGATGCAGCTTTTTTCTATAAGTAAAGGTGAAAGGCCTTCGCGCTGTAAGGCGATAGCGGCTGACAAACCGCAAGGACCCGCACCAATAACGATGACTTGTTCCAATGTGACAACCTCCCCAAGAATACATGCTCATTTCATAGTATCGCAAGCTGAGGGAGATGCCAAGTTGCGCAAAGCAAAAAAGAGCAGACGGCTACCCCTAGCCATAGGAAATAGCAGACTGCTCTAAATCTAAGAATGCCCCTTACTTCTGATTTAATTGCCGTTCTTCGTTATTTTCGCTAATGTCGTCCTCGGCTATGTTGACAGGTGTCGTGTCGGGTGCATTTTCTAACGTGTCGTTCACAAAAGCCATATCTTGATTTTTCGCATTCATATTCGTTGTGCCTGAGTATTTGCCTCTATGCTTCTCGTTTTCCATGTCATTCATCCTTTCAAGGGCAGTTTAATGTTCAGGTTTAACGTGTACATATGTGGTTGTTTTTATTCTCCATAAAAAGGAAAGTTAATGAAACCAATGGAAGCTGGAATGAAGCGGTTGGTCGAAGGGATAATCTCGAGAAAGATATGCTTGAAATGCGGAACAAACTCCATTCCATACAATTTTGGGACAAAAAGACTTTGTAACGAGTTAGAGCAAGTTTTACGCAAGGCGGAGTCGAACGGTGAAGAAGCAAAGAGGTTGTATAGTTCGTTGATACAAAATCCGCTATAATGAAGATATAGATGTAGCCGAAAGGAGAAGAGAGACCTATGAATCAAGCAAGTATCAAACATATGGTGATTTTTAATTTACACGCAGGTAAAGATACGCTGGAAGCAGAACAATTTCTAAAAAGCAGTGCTCAAGAACTGGCGGCAATACCTGGGGTTGAGCAATTTGAAGTGTTTCGTCATGGTTTTTGCAGATAGAGCGGCTTATGAAGCTTACAATGATCATCCGGTGCATACTCATTATGTTGCGGAGCGTTGGGTAAAAGAAGTAAGCCGTTTTCAAGAAATCGATTTGTCTATTTTTGAGTGAGGTGCTCGTATGAAACCATTGAAATTAGCGAAAGAAGAGAAAGAATTGTTGATTGAGGATTTGCAAGGCCATCTGGAGTTGGATCACAATATTGAATTAGGACGTTTGGCCACGGAACAATTAATCGATTATATGCTTCAACAATTGGCTGCGCCTATTTATAACCAGGCCATAGAGGATGCTGGTAAGACATTGATGGAAAGAATGAGTTCATTGGAAGAGGACCTTTATGCCATGAAAATGACAAAAAAAATTACACGCAGATAGCATGTACATAGAAGGTATTGAGGGGAGAACTCGAGCAATTTGAACAAGTCAGAAGAAATGTTTGATATCTATGATGAAAAGATGAATAGGCTTGGGGTGGCTCCGCGCTCAGAAGTGCATGCGAAAGGGCTGTGGCATTGCACTTTTCAGTGTTGGATCGTTAGCCTAGAAGGGAAGAAACCTCATCTCCTACTCCAGTTAAGACATCCAGAGAAGGATCTGTTTCCGAATTTACTGGACATTTCTTGCGCCGGGCATCTCGCTGCTGGAGAAACCCCGGAAGACGGTGTTAGGGAACTTGAGGAAGAGCTTGGGCTTAAGGTCGAATTCAGTGATTTAATCCCTTGCGGGATGTTTGCAGAAGAAGATCTGATTTCGGATCAGCTCATGGATCGTGAGTTTTGTCATGTGTTTCTTTATCGCTGTGACCAACCATTGAATCGTTATATGCTGCAGCCAGATGAGGTAAGCGGTCTTTTTGCAGTAAGTGTCGCAGACCTTGAGCGTTTAGTTCATCAAGAAACAAAAGAAATAATGGCTAGTGGATATAAAATGGGTATCGAAGGCGGGTTAGTTCAAACAAGTCTGCTTATGAGCCTAGATTATTTGGTTCCGCATCCAGTCGCTTATTTTGATCTTCTGTTTCGTACATTAAGGGAAAATGGATGGTCTGAATGAAAAAGAACCGTATCGGGTTGACCCAATCGGTTCTCATTGTATACAACCTATTTGTTAGACGAAGTACTTATTCGCTATGTAGGCATAAGCGATATAACAGACAATGGAGAGTCCGATACAGACTATACCGAGTGCTGTTTTCCGCTTGAACAAAAACAAGAATCCGGCACTAAATGCTGATCCCATAACTAGCATTGAAATAAAAGTTAGAACACCCATCGCTATTTATCTCCTTAACCTTTGTTTACGTAATCACGCACCATGTCTTCAGTTACATAAGAACGGAGCGGAGAAATACCTTCTTTGGCATGGGCGATGATTTGGGCTGTTACGGCGTTAATCGCATCAACGCTAAAAGGGAGCCCATTTCTGCACAGATCGACAGCAGCGTCAATTGCTTGCTCACGCTGTGCATCTAGCTCTGCAAACCTAACGAGATGTAGGTGCTGTGCATTCGAATGTTTGGATATCGCTTCATGTACATTCATCTTCAAGTTCTCCTTTAATGACCGTATTCTAATCTAGTATACACGATTGAATGGATGAGTAACAGGTTTTGCAAGAGGAAATCCGAACAATAATCGACATTATAAAATTTACCTCATTAATGATTAATGTCATTAATTAATTTTGGAGCAAGCGATAATAAGACTGACAGAAGCCTCGGAGTGAAACTAATGAACTCGTTACCGATTGAAACCGTTCTTCCTCAATTGAAAGAAGCTTTACGAACAAATCCATGCGCCATATTGGTCGCTCAGCCTGGTGCGGGCAAAACAACGCAAGTTCCGCTTGCCATTCTGCAAGAATCTTGGCTGCAAAATCAAAAGGTACTCATGCTTGAGCCGAGAAGACTGGCAGCTCGTGCTGCTGCTCGCTATATGTCGAAGCTTCGTGGCGAAGAAGTTGGGCAGACCATTGGTTATCGAGTGAAAAATGATACGAAAGTTGGACCGAACACACGAATTGAAGTGATAACGGAAGGTGTTCTGACGCGCATGCTTCAAACAGATCCGGCCCTGGAAGGGGTGGGGGCTGTTATTTTTGATGAATTTCATGAGCGCAGCTTACAGGCAGATTTGGGGTTGGCACTTAGCAGGCAATCACAAACCTTGCTTCGTGAGGATCTGCGAATTCTTATTATGTCGGCTACAATTGAGGCCAACACGGTTTCCGCCATGCTCGATCATGCGCCGATTATTCAAAGTGAAGGACGAACTTATCCGGTTGCAACGCATTACCTGGCTGCGAAAATTACGAGCAAATTAGAACAAGCTGTAGTAACAAGCATCCAGCGCGCCTTGCAAATGAATGAAGGCAGCATGCTCGTTTTTCTCCCGGGAGCAGCTGAAATTCATCGAGTTGCTAACAGCCTTACTGCGCTTAAATTGGGAAAAGAGATAGAGATCGCACCCCTGTATGGTAATCTCTCCCAAGAGGCGCAGGATCAGGCGCTGGCAGTATGTTCGCCAGGGCACCGGAAGATTGTGCTGGCCACTTCGATTGCCGAGACAAGCTTGACCGTCGAAGGCATCACGGTCGTTATCGACAGCGGGCTCATGCGTGTGCCCCGCTTTTCGCCACGCACTGGCATGACACGTCTGACGACGGTGCCAGTGTCTGTCGCCTCTGCGGATCAGCGCAGAGGCCGTGCCGGTCGGCTCGGTCCAGGCGTGTGTTACCGCCTGTGGACCGAGACTGAGCAGCGGCAGCTCCCGCTAAGCAGCACGCCAGAGATCCGCGAAGCGGATCTGGCGCCGCTTGCGCTGGAGCTGGCCGCCTGGGGTGTGCCAGACCCAGCTTCGCTGGTCTGGCTGGACCCGCCGCCTGCTGCTGCGTATCAGCAGGCGCGGGAACTGCTCGTGCAGCTGGGCGCGCTGCACGAGGACGGGAGCCCCAGCGCGCACGGCAAACGCCTAGCGTCGCTGGGGCTGCACCCGCGGCTTGCGCACATGGTGCTGCAAGCCATTCCGCTTGAGCTCGGCGCGCTGGCGTGCGAGCTCGCCGTCATGCTGAGCGAGCGCGATTTCATGCGCGCCGCCGAGGGGAGGGATGCGGATATTCGCACCCGAATCGAAGTGCTCTGGCGCGCTGCGCAGGGCGAGCAGCGTGCAGACGTTGACTTTGGCTTATGCCGCCGCATCGCGGCGGAAGCCAAAGTGCTCATGCAGCAGCTCGGCATCCGTCCGAGCAGCAATAGGTCATCTGCGAGCGGATTGCTGCTCGCATTCGCTTATCCCGACCGCGTCGCGCAGCGGCGGTCTACTGGTCGGTTCCTGCTCAGCAGCGGGCGCGGCGCTGTGCTGCCCGAGCTGCAGCCGCTCTCCAACGAGCGTTATCTCGTCGCCGCTGAGCTGGATGATAGCGGAGCGGAGAGTCGAATTTATTTGGCTGCCCCGATTCAGGAGGAGGAGCTATTAGAAGCCTTTGAGGACCGCTTGCTCAAAGAGCAAGAAGTGCTATGGGAACAGGCAACAGGTTCCGTTAAGGCAAGACAGCGTCTTCGGTTAGGTGCCATTGTCCTCAAAGAAAACCCCTTGCAGGATCCAAACCCAGATTTGGTGCTGCAAGCTTTGATTTCCGGTATTCAAAGTGAATTTTTGGAGCTGCTTCCTTGGACTCGGAGTGCGAGGCAACTGCAACAGCGAGTTATGTTTTTGCATCGATTTGATGTAGAATGGCCAGATATGGGAGAAGCCAATTTGCTTGCTACTTTAGAGGACTGGATAGGGCCCCATCTTTACGGTTTAAAAAGCAAAGGGGCATTAGCACGTCTTAACTTGACAAGCATATTAGAAGAAATGCTAACATGGGAGCAGCGTCGATGGTTAGAAGAATGGGCGCCTACACACATTCAGGTACCCAGTGGTTCCCGTATCCCCGTTGATTATAGCGTCAGTGAGCCGACTTTATCTGTTCGTTTGCAAGAAATGTTTGGTTTGGCCGATACCCCGCGGATCGCAAAGGGGAGGGTGCCGGTTACCTTACACTTATTATCGCCAGCTCAGCGTCCTGTTCAGGTGACGAAGGACTTGGCGAGCTTCTGGCGGGATGCTTATTTCGAAGTCAAAAAAGATCTCAAAGGCCGATACCCCAAGCATCACTGGCCGGATGATCCGATGGCGGCGATGCCAACAAATCGAGCTAAACCGCGTTCCTAACCTAATTTGCACGAGAAGGGAACTGAGCAAGCCATGACAATCCACTCCGAACCGGAGGAATTCGTCATTTATGTATCTGCTGGTTTTGCAACAGCGCCAAATTTCCTAGATGCTTTCGCCGCGGCACTGGAAGCACGTTTTGAACAAGCTGGTTCATCTGTCCAAGTCGTTATCCACTATCCATATGGTGATTGGACACGCCGAAAGCAAGTGCAGCTTCGAGAAATTACCAGTGATCTATGGAACAATGCACATCGGAAAAGGTCTCATTATGGCGGCAAAAGCTTGTTGAAGTTGATCACCGACAAGCTCGTCCCTAGACAGAAGTTGTTACTAATCGGACATAGTGCAGGAGCTGTGGCTTCTATTCTAGCGGCAGATGCCCTTCAGAAAGAGGGGGTTTCCATTCATGGCGTGGTCCAAATCGGATCGCCGAAATGTGCAATTCCTCCATCGTTAAGTAGTCGTGTTCTTTATCTGGATGCTGCTAATCAATTGGATAAGTTCAATGATCCCGTACCAAGACTGGGCACATGGGGGGGCTGGATGAGAACGCGCTTGGGACTGCGCCGCTGGAATCGCATGAAACATGCTCCTATTCATCGACATACGTTACCGTTAATAGGTGGACATGCCGATTATTTCAGAGATCACAATCCCTATATATGGAATGAAACAACGAACATGCAAACCACGATGAACACGATTTGGACTTGGTTACAACGAATAGAAAAGGATGATGAACATGATTGAAATTCTAAAAGCGAGCATGGAACACAGCAAAGAAGAAGGCTACCTCGGGCAAGTGCAATTCAAGGTGAAAGGCCATGAGCATCCGTATGAAATCACCCTACAAAGCAATCGAGGTAAAGATGACTGGAGCTACGCGCTTAACTTTTTACAGGAATCAGGAAAAGAAGAGGATATTGAAGCTGTTGAAGATTTGCTAGAAGATGACGAATGGTTTGATTTGCTCGTGGACGCAGCTCAAAAAACCATTGTGAAGTAAGACATTTAGCTGCATAACGATCGTTTCGATAGGAGAAAACGCCGATGGATCCTGGGGTAAAAGCAACGCTCAAGTTGAGCTATGATCAACATGCCCGATCAAGGGATGGGGTTTCAGTTCAGTCGTGGAAAGTAGAGGAGATGGATCGTTTTTTGGCTTGGCTGCAGTCAGTTGACAAGGGTAGTGGGCAACGGATTTTAGATCTTGGAAGCGGTCCTGGCCATCAAGCGATTTATTTGAAAAATCATGGATGCGAAGTCACATGCGTTGATTTATCCGATGAGATGGTGAACATTTGCCGGGAAAAAGGACTTGAAGCCTTCGTTATGGATTTCTACTCCTTGGATTTGGAGTCAGAGTCGTTTGACGCTATTTGGACGATGAATGCTCTGCTTCATGTACCTAAGGATAGCTTCCTGCAAGTTCTGTCCAATATGGAGCGAGTGCTGAAGCCAGATGGTATCTTGTACTTGGGCCTTTATGGCGGATTCGAAAGCGAAGGGATTTGGGAGAATGACACGTATAGACCTCAGCGGTTTTTCGCCTTCTATGAAGATAAGCATATTCAGAGAAAAATAAGTGAAGTATTCGACATTGAATACTTTTCAGTTCTACCGATGGAGGGCACGCAGGTCGATTACCAATCGATCTTTGCCAAGAAAAAGAAATCGAACCTTTTCTCAGGACCGAAGTAGTACAAACGCCGAAATGAATTCATGAAAAAGGTAAGCCTAATTAGCTCTGAACTAGCTGAACTAATTAGGCTTATTTTCGTCTTCTACATTTAGAATAATCTCCTGGCCGTAACAAAACGCTTTTTCCATTTTTCATCGAAATCTGTGATGTGAACGCCGAGCTCTTTCGAATAAGTTTGAAGGATTTTCCCATCACCCGCATAGATGCCTACGTGGCCGATATCGAGCCCCCGAGCGCTGAAGAACAGCAGATCGCCTTTGCGTATTTGGTCGATTCCGATTTCTTTCCCTTTCTGGGCTTGGTCGTAGGAGACACGCGGAAGATCGATGGACAGGACTTGTTTAAAAACATATCGGACAAATGATGAGCAATCGAACGTATTGGTTTGGCCGGAAGCGGCACCGAATTCGTAAGGTGTTCCCAAGAATTTGGATCCGAAAGCGATCAACTCATCGGCTTGCTTTTCGGCTACAGCCGGACTTGCGTAATCGGTATACATCGGTGCAGCCGAGATGAAACCAATTGAATTGTCTTTGGTCTGCACCTCCAACCAATTTGCGTCGATTTCTCGGATCACGTGGATTCTCTCGTTTTTCGGAAGAATTCGGAGCACTTGGGTATCCGTATTTTTTGCTGGAGAGTCACGCAGGTTGACGCCGTATTCGATCGTGGTTTCATAGTCATGAGCGGATGAAATGGTAATTGAACGGGAATATTCATGCCATTTCACAAGATTGCCTAATGCTTCGCTAATAAATCGTACTGGAACCATGGTAAACCCGTCGATAATTTTGCCTGACACGGGCATATCCAGCTTTTCTTGGTTTTTATAAGCGACTGTTTCTCCGATTCGGTATGTAAGGACGACGTTATCTTTAATGGCAGTAACCGTTCGTGTGCTTTCATCCCAAGAAACTTTTGCACCCTCAGCTTCAAAAATGGGACGCATCGGAACGAGGCTATAGCCGTTTTCGATCACGGGAGGAGTCTGAAAGGTCAGCGGATGCCCGTCGAGAAGTACAGAAGGTGGCAGATTCACTTCAGCATGTGCCGACGCTGCACGGAGCATCATCATGGTTAGCAGTGTAAATTTGGCCCCGTAAAGGAAACCGGTTCTAATCTTCATGTTGTTTATACACCCTTACTAAGTTTTCTTTTGATAAAATATAGACGCAGCTGCAAGCGTGTTTGTTGCTTTCCAATTTGTGGGTATTTATCACTCGAAAAGTAACACCAGAAAATCTTATTAATTTAATAAGTCGATATGCTAAAATGTGGATAGCATTTTATTAATCACATCTAAACTTAAGGAGCATAAGGATGAATCAACACACATCGGAATCTCAACAAAACTCTGCTTTTGCTGAGAAGAAAGTGACCTGGCTGGAACTTTTCTATGATCTGCTTTTTGTAGCGGCAGTTTCGAAGGCTAGTCATGTTTTATTAAATGTCGAAAATGGATCCATTCCAGTTGAATACTTAGCCAAATTCGTTCTCATCTTTGTTCCGATCTGGTGGGCTTGGGTGGGGCAATCCCTCTTTGTGAACCGGTTTGGACGAGATATCTTATCTCACCGAATATTTCTGATTCTACAATTATTTTTTGTACTCATCATGACGGCCAGTCTATCGGTTAATTTTGACCAATACTATGTTCCATTCTTAATAGGCTATATTGGTTTAAGAGCGATGACAGCCATCCAATATCTTTCGGTACATAAAAAAGAAGAATCACATAGAAAGACTGCTGCCCGATATTTAGGGAGTCGCTTTTGGATTGGATTAGTAATATCTGCTTGCTCACTTTTCTTCGACTCATGGTTTCGTTATGCCGTTTTGTATGCGGGAATTATTGTAGATATCTTGCTCCCGTTAATAGGTCGACACTATTTGGTAAAAAGCCCTATAAATACGCATCATCTTTTAGAACGGTTCTCGTTGTTTACACTCATTCTTTTAGGTGAATCCGTAATCAGTATACTTGCAGTCTTGCAGTCTAGTGACTGGACGTGGCCATCTATTTTATTTGCATCAATGACTTTTTTATTAATTATTGCTATGTGGTGGCAATATTTTGACAACGTTGAAAAGAAAGTGAATAAGACATTAGAAACTGCCGGACAAACCATCATATATGGCCATTTATTCATTTATTTATCCATGTGTATGATTGCAGCGTCGATCCAATTGTTATTTTTGAAACAATTAAATTATTCTTTTATGCTAAGTTTTATTTTTGGATCTGTACTGCTTTACTTTTTCTCAACCACGTTGGTTTTCCATAAATATCGACACGCACATCTAAGACTAGGTATCTATCATTTCGTGTTATTAGTAGGGTTACTTGGGATTTTTTTCACGGTGGATTTGTTTTTGCTTTTGCCAAATTACATGATTATTGGAGAAGTGATGCTGTTTTTTGGTGTATATGCGAAATTAACGACTTGATCTTTTAGGTGAATGAACCAAGACAATCATCGTGCCATGTCATATTGCCATCCTCATATAATGTGGGTAGTTTGTTATAGCTAGAAGGATATGAGGAAGGATGATGGCATTGGCTAGAAGACGAACGTTATCAAGCGTAGATAATGATATACAAGCTTTGAAGAGAGATGTTAGGAAGCTTGAACAGCCAATAACATCAGACAGATTAGCAAGTAGGGCGGTAACAAGAAGGGAGCTTTCTCCAAGATCTGTTATTGGATCCAAGATAGCTAGGAGGGCCATCACATTAGACAAACTTGCTCCCAGCGTCGTTAATAATATCACATCAAACGTTGTGCAATTGATCAGTACTGGTGCATTAAGCGCAGCAACAGCTGCTAGTCAAGCAAATGACGCTGTCGGACCCCAGGGACCGGTGGGGCTCCAAGGGCCGGCGGGAGTTCAAGGACCGACAGGTCCACAAGGTCCGGTAGGACTTCAGGGTTTACAAGGTCCACAAGGAGAAGAAGGTCCCGCGGGACCGGCTGGAGCAACAGGAGCGACAGGACCAACAGGTGATCAAGGAATCCAAGGCATACAAGGTCTCGAGGGTCCGACGGGGATGACGGGTCCTTCTGGAATTGTCGATGTTCGATTCGCAGGAAGCAATGTACCGGTTCCATTTATCATTATCCAAGGATCGGGAGACGCTACGTCAGAGTTAATTCTACCGCCAATTACATTGCTAGCTAATCAGGTAGTCAAATTAGATGCATTTGCGAATATTAATTTTATCGTCGTTCAAAATTATTCGGTGGATAGCTCCATTTCCAGAAATCAAGGGGACACTGTTACATCGGATAATGCTGCAATGATCCAAAATCAGGATCAGCCCTTTTTTCCGCAAGCAGCTGTTACGACTTCTCTAACTTGGGTGGATAATCCAGGTCCAGGAACCTATAATTATTCGTTTACAATTATAGGTTCAGCTAACGGTATAACTGATGCTTCAATAAATAGCAGGGGATTAACCGCCATGGTTATTACCGTAACATAGTAGGGTGGTTAATAACATTTATTTGAAAAAAATGGAAATAAGGCTGGACACAAGTCGTGTTCAACCTTATTTTTAGTATATGGAATACGTTAAATTTATTTATTGCTGATTGCTGCCTTCATGTCGCTATTCTGCTAATAATTGTTTCTTCTGCCACACGGCTTCGAGTTCCGGAAGAAGGAGGACACTCTCCTGTTCATTAGGATCCGTACGGGCAATCAGAGCTGTGCAGGACTCCGTATCACTGGGATTATAGGGGAGATGTGGCATCCCTGGTGGAATGTAAAGAAAGTCTCCCGCATCTAATTCCATATGCTGCTCAAGGTTCTCACCATACCACATGGCGGATTTTCCTTGCAGCATATAAATGGCTGTCTCATGATCTTGATGCAGGTGAGCCTTCGCTCTTTTTCCTGGTGGAATAGTTAATAAATGCATACAGATCCCTTGAGCATCAACGCTTTCCTTGGAGATGGCTTCGGCGTAATCAAGCCCTTGTTTTCCATGATAAGTTCGAGATGAACGGATGAGTCGACAAGTACGCTTTTTATCCACTTCGTTAAGCACCTCCTTAAGATTCAAAATATAGAAAATCGTTATAAGTTTGAAGATGAGGAATTGAATCTAGTTGAGAGGTTGTGGAATCTATAAGAGTCATTTATCGGTCAGCGTATAGATACCACACGCGCACATTGGCATATATCGTTAATTGTCCTGGTTGGATTGGGGAGACGGTACTTTTGGAAAGCATGGCGGTTGCATAGGGGATAGGTTCGGCGGTTCCTTTAATTTCTTGGATTTGACACGGGACTGTGAAAAGGGTAACTCCTAGTGAATTAGCGATGGTCACAGCCTTTTGACGGGCGTTTCGAATGGCAAGCGATAATGCCTGATTCTCGTAAATTTCTGGCGTTGAAGTCGTAAACTTAATGTCGGTGATGTTATTGGCGCCACTGGAAACGGCGGTGTCAACGATAATTCCTGTTAGTTCCACTTTATCGTTGGTGATTTGTAAGAGATGGGTCACTTTATAGCCTCGAAAAATTTGCTTCCCTTCTTGATAATCGTACTGCATTTCAATTCCAAAATCGTATGTTTGTATCTTTTCCCTAGGGATGTTTAGTTTTAATAAGGACTGAATGATAGTGGTTACGATTCTAGCGTTTTCGGCTTGGACAGCAGGTAAGACAGGTCCTTCGGTTATGGCTCCCAGCACTAATAACGCCCTGTCGGGAGTTGCATACGTGGTTCCCATACCTATTACTTCTATGGTAGGTGGGCATTTTTGATGAGGAAAAGAGACCGATTTATTAACTGGATAATTGCACATAGTAGGACTCCTTTCAAGTGAAGGTCATAATCTAATGTATGGAAATATGCGAACAATAATTCTTGTTGAAGTAAGCAATACCGCAGGTGTGAGAAAGGAACTGCAAGATCATAATATCGCAACATCACAACATATCTTCTGAAAAAGGTGGAAGTCGATAAAGGAGTCTCAATTCAACAAATGTACCATATCTTTTAGTAAGATCTTGTTCTTGCGAAAGGATGGTTACATTGTTGTATTCGCCTCATTTGATCACACGAAGAATCATGCCGGAAAATCAAGAATTTCCCATGCTGTCACTTTCCAGTCGAATTACACCCGAACATCTGTTTTATATACGAAACCATTTTCCATATCCCCATGTAGACATGCGCACTTGGGGACTTTCTATCGAGGGATGTGTAAACAAACCAAGGTATTTTCGATATCATGAGCTATTAAAAATGCCTCAAGTTACACTACCTGTAACGCTTGAGTGTGTTGGAGATAAGAGGTCGTTTTTTCAACCGAAAACTCGCGGTGAGCAATGGGGACTAGGGGCAATTAGTCATGCGGTTTGGACAGGGGTTCGTCTTCAAGATTTATTGCTTGCAGCGGACGTTCAAAGGCATGCACATGAAGTGACTTTCGAGGGTATGGATAAGGGCGTTCGAACGGATATGCCAGGCGTTTTTTCCTATAAAAGAAGTTTATCTCTCGAACACTCTTTGCATCCTGATACGATTGTAGCCCTTTACATGAATGGAAAACCCTTGCCCTACCGGCACGGTTATCCAGCTAGATTAATTGTTCCAGGATGGTATGGAATGGCGTCGGTCAAATGGCTTCACCGTATCGTCGTTATAGAGGAAAACTTTCAAGGGCCTTACCAAGTCGTAGATTATGTCTATGATCGAAAACCATTAACGCCATCCTCTCCCGAGCCGGTTTCAACCATTCGTCTCAATTCGACCATTGCGGAGCCAACAGACCAAGAGGTATTGGCTAAAGGGGAGAATTGGGTATGGGGGACAGCCATATCTGGCAGAGATCCAGTTGATCTGGTAGAGATAAGTACTGACAATGGAAATACCTGGCTGGCAGCATCTTGGATGGATCAATATGAAGCTTATTCTTGGAGGCGTTGGTGCTGGAAGTGGAGGGTAACTGAATCCGGGACCTACGACTTGAAAGTCAGAGCTAAAGATACAGCAGGTAACATGCAAAGTGAAATGGCAGATTGGAATGTAAAAGGTTACGGGTATAATGCGATTCAGCATATACGTGTTTATGTTAACTGATCTTTATTATTCGATTTAATATTGGCGGCGCATGTTTTGGGTTGGAGCGAACTTTAACAAGAAGAAGTGACTACGGTTGTGGTAAACCTGCAATTATACATGCTTTTTTTCTTTGAATAGCTTCTAATCGTAAATTCCTGCAATCGTGCAGGCTTTTACGATCTTTTTTTAATTTCAGGATGGAAAAGCAAAAAATTCCTGCATAATCGGCTAGGCCCCCTAAAACCGGAGTCTTGCCCACCAAAAATGATTCATGCGTAGAATACCGCGTTTTTTCAAGGTATTACATCGCTTTATGAAAGGCAGAAGTGTCATCCAGCGTCTTGACCCATGCTGAAAACATCTTCGGAGGTTTTCGGTTTAAACTACCATGCATCCTGCGATTATTGTAGAAGTCCATGTAACGATCGAGTGCATCATAAGCCTCTTCAAAGGTCATGAAGTCTCTTATGCCGAACAAGTGACGTTCAAGTAGACTGTGAAACGACTCAATGTAAGCATTCATATTCGGCGTCCTTGGCGGAATGCGTTCATGGACGACGTCTAGGCACTCGCACATATCTCCAAACAGTTTGCTTACGAATTGCGGGCCGTTATCTGTACGGATTACAGGCATCTCTTCTCCAGGGTTTAGCCGGCTCTGTATCGCATAACAAAGCGTCTGGACCGCATGCTTGGCCTCACATACCGGACCTCTGTACTGTTTAACGACGACACGGTCAAACACATCAATGATGCTGAGCATATAAAAGAATCGCTCCTGTCCAATGACGTATCCGTACTTGATATCCATTTGCCATAATTGGTTGGAGCCTGTTACTACTCGGTTCTTCGGCAGCCTGCGCGGATGTGTCTGTATGCGCTGGCGTGGCTTTTGAAGAATGCCTAACTCTTTGCATAAGCGATACGATTTCTTTTTGTCCAGCCTCACGTTATATTGGTCACGAATACATTGTGCAAGAAGCTTGTAGCCATAGACATGTTCTTCGCCCTCTATGAGCTCAAGCAGCCACGCGTTGATTTGTTCGTCACACACTTGTTCACCCGTAAACGTATGTGAGTATCCAGGCACAGGGCGCCCTCTCCGGCTTTCTTTGGAACATTCAGATAGCGGGGTGGTAGCTCTCTTCTTACGATCGTAATAGGTGGACTCTGAAAGGCCAAGGATACGCAGAACCAACGCTACTGGTTCACCCCGCTTAATAAATGGTTCTGCTACTTCGAATTTCTCGGATAAGCGGGGTCTTTCTTTTTTAGCAATTCGCGCAGGATCTCAAGCTCTAGCTCTTTCTCGCCAAGTACTTTAACGGCTTTTTCATAGCGTTGTTCTACATCTTGTAGACGCTGCAATTCTTGCAGATGCTCGTCAGCCACTGGGATTTCTTCCGGAGGAATAGAGTCACGGTGATCTCTGATCCACAAACGGATGGTTTCAGGATGGATGTCATACATGCGGGCTAATACCCCCACCTTAATACCAGCCAATGCTTCCTTAACAATTTTAAGCCGTGCTTCTTCTTTCAGCCTTTTCCCCATACTGAATCATCTCCTTGTCCCTAGTTTAAATTATTGGGTGGGAGGACTCCAGTTTAATTAGGGGGCCTAGGAGTAATAGCAGGCATTTCCTCTATTCAAACGATTTTAGTAAAATGTCTGCACTTTCGCAGTTATTTGGGCCTCGAATAATTGTTCTCCTCGACATTGGTGAAACCTTATGGGGATTCAACTGCAAAACCCTAAAGTCTCCTTGTACACCTCCAACCCCTCCTCCGACCGTATATGTACATACAAGTTGAGCAAATGATATAATACGGTCAGAATCAATAACCTGAGGTGAATTATGAAAGAAAAGCAAATGCCGAAATACTTACAGTTGAAACAAGAAATTCTATCGTGGCTGCATACCGGGAAGCTGAAACCGAATGACCAAATGCCATCGGAAAATGAAATAGCCGAGCAATTTCAGATGAGCCGTCAAACCGTCCGCCAGACATTCGGCGAGTTAGAGCAAGAAGGATGGCTGTATCGGATGCAAGGCAAAGGAACATTCGTTTCCACGCCCCAAACGCAAAAAAGTCGAGATGTGCAAACCATTGGCATTCTGACAACCTATATATCGGATTATATTTTTCCTCATATCGTAAGAGGAGCGGAGTCAGCCTTACGCGCGAGAGGATACAGACTGCTTTTGTCATCTACAGACAATGATAAGGAAAAAGAGAAGGAAAGCCTAAACATGATGATGAGTCACCCTTTAAGCGGCCTTATTATTGAACCGACCAAAAGCGCGGAAGGCAATCCGAATTTAAGCTATTACCTTTCCTTAGACTATCAACATATTCCGTATTTGATGATTAATGAGCGGTATCCGGAAATGAACTGCCCTTCTTTAGTCGTGGATGATGAAGAGGGCGGTTTCAAGGCGGCTCAGCATTTAATTGAACTTGGGCATCGCCGCATTGCGGGGTTCTTCAAGACCGATGATTTGCAAGGGGTTAATCGGCTAAAAGGGTTTATTCGTGCTCATCATCACTATGAAATACCGCTGCTGCCGGAATTCGTCATTCACTATTCGACGGAGGAGAAGAGACAGAAACCCTACGAAAGCGCACAAGCGATGCTAGGTCAGGCGGATGAGCGGCCAACGGCTTTCGTTTGCTACAATGATGAGATCGCTATTCATCTGCTTGAAGCTGTGCGTACAACTGGTCTGCAAGTGCCTCGGGATATCTCTCTAGTCGGTTTTGATGACTCATCGTTAGCAACCGCAACAGAGGTCAAGCTGACGACACTTTCACACCCCAAAACGGAGATGGGAACAGACGCAGCAGAGATATTGATCGATATGATACAGAATAAACGAGGAAATGGAAGTAATACGGGGAAAGTCTACAAGCCAGAATTAATCGTCAGAGAGTCAACCATCCGAATTTAACTGTCATAAAAATTCATCTAGTCAACTTGTACGTACAAGTGATATACTAAATTTAGAAACAACTGAAGTTTGAAGGAAGTGAAAACCGTTCATTCCTTTTTTGTAGGGGAACGGTTTTCTTATTCGTACCATACCGTAAGTCACATTTATCAGGGTATGTATTATTTTCATCCATTGACTTCCTTGATTCACATGCTTTAGAGTAAATTCATATCAGCCTGTCCCAAATTAAATGTGCAGCTAACAGCTATGTAGGAGGTTATCGCGAAATGACGACGCAAGCGTTTGAAGGAACATACCAAGGAGAGAAGGCCATTTGGTTACAAGCTGGCCGTTATGAAGCAGTTGTTTTACCAGAAATAGGCGCTAATTTAATTGCTTTTAGAGATACTGAAAAAGAATACCGTTTTTTGCGTGAGCCTGCAATAGAAGAGATGGAAGCTTTTAAAGCACGTCCAATCGTGCATGGGATTCCGGTCTTATTTCCACCTAATCGGTATGAAGACGGGAAGTTTCCTTGGCAAGGCAAAGTCTATGAATTTCCGATCAATGAGCCGAAAACGGGAAATCACCTCCACGGTTTTGTTCACAATATTCCATGGGCTGTTGAGAAATTTAGTGCAGATGAAACAGAGAGTCGTGTTACCTTAGCTTTACGCGTTAGAGAAGGGCATTCGGTTTATAAGTATTTACCGCATGAATTCACGATACGCTTGACTTACACATTAAATGCATATGGTTTGCATCAGCATGTATCCGTACATAACGAAGGCAAAGAGGCTATGCCTTGCTTGTTAGCGTATCACACGACAATCAATGCGCCTTTTGCGCCGAACAGTCAGGCTTCTGATTATGGGTTCAAAATGACGATCGGCAACCGCTGGGAAATGAGTGAAAGAATGCTGCCAACGGGTGAGTATCAGCCATTGTCAGCGGACGAAGAGAAGATGAAAGTAGGCGGGCTATCACCGTTCTTTGAATCCATGGATAATCATTACACAACCTCGCCGCAAAATGGCCGCAACTATATGGAGTTGACAGATTCCCGCGCAGGTATCAAACTGGTGTATGATGTAGGAACTTCCTACAAACAGTGGATGATCTGGAATAATGGCGCTTCTGAAGGTTTTTTCTGCCCAGAGCCGCAAATGAATCTGGTGAATGCACCAAACGTAGATCTCCCAGCTGATCAAATTGGACTTGTTTCCTTGGAGCCAGGCGAAATTTGGGAAGAAACAGGACGTCTTTATACGATTGAATTGAACAAATAAAACGAGAGATTTTGATCTCCGACCAAAGATTCCTATATAAGTCCCTTTGACGCATGGAGAGAATCCGACGTGATAATCTGCAAGTGGCGAAGGGGTATTTTTATCTGGAAGGAAAGGGTGGGATACCGTTGGAAAATAAAGAAGGTTCAGAAAAGGAACAGCTTCTAGAGCAGATCAAGAAATTAACATTAGAAAACGAGAGATTGAAACAAGAAATCGCGAAATTACGTGGAGTTAAGCGTCCAGCTTCTGGCTCCATGGATAGTATGTCTACGAAATTGAAAGAAGCGTTGAGAGAGTAATTATCAAGCTTGTCTGGGATCACTAAAATAAGAAGAAGTCTCTTGGTGAGGGTTTAATCGCCAGGAGATTTTTTTCATATTACTGGTTTGACCAGATTGAGTGAGATTGTGATAGATGCATAATTATTCGGTAAATGACATTTTTGGTGTTGTGTTTTCTTGTTAGAGGTATGGGGAAGCGGATAAACAAGCAGAGTTTAATACCTATTCGTTTTAGGCGTAACCCCTTATTTCAACTTTTACATATGCAAGGTAGGCAAAGGCCGGTTATTTTTTCATGTCAAAATACCAGAGAAAGTAACCACTGTCCCCTATCAAGTCAGTCATAGTTATGATAATTTCTATACCAAACACACAATGGCAGGAAAATGCCGTGCCATGAGCGAAGGGGTTCTGAACACATCTTATCCATCAAGGAGATTCCGTCTATGAATTTATTAATTGTGGAAGATGAAGTCCGCCTCAGAAACGCACTAGCCAACAACATTCTCTGGGACAAGCACGGAATAGAGGTCGTCGGGCAGGCTGGAAACGGACTGGAAGCGCTGCGGCTGATTGACCGCAAAAAGCCTGAGATTATCTTACTGGACCTGCAGATGCCGGAGATGGACGGGCTTACTTTAGCCCGACAACTTCGCCAAACCGACCCTTTGTTGAAAATCATTGTTCTCAGTGGACATGACGATTTCGCATACGCACAAGAGGCACTTGGGCTTGGCGTTATGAAATATTTGTTAAAACCGGCAGGGGACGAGGAGATATTGGAGACGGTGCTCGAAGCGGCCGATCGGGTGAAAAGTGAGCTTGAGCAGCGACATACCGAGGATGAGCTAAAGCAAAAATGGAAACAGCATCTTCCACAGTTGATCAATGAATTTTTCCAGGGGTGGCTGAACGGAAAGTACGAACCTTGGGAAATTGAACAAAAAAGCAAGGATCTTCATTTGGATTTACAAAAAGATGCCGAATATGCTGTTGCCGTAGTCGATATGGATCCGTTATCGGAGGTTGAAACCCGATTCAGCAAGAAAGATATTTCGCTGCTCCAATTTTCACTGAGCAGTATCGTGAAGGAAACATTGCTGACCACTCCATGTTGGGTATCTACCGATTATGCGGGCTGCACGGTCGTCGTGTTTCAGATTGATGGAAATGAAGAGCCCGGAGTAGCCCTCCAGAAAATCAATGCAGTGACCGAAAAGCTGCTTTTAACTGTGCGAAGCTGCCTTAGGCTAAGTGCAAGCGCGGGGATTAGCGGGATAACTGGCAGCCAAGAGGATATGAACAAGCTGTACGTACAGGCGGTTCGTGCGTTACAGAATCGGATCGTACTGGGCTATGATCTGGCAATCCCGTACCGGGAAGAGCAGGGGAGAGAGCCGGAACTGTTGTTTCAACCAAACCTGGAGAAAGCGCTAGAGATCGCACTCGAAACGGGGGATGGCGACAAAGCGATCGAGTCGTTAACTGCACTCTGGGACGGCGGCATGGCCAAAGCGGAAACGCTTGAAGACATGCATGAGCACATCCTTTATTTTACAAGCCTCTTTACTTGCATGATCCAGAAACAGGGTTGGCCAGTACGAGAAGTGGCTGGTGAGGACTACTTTTATTTCCATAATCACATCGAACTTGCCGCAAAGGAACAAATTCTGTTTTGGCTGCAGCGGATGATAAAGGCGTATTTAAGCTATGCCAGCCAGAGGCGGAAATCGACAAGTCATGGGATGATCAAGACCATTTTAAGTCTCGTCGAAAATGAAATCGATCAGGAAATGACGCTGCATGCTGTCGCCGACCGGCTGTATGTGAACTCATCCTACCTTAGTCGACTCTTTAAACAAGAAACAGGTAAAGCCTTTTCCAACTATGTCCTTGAACGTAAAATGGAGCGAGCAAAGGCGATCCTGCAGGAGGGAGCACGGGTATACGACGCCGCAGCTGGTGTCGGGTATAGGGATGTGAGCTATTTTACAAGAGTATTCCGTAAATATTGGGGCGTGACGCCCGGGGAAGTTCGTCATTGAAATCCTTGCTATCGAAAGAAAATAAAGTGTTAGACTGGAAAATAAAGACAACGGGTCAATAATATTTTCACATGATGTACTGGAAGAAGTGCCGGTCGAAGCAATCAAGAACTATCAACCTTATTGGGCGCTAAGAGCCCATTTGTTCAAGCGGATGTAGAGGTTCGAAGAGGCCCGTGCCGCATACAGCCGCTCCATCGGACTGTGCATGGATCCTTCCATTCGCGCGTTTCTGGAGAAGCAAGCTGGAGAATGTTAATTGTCAGGTCTGTCGTCATGGATGTTCGTATCCAGAGGCAGACCTTTTTTTGGTGTTGTTCACAAAATCCGTTCTGCTATTTTCGTTGGACACTTACAAGCCGTTTGGCAGCCTTCTCCGTTCATCTGGGAAGGATTTTTTTGTTTTCCAGAAACGAGAAGTTATGAAAGTACCAAAACAAGTAATATTCCTCTAATTCGCAAAAAAACGGCGGGTGATAAACTAAATCTAAGAAAGAAAGGTAAGAAGGAGGAGACACCTTGCGAGATACGACCACTACGACGGAAACTGTGATATCTACAAAAAAGAATGGTAAGAAGAGCTATAGACGACAATTGTGGCTCGATATCAGGAAAGATTGGGATTTGTATCTCGCACTCATTCCCGGTATCGCATTTCTGCTGCTGTTTAAGTACACGCCGATGTATGGAATTATCATTGCTTTCAAGGATTTCAATATTTTCGATGGTATGGCGGCAAGTCCATGGGTTGGGTGGAAGCATTTCGATAAATTGATTTCATCCGCCAGTTTTTTGCAGGTGTTCCAGAACACCTTGATGATTTCTGTTTATAAAATCGTATTTCTCTTTCCGCTCCCGATTGTGGTCGCCATTTTGCTTAACGAATTAAAAAACATGGCGTTCAAAAAAAGCGTACAAACCGTCGTTTACTTGCCTCACTTCCTGTCTTGGGTTATCGTCAGCGGCTTGTTCATCGATCTGCTTTCCACGAATGGCGGTATCGTCAACAAAATAATCGTCGCCATGGGCGGCGAACCGATTCGCTTTTTCCTAGACAGCCATATTTTCCGCTCGGTTCTCATTAGTACGGCAGGATGGAAGGAGACTGGTTGGAACACGATCATTTACTTGGCGGCTTTGGCTGGTATCGATCCTGGGTTGTATGAAGCGGCCAAAATCGATGGCGCCAATAAATGGAAGCAAATTGTACATATTACGCTGCCCGGTCTTGTTCCAATCATTCTGCTCATGTTCATCCTACGACTCGGCTATGTGCTCGAGGCTGGAACTGAACAAATTCTCGTTATGTACAACCCAAGCGTATACAACGTCGCAGACGTTATTGGCACCTATGTGTATCGCATTGGTCTCGGTGAACAGGATTACAGCTTTTCAACTGCCGTCGGTGTATTTGAATCCGTGGTAGCGTTTATTTTGATCTTATCGGGTAACGGGCTGGCCCGAAAGTTTTTCGGACGAGGTATTTGGTAAACGGGGAATAAAGGAGGATCAGCTATGCATACAAAAAGCACCTTACAAACACCTGGCGTTAGAAGGACAGGAGCCATCCAAGCATCCCTCGGTGAGAAAATTTTCACGTTCGTCAATCATATTTTCTTTATCCTGCTGGGACTTTCCACCATCTTTCCGTTCATCAATCTCATTGCCAAATCGCTTAGCAGCGAGGCTGCGGTCGTTTCGGGGATGGTAACGTTGTTCCCGATCGATTTTCAAATAGGGACTTACAAGTATGTGGCGAGCAATTCCTTATTCCTGAATGCGTTTATGGTTTCCATTACGGTGACACTGGTTGGTTCGCTGCTCGCGTTATTCATGACAACGTTAGCTGCATATCCGCTTTCCAAGCCAAGGCTGCGGGGACGCAAGTTTTTTATCATCATGTACCTGTTTACAATGTTGTTTAGCGGTGGATTGATCCCGACTTACCTGCTTATGCACAAGCTCAATCTTATCGATAAACTGCCAGTGTTGTTCCTGCCATTCATGATTAACGTATACAACATGCTCATTGTCAAAAGCTATTTCGAAAGCCTGCCTGACAGCCTTGAAGAATCGGCGAAAATGGACGGGGCCAGCAATATGACGATCCTTGTACGAATCATCTTGCCGCTGTCAATGCCAGTACTGGCGACTATCGCATTATTTTACGCGGTTACTTTCTGGAACGATTACTTTACGTCACTTATTTATATCAACTCGGTAGAAATGAAGCCGCTGCAGCTTTATTTGAAGGAATTGTTCGTCACTTCGACGGATGCTTTCATGCGGACCAATGTTGACGCATCGCTGAACGTTTCACCACAGTCGATCCAAGCGGCTTCCATTATTCTGGCGACTCTGCCGATCATTTTCATTTATCCGTTCCTGCAAAAATATTTCGTGAAGGGGGTTCTGGTCGGCTCCGTAAAAGGCTGATTCGCATAAACAAAACTCGAAGGGTGGTGGTGGGCAGGCTCAAAGATGGTTCCATGAAATGTTGTTTTACGCACTTCTCCATACTCAATGTACGAAAAAAGGGAGGCTCTTTCATGGTAAAAAAATTATTAGCTTTGATGTCCATCACAACTTTGGCAGCATCCATCACCGCTTGTGGCGGAAACAGCCAAACGGCAAGCAGTACCACAACACCGTCTGCGTCCACAGCTCCAATCGCAACTGCAGATACGAATAAGCCGAAGCCAGAATTCAAGGCACTGCTGCAGTATGCTCGTTTTGATCCTAATGCCGAAGTCGTAGCGAAGTTCCTGAATGAAAAAACCGGCTATAAAGTTACCTACGATATGCTGCCGGTCGAGAATCCAGATGACAAGCTCAACCTGCTCATGGCCAACAAGGAGAAATATAGCTTCATGCTGCTCAGCGGTCCACAGTATTCCAGGCTATCATCATCCGGTGCGCTGGAGCCGATTGATGAGCTAGTGAACAAATACGGCACGAACATGAAAAACGTAATTTCTCAAAACTCCTGGAATGGGGCAAAGCTGAACGGTAAAATTTACGGTATTCCGCAGACCGGTTCGGGTACGATCGTTAACACGGCACTAATCGTTCGTCAGGATTGGATGGATGAGCTTGGATTGAAGGCTCCGACAACACGCGATGAGCTGTATAACGTGATGAAGACGATCAAAGAGAAAAAGAATGTTATGGCGTTATCTGGCGGTAAATCCCCGCTCGTTCCTGAAATCATGCCGACATTCGGCCTTACGCTGGTTCAGTCGACAGCAACGACCGGCTGGCAGGATGTTAGCGGCAAACTGGTCAATGTGGTAGAAAACCCTAACATGAAAAAATACTTAGCGTTTATGAAAAAGCTTTATTCGGAGAAATTGATTGATCAGGAATGGTCTCTCAATCAGGCGAACAAAGTCATCGAGAACTTCACGAGCGGCAAAACGGCTATCATCTCGAACGGCTACTTCAACGCGCCTACCGTACAAAATGCACTTCTGAAAAACACGCCAAACGCTAAAATCGCAAGCCTGCCTTATCTGAAAGGCGATGATGGCAAAGTACAGGTTATGGGCTCCGCAGGTATCAGCTATTACGTGGGAATTCCGAAATGGGCCGAAAATAAGGAAGAGATTATCAAATACCTTGATTTGAAGCTCGATAAAGATATACACAAAGAAGCGACGATCGGTAAAGAAGGCGTTCACCACAAGGTGGAAAACGGCAACTACTTCCCGATTCTACCGATTTTCAATGACCAGTATAACAACGCTTCTTCGTTCCTCACAGGCGTGGATGAGAAAAACTATCCGATCTACTGGCAGGCGCGTGTTCGTAAAGATCCAATCCTGACCGATGCATTTAACAAAAATCAGGAAGCTGCCAAAGGCAATATCGTCATAGACCCACTTTCTTTTGCACCTCCGCTTGAAGCAATCGGTAAGTACAATTTAAAGCTGCAAAAGCTGATGGAAGATACCTTCCTGAAGTACATCACAGGAGCAGAGCAGCTAGAAAATTATGATAAGTTCTTGGCTCAGTGGAAAACGGATGGCGGAGACGAAATGACGAAAGCTGTCAACGAATGGTACGCAGCAAACAAGAAGTAATGTTAAAGCGCAATTTTCCCCTGCGGTTCGCGCCGTGGGGGTTTTATTTCTCTGATGGAGTGTGATAAGGATGTATAAGATCGGGTTTATTGATTATTTTCTGGACGAATGGCACGCTGAGAAATATCCTGGATGGATCGAAAAGGCATCGGGTGGCAGCATGAAGGTAGCATACGCATATGGCAAGTCAAATATCGTAGGAAAACTTAGCAATGCGGAATGGAGCGAGAAGAAGGGAATCCAGCTTCTAGACTCAATCGAGGCGGTAGTGGAGCAGAGTGACTACTTGGTTGTTTTGTCGCCGGATCATCCGGAGTACCATGAGGAATTGTCGTTGGTTCCACTTCGGTCGGGCAAGCCTACTTATATTGATAAAACGTTCGCGATTAGCCGGGCTGCGGCTTTGCGGATGTTCGAACTCGCTGAGAAACATGGGACACCCATGTACTCAACTTCGGCTTTACGCTTTGCTTCAGAGTACACTGGATTTGAAAAGCAGGGGATAGAGTCCATATGCAGTCTTGGAGCGGGACAATTTGAGAATTATTCGATCCACCAGGTGGAACCGATCGTCTCGTTGATGGGGACGGATGTCAAACGAGTAATGTGGACGGGAACGGTGAATACGCCAGCGGTACTGATCGGGTATGCGGACGGCCGCCAAGCAACGATAAACCTATATGGGTGGGAATGTCCGTTCAGCATGGCGATCAGTTATATAGCGGGGCCATCGAAGTTTCTTAAGATAGAGTCGGATTTCTTTGGGGCGTTTATTGAGAATCTGATCGGTTTTTTCCATACGGGTAAGCCCCCGGTTCCTCAGAAGGAAACGATTGCAATTGCAACGATTCTGGAATTTGGAATGAAGGCGGCGAAGTCGCCTTATCAGTGGTTGGAGCTGCCGTAAGTGGAGATATAGAAAAATTAACCCGAAATCTACACAAACTGCACAAACTGCCCAAAAAAACATCCGGACCTTCTCTCTAAGAAGGAGCCGGATGCTTTTATTATGTGATGCTATCCGTTGTCAAATCTTAACCCTTATCTCCAATTTCATTCTCTCTATTATCGTTCGCTCTATCGCCGTACTCGCCATCTTCATTCTCTTTATCTTCGATCTTCTCTTTTTGAGTATTGAACACCTTGATCTTTATCTCCGATTGTTTGCCACGATAGGAGGCAGTAATGGTTGTGGAACCGGGCTTTACGGCTGTAATAGTGCCATCGGCAGCAATGGAAGCGACATTATCGTGCGAAGAGATGAATGTCGCGCCTTGGGTGATGTACGCCATGGTGCCATCAGAATAAGTAGCTTTGAGAGGTTCTAGGAAAGTTTCACCTTTCACAAGACTATGCTTCTGCTCATCAAAGGAAAGACTTGCCACCTCGACGACAGTAACGGTTGATTTGGCTGTTTTTCCTTCATAAACAGCGGTGATTTCCGAAGTTCCAGCCTTCAACGCGGTAACCGTTCCGTCTGCGGCAACGGCAGCAACCTGAGGATTGCTGGAGCTGAACTCAGCACCGGTCACTTGGGCTGTCGTTTCGTCCGAGTAGACCGCTGTCGTGACGGTTGCATGCTTGTCGCCTGCCACTAGACGATAGGTGGCAGCATCAAGCTCAATGCCTGTGATGACGGGAGCCGTACGCGTTACGTTTACGGTTTTTTCGTTCGTTTTGCGGCCGTCAACGTAAACGGAGATTGTTACGGGATTGACGCCAACTTCCAGCGAGACCTTTCCGCTGAAGTCTCCGTTGCTAGCCAGATCTGCTGGTATGCCGTTCAAACGAACTTCAGCCGTTCCCGGCCCAAGTACTTCGACATTGCCTTTGATCTCAAGATTTTTGAGCGGCGTTATGGTGTTGGCATAGGCAAGGTGACCGCGCAGAACGGCCGACCTGACAGCATCGCCGACCTTGTACGTTTTGGCGACCAGCTGCCGTCTCGTCCGAACGCCGGAAGCATCCAGTGCAGAGATGACGAAGCCGCCTTGCGGAATTATGCTGTTATTGGGTGACATATTCGTCCAGTTCCAGCTGAGAGCTTGTTGTTGGTTAACGACCTTAGTGACTTTACCGGTGCTGTCGACGAGCGCTTCGACACCAAACGTGCTGGTAGCTGTCGTTAGACCGAACGCATCCGTGTAAACATTAAGATTATTCTCGTTACGGCTCACATTGTACAAATCGCCTTCGAGGAACTGTTCCTGATTGCTAGGAACGCTAGAGCCTACCTGATAATCTTTAACATACTCCACGTTTTGGAGCGATGCTTTCACGACTGACCAGTTAACCTGCGAATAGTCGAAGAGCATCAGACCATTCGATTGCGACAAGCCTGCTTGAAACACGGACCGCTGCAGCGGGGGATCCTGGATGTTCGCCAATGCGATACTAGCGTACATTGGAACTTCACCGTTCGTTACGATGCTGCCCAGCGTAATGTGCTGCTCAATTTCTTTTTGCGTTGTTTGATACGTGCCGATCATTAGAAAATCGATGTTGCCCGTATAACCGGTTTGAGCGTACGTGTCGGTGTAAAGGCTGTCGTCTGGGAATTTCAAACGGCTATCGTATTTGAAGTTCGGGCTGCCCCAGTGGACACCGTTCAGGTAGTAAGATTCAAACCAGGAGCCGACATAAGCGGAAGAGTAGATCTTATGGCCCTTCAGGGCAGTGTATCGATCGGTGAGCGAACGGACTTCATCCGTAAACGTCTTGATCGTCTGCGAGCGGAACTCCCACCAATCATTGATGAGCGGTCCGTATTGGCGGACATTGTTCACGTAAGTGAAAACGTCGGCCGGCCAATTTGTAAGCTGTTTACCGCGAACGGCGAGAAACGCTTCGAACTTCGAACGAGTTAACGGACTGAAGTCAGCCGTTTCATTGTCATAGCGGGTTCGGTCGAGAACGACGCCGTCGACATCGTAGTTTTTGATGACTTCTTCCATGTTTTTGAGCTCGAAGGCTCTTACGTCATCATTAGCCGGGTTAACGAAAGCAACGAGGGATTTGCCCGTTTTGTAATAGTTGCTCTCTCGAAGCCGCAGAATTTGGCCGCCATCCTCGGGACGGTAAATATGTTCTTCCCAGTCGAGGTGCTGATTCAGCAGTCCATACTCGTTGTGCGCAGGTGAGCCTTCGGCAAAGACATTGAATGCTGCGTGGATTTTGATGCCGAGCTGATGACCGTACCGAATGAACTCCTCCAGCATGTCAAGGTTTGGATTTGCTCCTGCACGGGTCGGCGCAGTCATTTGGGAAATATGCGGACGACCGGTTAGGTCGTTCTTCTTGTAGTTGGCGAAGCCTTCAACGCCTTTCACATCCAATGCGATTGCTGTTACTCCGGCGTCTTTCGCCTTGATCAGCATATCATGAACATTTTCAGGCGTTTGCAGCTTGAAAATATTCGTTCCTTGGTCGACCCAGAGAACGACTTCCTTCGTGGTGTCGGTTTGTTTTTTATAAAACACGACAAGTGTCTTGCGGTCATTTTCTGTCCCATTCTTGGAGGCGATGACTTCTAGATAATTGACACCTTCCGTGAGTGCAACCTCGAGCTGAAAGGTGCCGTTCGGTTGCAAGGCAACCGTGGATTGGTTCACACGAATCGTATAGGGGATACCTTGTTCGAGGTTTTCCAGCTTGCCAGAGACCACTGTTTTCGGCTCGGTAACCGTAAACCATTCGTCGTTGTTCAGCTTAAGTCGAGCTTTGAGGCCTTGTCCTGTCATTAATTCAGAGACAGGGATGACTTCACCGTTTTTACGCAGTTTAATTTTGTCACCGACCTTGAAATTTTTAGCGAGATATTGCTTATAGGTTTTGTTTGCCCAACTGTCGTCGTTTGAAACTAGGATGTAACCGCCTTGAGGGATAATTAGGTCAGTTGGTCCTGTCCAGACAGGCACTCCGCCGTTCACAGAAGGGTTTACCACGCGTGTGACTTGGTTATTTCCATCGACGACAACGCCGACGGAAGTTTTGCCAACCGTAATCTGCGGAGCATATTCCGGTGTGAATAAAGCAACATAATCGGTGATGCCCGCTACATCCTTATCAACTGCATTAATTTGCTTGCGAGGACCTTCAATATCAATGGTAATATCGACCGGAGCGGCTTCTACTTCAATGTAATCGGAGGCGTTAGGTGCTACGGAAGTGGCGGCGGAGCCAGAAACGGTATCCGCAGCAAATGCGGTCGTGGACCAAAGGGAAACGATCATTGTGAGCAATAGGGTCATAGACATCCATTTCGACTTATTCAACGGGTTTCACTATCCTTCCATTCAATTGATAGGGCTAGTTATGGACCAGTTCAACTATGAGGTTTGTCGCAAGTCATTTCTTAGAAGTGTATTTCTTCGCCTTTCTCGCTAGATTCATAAATACCGCAAAGGATTTTCATCATTTCAACACCGTCTTGAACAGGAGAAATGGTTTCTTTTTTGCCTTGGCATACTTCAATGAAATAATTGATTTCATCCTGAAACCCGGCAACAAAATCGAAAGACAGGTTGTTGATCTGCGGCGTGAGGTTCAAGATGGTATCGTGCTTCTCCGTAACGATGGATAGCTGAGGCTCCAGTTCGGCGCCGCCTTTGTCACCATACAACTTCACGGTAAGCTCGTCTTCCTTCGCATGAAGCGTGAAGCTAACGTCAACGAGGATGGAGGCACCATTCTCGAAGCGAATCAACGCATTCGCCATATCCTCTACCGTATTGTGGGAAGCGTCATAGTCCGCCGCCTTATAAAAGGCAAGATTTTTCACGTTCGCGCGGTTGCCGAGTTTTTTGTAGGTGTTGCCGGAAACGGACTTCACCTTTGGTCGGCCCATCAGGTACCAGCATAAGTCAATGACGTGGACGCCTACATCGATCAGCGGACCACCGCCCGAACGCTCAACATCCGAAAACCAGCCACCCGGATTACCGAGACGACGAATGCACGAAGCTTTGGCGTAGTAAATTTCACCGAGTTCATCGTTTTCCAGAAATGATTTGATGATGCGGGTGTTAGACGCATACCTGCGGACGAAACCTACTTGAAGCGTTTTGCCGGAGCGGCGGACCGCTTCCTCCACAGCTAACGCTTCGCCCACCGTCTTGCAGAGCGGTTTTTCGGTAAGTACGTTTTTGCCGGCATCCAATGCAGCGATGGAGATCGGCGCATGGCTATTGTTCCACGTACAGATGCTGACAGCATCGATCACTGGATCAGCAAGCAGTTCCTTGTAGTCCGTGTAAATGCGTGTTATGCCGTATTTTTCGGCTTTCGCCTTAGCGCGTTCTTCGTTCAGGTCGCAGATGGCGTAAAGCTCTGCGTCCGAATTATTTTGGTATGATTTCAAATGCATTTCGGAAATAGAACCGGCTCCGATGACCGCTATACGTACTTTGCTCATTTGCAAAACACCTCGTCTTTAGAATTGTTATTTATACGGAATGAATCGTCGGCCAAGCCAGCTCAATTCCATTGCTTACTAGCATGTTCTGGAAGCCTCGAAGTTCAGACTCCATACTGCGAACCTCACGGGGCAGGAGCTTACGGTCGATACAGTGGCTTGCAAGAAATCCAGCTGCCTCGCCGATGTTCCATTCAACCGGATGGAGCCGGTAGCAGCCGTTTGTGATATGCGTGACGCCAAGATTTTTGCATGCCGGCAGCAGATTGTTCATGCGGACAGGAATCAAACTGCCCAGTGGAATCTGGAACGGCAGGGAAGAGATATCGATATAATGGCGGTTTCCAGTGCTCGGATGCAGGTCAATTCGGTAACAGCCGATACCTACGGAATCGGCGAATTGCTCTGCTTTACCATCGGGTCGGCAGGCTGTGCTCACATGCTGTTCCAGTACGGTAAACTGCGCTTTGATCCTGCGTGACTCCCGCATGTACGGAGACATGGCTATTCCATCGTCGGTGCCGACGATGTCTTTGCGCAGCCGAAGTCCAGGGTAGCCGAACCCCCCGTCCGGCCGAGGCGCTTCCGTTTGCAGCCAGTACAGCAAGGAGAGGCTAAGCTGCTTCGCATCCCACAGATTCCGTTCTCTTTCCTCGTCGCTCACGTCGATGACCGAACCAAGCCAGTAGTCATTCTGCGGCCAGTTAACCAGTGTAATACTCCCTGGATAAAAGCCTTGCTCGAAGTTTCTGCTGTCGATGATGCGCCGATAGTAGAACAGGGAGTACTTGTCCGTCCCTTCAAAAAGTTCATAAGTGACATGCTCTAGCGTATGTGGGCGGACGCCGGACCAGCTCAGCAGCCGATCGGGCCAAAAATCGGCTTTATACTGCCGCCAGAAGTCATAGCGCTCCGGACGTTCTATGGTGTGGTCTTCGCCTTCGATGTAATCCATCGCAAAACAGTAAGTAAAGCCTTGCATATCCTGTGGAAGTGCTTCACCTTCCACCGCATGAGGTTCCCCGGTTTGGCTCTTGGACTCCGCCCCGGTCACATATTCCACACCGGCAAGCGGCAGAACATCTCCACATTCCGTTGCGTCGAGGAAATAGGCGGCGGATAGCTCCACGAGTTCCCCGGTTAGCAAATTGCGTACCGTTACCGTTTGAACGTCATCACCGTCAACGGAAGCCGATTCTGCGCGATGACGGATAAGAATCTGCAGTCTACCGCTGTGAACATAAGGAGCCAGCATTTCCTGCAGAACTGCCAATGCTGCGCGTGGCTCATGACACAACCGCGATACGCCACCGTTCCCAGGATTAAGATGAATACGGGATCGTGCTTCTGCAGTAAGGGGGAAGTGGCGTCGGTAATAATCGCGGACCCCATTCCGGAACTGCCTGTAGGTGCGGGTGCAGCCGAACTGTTCAATCCACGGGTGCTCATCTGGCGGAACAGCCTGGCTCGTTAATTGCCCACCAATCCAGTCGGTTTCCTCGGTCATGATCACCGTCTTGCCCGATTTGGCAGCGGCAAGTGCGGCTGCGCAGCCGCCGGTCCCCCCGCCAATGACGACGATATCGGCATGAAATTCTTGAATGTTGTGGTTAATGCTCTTGTGTGCCAACGGAAATATTCCCTCCTTTTTCCTCCTCGCCTGCAGGTTTTCACAGGCTATCCTTATTGTAATACAGCGGAAACGAGGCCACAGCGGAGGACCATGACTTCTTTTGGTACTTTAATAACCATTGCCTATGGAAAAAAAGGGATTATTTGATCGGAGTCGAAAATGGTTAACAAGTCCTTATAATGTGAGTGTATTTTAGGAGTAAATAGAGGAGGAATGTATGATGTCAAATCAACAACAACCTGTAAACGTCGTGCAGTTGGACGCAAACATGCATATTCAGCAATCCGGTGATCATCATTTGAATTGGTATTCACCGCTAGAGAAGCCCTTCTATATTGCCGGTTTCGGCTGGCTTCACGAAGAAAGGCTTTACCGCCGGTTGCCTGCAAAACCAGATTGGAAACTCCCACAGGCGGTAGACCAACTGGCCAACTGCACCGCCGGCGGTCAAATTCGTTTCGAGACGGATGCCACTTCCTTGAGCATAAAAGTAAAACTAACAGGGACTGCTAATATGTATCATATGACGGCTACAGGGCAGTGCGGGTTTGATTGTTACATGGGAGGTCCGGGAGAGCAGCTATATTACAGCACCACTGTTTACGATCATACGCTGATGGAATACGAAGCTGTTATTTTTAAGGATATGGCGCGGGAGAGCCGGATCATTACATTGAATTTTCCGCTCTACCAAGGTGTAGAGGAAGTCTGGATCGGTTTGGATCGGGAAGCGCAGATCGCTCCGCCACCGGCTTACGTTGATAACGGGAAGATCATCGTCTACGGCACTTCAATCACACAAGGCGGCTGTGCAGCCCGTCCGGGTATGGCTTATACAAACATACTTTCTAGACGTATTAACAGGGAGTTTCTCAACCTGGGCTTTTCCGGTAATGGTAAAGGGGAACCTGAGCTCGCTTATATACTTTCTGCCATTCCGGATCCAGCATGCCTGATCCTGGATTATGAGGCGAACTGCGTTTCTACAGAAATGCTTCAAACGACACTGCCCAAGTTCATCTCGATTTACCGTGATAAACACCCGTTGACACCGATATTAATAATCTCGCGCATCACTTATGCGAAGGATAAATTTCAAGATCAAATGGCGCAAGATCGGGCGGAACGCAAACAATTTCAGCTCCAAACCGTAGAGCGGGAGCGTGAAATGGGCGATGCTAACATCTATTTTTACGACGGATCTAATCTTCTGGGTGAGGATGCGCACGAATGTACCGTTGACGGTGTTCATCCGACTGATCTTGGCTTTTTGCGTATGGCAAATGGGCTGGCACCAGTCCTCCAGAAGATTTTGACGGATTGATTGCCGGTTTCAATAAGCCTGAAGGGGTGGTTGAGAAATGAAAAGAACTAGCGCGGCCATTCTCGCCTTGCTTACGTGCTTCACTGCCGCCGGATGCAGCTTTTCAGAATGGCCATATGATAATGATTCGATAGCTGTACAAGAACCGGTCATTCGAATCGTCGTAAATAGTCTAGGCATGAATTTTCCGGAAGGTATGGATGAGAATAACAACCCCTACCTTACCTACATCGAGAAGAACATTGGCGTACAGGTGAATGTGACACTCCCGCCGCTGAATGGATATGATGAGAAACTAAACGTCATTATGACCTCTAGGGAGCCTCCGGATCTGCTGAACACGAGTAATCCCTCTTGGTTCATCAATTTCGTGAATCAAAAGGCGCTCACACCTTTGAATGACTATATTGAGAAGTATGGGGCGAATCTGAAAGCCAAAATTCCAAAGGAAGCTTGGGATAACGTCACCGTCGATGGCCATATATACGCAATTCCCAGTATGAACGAAGTGAAGGGAACTGAAATAGTTTACGCACGAAAAGACTGGCTGGACAAACTTGGCCTGCAGCCTCCGCGAACCATTGCAGAGTATACAGTGGTGATGAAGGCATTTGCCGAAGGAGATCCGGACGGAAACGGAGTTAAGGATACTGTCGGCCTTTCAATCCTGGAGCGTCTCGGGAGAACATCGCCGTTTCTCGGCGCCTTCGGCGTACAAATGAACGCCTGGTATGAGCGAAAGGGGAAGTTGGTATATTCCGGTATTCTCCCAGAAATGAAAGATGCACTCCTTTACTTACGCAGCCTATATGACCAGAATATTCTGGACCCGGAATTCCCGCTCAATAAAATCGATGTACTTGGCGAGAAGATAGCGAGCGGCAAGGTTGGCTTATATTCCGCAGCATGGTCGGATACACGCACTCACATTGCGGCTAACCGCAAAAATGATCCGAAAGCGGTATGGATTCCGCTTGATTTCCCGATCGGACCAAACGGCAAACACGGGGTCTACAGCACTTCAAACGTCCGATCTTATAATGTTGTCCCCATCAAAAGTCAAAATGCGGAAGCCGTTGTGAAATTTCTCGATTTTATCGCAGGCCCCGGTCAAACAAGTCTGAAGCTTGGTTTTGAGAACGAAATATGGACCAAAGTGAACGGAAAGCTGGCAATCCGATTCGATGAGCACACGAAGCATGGTTATCGGGGTATTTATGGATCGTTGGTCGATACTGCAGAGCGGGACATCACTCGGGATCGGCTGGAGGGACTCGGGGAGCAATTTCATCTATATGACAATCTGCAGCGAATCGAAAGCAACCTGATGGAAGATCGGTTTAATGGACCACCTACACCTGCAATGGGCAAGCATCACGTCAAGCTGTCCAAGCTGCAAGATGAGACTTTTACAAGAATCATCGCGGGGGTGAGCCCCATCGAAGAATTCGATGCCTTTGTGAAGAAATGGAAGGATGCTGGCGGCGATGAAATAACAGGTGAAGTGAACGAATGGTGGCGAGAAACCGGCAAGTAGCCGGAAAGAGACAGGGCACGAATGGAGGGACTACCAACATGTTAAAAGAAATCCTGCCCAAAGTTCGTAAAATTCTGGCCGGTTATATTCAGATTCGGCTGACATGGTACTTTTTACTGATTCTGCTTCCGCTCGCCGGATTCAGTCTTTTTGCCATCTCAAAATCGCAGACGATCTTAGAAGTACAAACGGGTGAGAGGACACAAGGGGCTCTGCATACGATGACGGATTACATCGACCTGACACTGCAGAACCTCGAACAGCTTTCTTCGCTGATCGCGTTCGATATGAATATGAACACGACACTGCAGTCCGTTGGGCAAGAGCCGGAAAAGCAGTCGTTCGTTTATTTTGCACAAGTCATGGACCAGATAACGAACATGACAACAGTCAATTTGATCGTGGATCAAATCACCATCATCCATATGCCGTCACGCACCGTCATTTCCACCAAACTTGGAGGACGCAAGCTGCCCGAAGGCGCGGAGAAGCAGGAATGGTATCAGCGTTTAATGGAATCGAGTGGAGGCACGGTTTTTTTTACGCCGAAGGAGGGTGAATCTTACTTTGATGCAGACAGCATTCATCTGATCCGAACGATGGATCCTTATAATAGGACACTAATTAATCCGAATCTACTCGTGCTTTCCGTCAAAAAAAGCGCGCTCATCGAGTTGGCGAAACCGCTTCTTCCCTCCAAAAATGCGAACATCTATCTGTTTGACAGCGACGGAAGCTCGATCGCTGGCACAGGTGCGAGTGTTTACCCTCAAGTTTGGAACACCGTGAACGAGGTTAGGTCCATCCGCAAATCGCAGCAAACCGGTACGGAAATGGTTACGATCAGCGTGAAGTCGAAGTTTTCCGGATGGTCGCTCATGATGGAGCAGCCCTTGGAGGAACTTCGCAGCCATACCGACTCCCTAAAGGTGTTTAGTTATGGGATTTTAGCCGTCAGTCTGGTGCTAGCCGTTTGGATTTCCTGGATCATCTATAGGGGGATATCCGCTCCGCTGCGGAAGCTGGCTTATGGGATGAAACAGCTCCGTACAGGTAATTTCACCATACAATTGGAAGATACGCGTGTAGATGAACTGGGATACGTTATCGAATCGTTTAACCGGATGGCGGAGAACCAGAAGACACTTATACGTGACCACTATGAGAAACAGCTTTTACTGTCCAAAATGGAGCTTAAGTTTTTGCAATCGCAAATCAACCCGCATTTTCTTTACAACACACTAGACTCTATCTATTGGACAGCCAAAAACTATGAAGCGGATGAAATCAGTGAAATGGTGCTCAACCTGTCGAAATTTTTCCGGCTAAGCCTGAACAAGGGAAACGAAACGTTTGCGGTCGGGGAGACCATCGAGCATTTGAAATATTACATTAAAGTCCAGCAGCTAAGGTTCTTAGATCATTTTACCGTTCGATACGACATCGCCGAGGAAAGCGCTCCTTATCATGTATTGAAGCTGCTCTTACAGCCGCTTGTTGAAAATGCTGTTCTGCATGGTCTGGAGAAACAGATCGGGGGTGGAGAACTTCTCATTTCCTCGTATTTGGAAAATAACCAGCTTGTACTCGAAGTGTACGACAACGGGGTCGGGGTCACTAACGAAAGGCTCGCCTATATTTGCGGCAAACTAGAGGAAGCTTCTAAGCAAGCGATAGAAGGTATCTCGACGGACCTCAAGAAGGACAAGGATCTGTTCGGACTGCGAAATGTGGTCACACGGATGATCATGTACTACGGCAAGGAATCGCAATTTCTCTTCGAGAGCGACGCGAAAAGAGGCACTCGGATCACGCTTCGCCTTCCGCTGGAAAAGTGTGTGTCGCCTTATGAAGAGCAGGCGGGGTGAGGGGATCTCCAAAGGGAAGTTGATGTTGGGAAATCGTGGCATTCTTGTTCGACATAATGTGATAAAATGGTATCAACTTAAGTATAACGAGGGGAGGTATCAGGATGAAAAATGAGAGTTTAGCGCGCAGATCAATAGAAACATCCATATTAAATGATCACGGTTTGTCAGCTTCTACTCAAGTGCAAATGAGTTCAAATTATATACACAGCTTACATAAGACGATAGGGAATCGGGCTGTTGCTCAAATGGTACGGGCTGGCCAACTAGCCAATCCGACACAAACAGTCCAGAGAAAGACGAATCAAACAGGGCTTCCGGATGATTTGAAATCAGGTGTAGAGAAACTTTCGGGGATTTCCTTGGATGATGTGAAAGTTCACTTTAATTCTCCCAAGCCTGCCCAATTGCAAGCCCATGCTTACGCGGAGGGAACGGATATTCATGTTGCACCCGGACAAGACCAGCATCTTCCTCATGAAACATGGCATGTTGTACAGCAGAAGCAAGGCAAGGTGAAACCTAGGATGCAAATGGGAGACGTTGCGATCAACGATGATGCAGGGTTGGAGCAAGAAGCTGATATCATGGGTGCCAGGGCCTTACAACTTGCGCAAAGGGGGGCTGAGTCTTCACCTCCAGGCATTCAAAGAAGATCGCTGAACGATGCCGGCGTCGTGCAAAGAATGCTTGTTTCCAGTGACAAAAAACGTAACGGTGACGAGGATGAAAAGAATGTGAAAGCCTCCGACCTCGGAGAATCCAATGTGATTTTTAATGAGTACGCCCAATTCCTTGAAAATGATACCTCTGCGTATGCCAAAGGAGAGGTGAAAAAAGGGATTGCAGGACTGAAAAAAGTGTTAAATGAAGCGGAAGTTGACGCCGGTGAGTTAAAAGAAAGCTTCATTACCGGACTGATTCAGAATGAGTTATGGATAAAAGCAAAAGCTAGCGATTTTGAATCGCTGCGGACACAGATTTCCACGCTTTATCCTGATTACGAGGGTGTTGACGCGTATACAGATCAGGAAACGATTGATTACTGTAAGGACGATCCCGAGCCATTACAGGCCTGGTTAGAGGAAATAATAACATTAGCTGGGGATAAGGTGTCTGATTTCGTCACCGGCGCTGCTGCCTTCACGGCAGAATGGAAAAATTACTTGGCCTACGTTCTGTATGATAAGGCTAAGGTTAAGTTTTACGATATGACAGAAGAATTTGTTCCGTTTGTTCAGCCGTTTATTCAACTCATCGAGGATATCAACGCGAACCGGATTGACAGTTTGGATTATGTGAGAAAGTATGGTAATAATCCAGCTAATTACGGGGCTGAATTTGAGGTTGCGGGACCTGCTGAGATGGTCGCGAAGTATGATAATAAAGCAGTAATCCATACGCATTATGGCGCTAACAATACGCAGCCAAATTATGGACATACGAAACCGTATGATAAAAGATATGAAACAGGTTACGGGTATACGGTCGTAAATCTTCCCGAACTCTTGGGGATGGATGACACCCAAAAAACGTACAATGCTTTATAGATGATTGATTCCGCCACCATGTGTCTGGCGGTTTTTTAATTTTAATCATATTGGACTATGCTTTTGCTAGTTTATCTCTGTCAGCAGCCTGTGGCGGTTGTTCCAACCAACCATTCTCAATCAGGATATCTGATCCATCTTTTGCAAAATTCAAAATTTCCGAAGTTAGCCGAATGTAAATTTATCCCAAATCAGTCCTACGACTTTGACCAAGACTTCTGCCATAATGTGCAATTCCAGCCGAGTTTAACGTAGTCGTATGGAACATCATTAGTTTATCTGAAAACGGTGCATCGGTTGATTCTGTTGGTAGTGTATCCCATGCACTTGCAGATGGAAGATATTCTTTACTTAGTAATGTTCCGAATATTTCAACGTGTTTATCTGAAATGTTCCTGCCCCTTATGAAATAATCGCGGACCTTTTTGTCCTTAGCAACTTGACTATATCCAATCAACAAAGACCGACCCAATTGATTTTGAATGAGGTTAAAATAGATATGATTTATTTCAATTGCATTTAACGGTCTAGCATGTCCAAACAAACCTGCAAGATAACTTTGATTTTGGACATACTCAACTTTATTCGGAATTGGAATAAAGGGAGCTCTTATGAAAGTCCCTTTTTGTAACATGATTTCTGTTGCTTTATTTAGCAATCTAGCCGATTCATTTAGACATTCGGTAAAGTACTCGCACATATCCAAACGAGCGGCGTTGGCCAAAGCCAGTGTATAAAATTCAAGTCCAACTTTGCCAATATTCTGTATGTAAAAAAGATAAAAATCATCAAGAAACAAGCGTGGAGTTTCTAAATTAACATCTGATTTTTCCGAAAATCCGTCTATTTCCTCCACTGGCATTAATATTCAATAATTGATATTAGTGAATTGTCATCTGTCAGGCAAGTGATGTGTCCATCTGCCATAAAAAAGCCACTCCATAAAGGAGTGGTTTGGCTACTTTTTATATGGAGGTATTAGTACTTCGCCTCCCCAAAAGGGGCTGCTATTTCGATCTCACCATACATAGATAGGTTAGCGTTGACGCGCAGTGAAAATCTGAAAGACAACACCAAACTTGTCTATCACCATACCGTAAGCAGGGCTAAAATGAGTTTCTTGCAGTTCCAAACTTACTTGTCCGTCTTGTCGTAACGATTCATAGAGTTGTTTCGCTTGTTCCTTCTCAGAAGTGGTTATACAGATAGTAACTTGATTGCCAATAGGATGGGCTTGACCCGGAAAAATATCGGAAACCATCAGCTCTGTTTGGCCGACTTTTAGCACGGAATGAGCTATACGATCCCTTGCATTTGCCGGTAATGATAATTCGGAGGAATCCGGACTCTCTCCAAATGTTTGGGTAAAAACAACTTTAGCGCCTAATGATTGTACATAAAAATCGATAGCTTCTTTAGCATTTCCGTCCAACATAATAAAAGGTGTTAATTGTAAAATCATGATCAAACAGCTCCCTTTGTCAAATTTTGATTTTTTTCGTAGGATGTTCAGAAATTCTTGTGGGCTCAATGTTCATTATAATTTATAATAGTGACAGGGATTGTCGTGAATATATAAAACGGAGAAATATTATGCCCAAATCGAAACGACTCCTGGCATTGATGATGACCGTTAACCGCAAAAGGAAGTTTACGGTCAAGGAACTTGCCCAAGAGTTTGAGGTGTCATCGAGAACGATTTTAAGAGACTTACAGGAATTAAGTGAGTTAGGGGTTCCCTTATATTCGGAAGTGGGACCTCACGGCGGCTATCAGGTCCTGAATGAAAGAATCCTGCCCCCGATCGCGTTTACCGAGGAAGAGGCTACAGCTATATTTTTTGCCTGTCATGCTTTGCGGCATTATGCCTACCTTCCTTTTAAAACGGAAGCTTCTTCGGCATTGAGCAAGTTTTATAACTACATGTCTGGAGACGTCCGGGATCGTATTGATCAAATGAAGAACCGGGTTGACTTTATAACACCGTCCAGACATTCGGAATCCCTCTATTTATCCATCTTGCTGGATGCGGCTATCGATCAAAAAGTCATGCTTATCGATTATGAATCGCGTGAAGGAATAGCCAGTAGGGAAATTCAGCCTATTGGCATCTATGCAAGCAACGGTTTATGGTACTGCCCAGCTTATTGCTTTCTTCGCGGCGAAATTCGTGTGTTCCGATGTGACAGAATGCATTCGGCGGTTTATGCTTCTTCTGCATCGAAACCGATGGATCTTCGGCATGTTCATCTTGGAAATAGGGAATCACTTAGTAAGGCGGAAGAGGAAGAAGTTATTTTACATGTGGAATTGAGCAAAGAAGGTGTCCAGAAGTGCGAGGCTGAGTTATGGGCGGGATCTAAATTACTTATCCGTAACGATGGCACTGGTTGGTTAGAGGGTAACATTGGGAAGAGTGACATCCTTTTTTTCGCAAAGTTTGTTCTTGGTCTTGGCAATGAGGCGACAGTCAAAAGTCCACCGGAATTGGTGGATGCAATGAAAGAGATGATGGCCAAGATCATGGCAAAATATAATTGCGAGTGACAGGATTGCCGCGCAGTTCGACAAAGCTTGTGACATTCGTTATAATGAGAACTGCCAAAAGGAGGGAACTAACATGAACGAAACTTTGCCACCAAAAACGTGTTCGATCGACCGACTCGTTACGAAAGAAGCTGAAGTTAACAAAGTGCTTGCTGGTGAGAAGACGGCTTGCAGACGTAATGGGCGCTATGCCGATATCGGTGAAACGATGGAATTGCAAGGCACTGCGTTTACAGTAACCAACGTTTACCAACAAGCTCTAGGTGATTTAACTGTGGAGCATGCGAAAGCAGAAGGACATACGTCCGTTGATGAGTACCGTGATAGTATTTTAGCTATGCATCCAGGTATGCCATGGCTGCCGCATATGAAAGTATGGGTACATGAATTTCAAAAGGCTGAATAAGTAAGAACAAAAAGACAGTGTGGATCTCAGGATCTGCACTGTTTTGTTGACCACATAAGAAAGTATAAGTTTTCGGTTTCCGAAAACCGCTTTCTTATTGGCGATAAAAACTACATCTAAACGCGGTCGCTCATCTTTGAATGGCCTCGATAGAGGTTTTCTCAATTTTCTCATAAAGAACGGATGATGGTGTTGTCTTGGTATGTCCTGCTTTTATATATTCATATATTTAGTGTGATTTTAAGTATAGGCCCTTATTTTATCCTGTTTCCATTATTGGCTAGAATTCGTAATGCGCCATTCGAGCAATTGCCGGACTATCTTGAGCCATTTCGCATTACAGTTCGGCTTACTAAGCATGCAGGCCACGTGCTGGTTGCGACAGGGATTTTACTCACGTGGTTAACGGCATGGACGTGGAAAACATCATGGATTATCGTCACGGTTCTCATCATGGTTGCCTCGCTGTACTTTATTGCCCGTGCTTTCTCGCCCCTGCTTCGTAAGCTCAAGGCACCACATGAGAATCGAGATTTCTTAGTCAACAAGCTGCGCAAGGCATTAATCTGGTATGTCATTATCACGTTGTCGATGATGTGGTTTATGGTGGCCAAACCGACGCTTTGGTAAAAAGGTTAAATAGCTGGCTTTTGAGCGTACATCACAACGAAATTATAATATTTGTAGACGCAGTCAACGTCAATGAAGCCACAAGCTCGAAGCCAGTTCAGCTGCTCATCGAGGGGAGCCATTTTATCAAGCTTCGTCCTTTCATAAGCAGCTTGCAGAGCTTCAGGAGTTAGATCAGTGGCTTCTACTTTGGCCACCCAATCAGAACGATACAATTGATCAAGGAATGGGCTGCTGCCTTGGACTTGATCTGCGTTAACGAAGATCCCGCCTGGTTTAAGCAGCTTAAAAATCTTTTCATACAGGTCTTGCTTAGCTTGATCTTCAAGATGATGAATGGAGAGAGAAGAGATGACGCAATCAAAAGGCTCTGAAGACTTGAATATACTATAATCCTCAGCAATATAGGTCATATTGGCTTGGGTTTCTCCAAAGCGCTGTTTAGCGATGTCGAGCATGCTTTGCGAAAGATCTATTAATGTTATTCTCGCATTTGGGTAATTGCCAAGTACATAAGAGGAGAAGAGACCGGTACCTGCACCTAGGTCGAGAATACGTGGAGATGTATGATCGACCTGCACTAGTGAAGTCGCTGTATGGTAAAAATCATCAAAACAAGGTATTAGTTTTCTCCGCTGACTATCGTACTTCTCAGCAATTTCGTTGAACTTCGTTGTGATTTGCTGGTTTGCTTGTTCGCTCATTGGCTGTCAACTCCATTACATAGATTAGATGTGATTGCTTCCTGGTCTTATTTTAAAGGGAAAAACAGGAATAATCTAAGATATAAAACCGATCATCTTTATAGGTAAAAACTATTAATTGGGCATGAACTATTACAAATAGTTCAATAAGGTCGCTATTTTGTTCGACGTAACAGCTGATTCAGAACCTCGGAGAAGACGAGTCCGATGGCGATAGCACCAGATAACAGGAAGGCTTTGGCTGCGAGCTGTACGGCCAGATCATAGTGATTGAGGACGACATTACGCATGGCATCATAGGCTAAGCCGCCCGGAACTAAGGGGATAATACCCGATACACTGAAAACAATAACAGGTGTTTTGTATATTTTCGCAAAAAATTGACTGATGACGGTTACGAAAAAAGAGGCAATCAATGTGGCTAGGATCGGGTCTAAAGGAATCATTTGAATGGAAACATATAACATCCACCCACACATCCCCACGAAACCGCACTGCAAAAGGGTGCCTTTAGGGACATTGAAAAGAATTGCGAATGCCGCCGTCGCGATGAAACTCATTAAGAGCTGTTCAATCATCATCATACTAAACACCCACCCCATTATAAAATGAAAGTACAAAGGCAATGCCGGCACCTATAGCAAAAGCCGTTAAAAAGGCTTCGGCGCCTTTGGAAACCCCTGAAACGAAATGGCCTGCCATTAAGTCGCGCACGGCATTCGTAATAAGAAGTCCCGGAACAAGCGGCATGACCGAGCCAATAATAATGGTATCTAGGGCATGTCCAACCCCAATTTTGACAAACACGAAAGCCATGGTTCCAATGAGTAAGGAAGCCAGAAATTCAGCGAAGAACTTGATCGGCACTAACCGATGAAAATAGTTCAGGAAGGCTAGTCCAGCCCCGCCAGCAACGAAAGCAGGTAGGAAATCATGCCATTCTCCTTGGAACATGATTAAGAAACAACCGCTTGCAATAGCAGCGGATAGTATCTGAAACCAAGCGGGATAACGCATTTGGGCCACATCAATGTCCTCAAGCAGCCGATAAGCCTCTTTGGGCGTTAGTTCCCCTTGGCTGATTCGTCTAGAAACAGCATTCACAACCGTGACTTTGCGGAGATCGGTCGATCGAGCCGATATACGAATTAATCTTGTAGTCTGCTCAGGTCCATCAATGGAGAAAATGATGCCAGTCGGCGTTACGAAGCTATGGGAGTTCGGCACACCAAAGGCTTCCGCGACGTGGGTCATGGTGTCTTCGACACGATAGGTTTCTCCACCGTTTTCCAGCATGATTTTACCAGCCAGTAAACAAACTTGTGCAATTTCGTAGTTCGTAGCAGCAGGATACGCCATGGTTTGTTCTCTCCTGAAAAAGTATTTGCCAAAAGTATAATATATCACGGAAGCCACTGGAAATCATATGCCGAGAACATTTGGTGTACCCCAAACTACAATAGGTCATTTCTCCGTATGTTCTTAACAACAAAAGGATATCGTAAAAGGTAAGGAACATAAGGAGGAACATCATGAGAGCTTTTAGAAATATCATTCTTGCCATATCGTCTCTCTTACTCATCATAACGAATAGCACGACTATTTATGCAGCAAAACCCGCTGAACTGCTGAAAGCAGCATTCGTTCGAAATGGCGATCTATGGATTAAAGCTGGTGACAGTGAAAGACAGCAAACCCGAGGAGCCTTCATATTAAACCCGAAGTGGTCCTATGACGGCCAGTGGATAGCTTACACAAAAGGTGAGAATGAGCAGGAACTGTGGCTTTTACAAGTTCAAACTGGACAAAGTCATCTCGTTGCACAGGAAGGCGGAAGGAACTTTCAGTGGCAACCTAACCGGAACTCTATCGCATTTCTAGCCGCGCAGCAGCTTAATTGGATAGACTCCGATGAACTTGCAAAACCGAAGATAGTTGCAGAGGGGATCGGGAATTATTCCTGGTATCCGGATGGGAACGCCTTTTTAGTTTCAATGGCAGCTAAGAGTTCAAAGGACGGATGGACACCGATACGAATAATGAAAATACCATTAACCGCGAATGCGGATCCTAACCTCTTTAAAACGTTGCATGTGCTGCCCAAGCCATCTGACGAATTTTTTGCTGTTGACACGAGCCTCTTCAAATGGTCTGCAAACGGACGTTGGATTGCTTTCTTGGCTAAGCCTACCGCATCGCTGTCCGCCGATGGCAACACATTGTGTGTATTATCCGCAGACGGTGCAGTTTTCAAAACAATTGATCAAATGGTTAACAATGAGATGTGGTTTGAATGGGCGAGCAAAGATGAGTCTCTTGCTTATATCGAGGGAGTCGGAAGAGAAGCTACAACGAATAAACATTTGAAAGTTTTGCAGCTTCCTGACGGGAAATCTGTTTCCTACACACCTCAGGGCTATGTCGAACATGGTTTCACTTGGCGTGGTCTTCAACATATCGTTACTTCAAGATCCAAAGAAGCGGAATGGTCGATCGATCCAGCTAAACGCCATTTTCCGTATTTGGTTAATGTGAAGCTGAAGAGTCATCAACAGAAACTTATTACACAGCCTTCGGATACTTATGGTGATTTTAATCCCATCTCATTACCCTCACACCAGTTGGCATGGATTAGATCCAATCGCACCATTTCAAATGTCTTGGTCGCGGGTCCCCATGGCACAAAAGCTGAAACTTGGATCGAAAACATTGACCTTGGAGCCAACTACTACGAACAGAGGAACTGGAATACGGTACTGAGTTTTTTTGTTCGAAAATAAACGAAAGAGACAATTCTTAACAGATTTGATGCAACCTGAGCCAATTATTCAATGGATTCAGGTTGTTTAGTTTTGCTGCAATTAAAGGCTAGTATGAAAGCAAATAGGCCATAATTGGTGTATAATGGAATTAAAAATTGGTGTGAGGTTATGCGATGCCGAAGTATATTGCACTTTTGCGTGGAATTAATGTAAGTGGTCAGAAGATTATTAAGATGGAAAAGCTGCGAAGCATTTTTGAATCCATGGATTATAAGAATGTGATTACGTACATACAAAGCGGTAACGTCATTTTTGATTGTGAAGAAGATGACCCTGCTGTCGTTCGTGATCGAATTGTGAGCGAGCTCAAAGTTCAACTTAACTTCGATATTCCTGTTATCATTCGAACATTAGAAGAATTGCAAGAGGTTGTTGAGAACACGCCCTACCAAATAGTCAATGCAGAAGCAAATGAACAAAGATATATTACCTTATTGTCTCATTTTGCAACCGATGCGGCTATCGCCAAATTAGAAGCCTTGCAAAATGAAGTGGACGAGTTCCTCGTCAAAGGGCTCACCGTCTATTTACTCATTCGTAAAAACTACGGAGAATCAAAGTTCAGCAACAATTTCATCGAAAAGAAGCTAGGAGTATCCGCGACAACAAGGAACTGGGAAACCGTGAATAAATTAATTCAACTTGCAGAAGGAGGGAGTTAATCCAAAATGCCCTATGATGATGCACATATGAGTTATAAGGATACATTTATACAGGTTTCTGTTGACTGTCCAGTCGAAGTAGGAATCGTGCCTTCCATGAAGAAGGATAGTAAAACCGCACATTTAATTCAATACGAGCTGCTCTCTCAAAACCCATACAAATATACACAAGGCGAGCTTATTTATGAAGTCTATTTGCAACATAAACAAATCCCTCAGACTGAAATCGAAGCTCGCAGTGATGAAATTCGTGAGGAGCTTTTTTCTAAAAACCACCCTTGTTTAAGAGCATCCATGCTTCCAAAGAAACACGGTTGGGGTGTGCATTACAATGAAGAAGGCAAAATTGCGATTTACCCCATGGAATCTGAAGCCTACCAGCAATTTGTTGAAGCAGGTACAAAGTGTGAAGATGGTCCTAAGTTGTTATTTGCTATGCGAAATTCTCGCGGGTGAAAGAGACGGGGTATTTCGAAGAAAACGATGCGCTGAGAAAGCTGGAAGAGAAGTGGGAACTATGAATGAATTGGGCTAATAAATACTTGCGAATTATGCGAAAACTCGTATCTGTTTTCGCGCTTGCGTGGCTATTGCTGGCATGCTTCGCGTCAGCACCAACCCAAGCATCCGCGTCTAAAGTCGCGGCGGAAGAGCGGCAGCACGAGATCGCGATTCCCGTACTGAACTACCACAGCATCGGAGTGGAGCCAGGGAACACGTACGTGCTCCACCCCGATATGTTCGCGCGCCAAATGGACTTTTTGGCCGCGCATCACTTTACCCCGTTGACGCTGGGGGATTTCGCGCGCATCTTGGAGAAGAAGCAACCGTCACCGGAGAGGCCTGTGCTGCTCACGTTCGATGACGGCTACGCGAACAATGCTGAGGTGGCGCTGCCGATCCTGCAGCGACATGGCTTTCCGGCGACGTTGTTCCTGTCGCCAGGATTCATTGGCCAGCCAGGTTACTTGAACTGGCCACAAGTGAAAGAGCTGAGCGCGGCGGGGTGGGACATAGTGCCGCATGGCATGACACATCCCCATCTGCCGCAGCTCAGCATAGAACAGCAGCGCGAGGAGATCACGGAATCGCGCAGACGTATTGAGCAGGCGCTCGGAAAGAGCGCAGATGTTTTTGCATATCCGTTTGGCGAGTACAACGAGGATACGTTGAAGATCTTAAAAAAGGCAGGATTCCGCTATGCCTTCACAACGAAGGATGGGAATGCTTCGTCGAACCAATCGCCATATGAACAAAATCGAATTGTCGTTCACGGCGAAGATGATCTTGAAACATGGGCTCAGAAGCTTTCATATCCGGGAAGAGGGAGTAAAGCTTCCCCTTAGAGCCATTGAGTCTAGACGCTTTATCATTGCTTAATCACACTAAAGCTTTTGGTTTAGTAGTGGATTTACCGAGATTTTTTAGTATAATCGTAGATAGAGATGATAAGTTATAACTACACTATTTCCGGTTAAGGAGTCGTACAATGTCAAAAACACTAATTTTCGGACATAAAAATCCGGACACTGATTCAATCACATCCGCAATTGCTTATGCTGCACTGAAAAAGAAACTAGGCCTAGAGGTTGAGGCTGTTCGTCTTGGCAGTGTGAATGGTGAAACTCAATATGCTTTGGATACTTTTAAAGTTGCAGCGCCTCGTCAAGTTGAGACTGTAGCGAATGAAGCAGCCAATGTGATCTTGGTAGACCATGTTGAGCGCCAACAAAGTGCTACAGACATCGATCAAGTACGTGTTGTGGAAGTCATTGACCACCATCGGATTGCTAACTTCGAGACTAGCCATCCGCTTTACTATCGCGCAGAGCCGGTTGGTTGCACAGCAACAATCCTTAATAAATTGTACAAAGAAAACGGAGTTACTATCGACAAAGACATCGCAGGTTTGATGCTTTCAGCTATCATTTCGGACTCCTTGTTGTTCAAATCCCCGACTTGCACGGAGCAAGATGTTGCCGCTGCTCGTGAACTTGCTGCAATTGCTGGCGTTGACGCTGAGACGTACGGACTGGAAATGTTGAAAGCCGGAGCAGATCTAAGCGACAAAACTGTTGCACAATTGATTTCTTTGGATGCCAAAGAATTCCAAATGGGCAATTACAAAGCCGAAATCGCGCAAGTGAATGCGGTTGATGTTAACGATGTTCTTTCTGGGCAAGCTGAGATTGAATCCGCGCTTAATGCCATCATCGCTGAGAAGAACCTGGACTTGTTCTTATTTGTTGTGACAGACATTCTTAACAATGATTCCGTCGGTCTTGCTCTTGGACGCAAAGCAGATGCAGTGGAGAAAGCTTATAATGTTACGCTTGTAGACAACAAAGCGCTGCTCAAAGGCGTTGTTTCACGTAAATCACAGATCGTGCCTGTTCTTACGGATATCTTCAACACCCTGTAAGATTCAGCTTTATTACGAAGACACCGTTCGGATGGACGGTGTCTTTTGGTTCTTTGCTCATCATTTGGTATGATAGAAGGGATACGAAAGGAAGAGGTGAAGCAGAAATGGTTAATAACGTTCAACAAGGCAATTATGAAAAGGCAACTTTTGCTGGTGGATGTTTCTGGTGTATGGTTACACCATTTGAGGAACTGCCAGGTATTATATCCGTTGTGTCAGGTTATATTGGCGGTCACACAAGCAATCCGACATACAAAGAGGTATGTTCGGAGACAACAGGTCATGCAGAAGCCGTTCAAATTACATTTGACCCCGAATTATATCCTTATGATAAATTACTTGATACATTTTGGCGTCAAATTGATCCTACAGATAGCGGAGGTCAGTTCCATGACCGCGGATCTTCTTACCGGACTGGTATTTTTGCCCATAGTGACGAGCAGAAAGAGAAGGCTGAAGCTTCCAAGCAAGCCCTCCAGGATAGCGGCCGATTCGATCGTCCTATCGTAACGGAAATCGTTCGGATTGATGCGGAAGCCTTTTATCCTGGTGAAGACTATCATCAGGACTATCATCATAAAAATCCGCAGCATTACAAGGCCTACCGCAAAGGGTCAGGACGCGATTCCTTTATTGAGAAGCATTGGAACACAGCCAAGGATAAAGCTGAGCGCAAGCAAAAATTAACACCGCTTCAATATGAGGTAACGCAAAATAATGCGACCGAACGCCCATTTGAGAATGAGTTCTGGGACTCTCACGAGAAGGGTCTATATGTAGACATCGTTTCGGGCGAACCGTTATTTAGCTCCTATGACAAATTTGATTCAGGCTGTGGCTGGCCTAGTTTCACGAAACCCGTCTTCGAAGGCAGTGTAAAAGAGAAAGCGGATCATAGTCATTTCATGATACGTACAGAGGTGCGTAGTCATGAGGCGGATTCCCACCTAGGCCACGTGTTTAATGATGGTCCAGGGCCTAACGGACTTAGATATTGCATTAATTCGGCTGCACTTCGTTTTATTCCTTTAGCTGATTTGGAGAAGGAAGGGTACGGCGCTTATCTTCGTTTTTTTGAGGAGAAGTAAGACATTTAGGTGAGAATTATAAAAAAGACGCTAATTAGGAGGAAGATCCTGGCTAGCGTCTTTTTCATTGTATAGGAATTATAGGAAATTATGCGAGATGCCTATTTGTGGATAAGTGATGTAAAATAACGAAGTCGATTTTCGACTTCTCAGACTCTGTTAGCGAGCTTCGACTCGCAGAGCTCTCGCTGAAAGCGCGGAAAACGCGCTTATTTGTTCTTTAAAGGGAAGCACGATTGACTACATAGATAATCAGCGCAAGCACTCCAAGGGCAATAGCAATGACATAGAAGAATGTAAGTCGAGACCAATTGCCTCTGGTTTTGTTGTCATATTCGGGATTGCCTTCTTTATTTGTTCGGGAGTTTCCAATGATCACTGTAAATATGACAGCTGCTATTAAAATGACAGAAAAGATTAAATAATAAGCATTGCTTGACATCTCAGCACCGCTTTCTGTTATTTTTTTACATGTTATTCTTTGTACCAAGGGTTCAAATGGATAAGGACTTCATCGACGTCACCATGCTGTTCCATAATGGATTTCTTGATAGCACGGGAGATATCATGCCCTTGTTGGATCGTGAGCTCACCGGGAATGGCAACTCTGGCATCCACTAAAATGTAATGACCGTGCTCCCGTGCACGAATACGGTCGATTCGTTTTACCTGTGGAACCGCTTGGATTAATAGCGTATATTGATGCAGCTTTTGTTGATCCACTGTTTTCTCCATAAGGACATCGAAGGCTTCCTTGCCCATTTCCACGGCTAATTTCAAAACCAATAATGAAACGATAATTCCCGCTTCTGCATCTCCGTAAGATAACCAGTGAATGTTATAAGTTTTACCAACAAAGGCCAATCCAATTCCAACAACTGCCGCCAGAGAGGCGTAGACATCGGCTAGATGATCCTTGGCAGTTGCAATCAGCCCCTTACTGTTCGTTCTGCTGCCAATCCGCATCGTATATACATAGAGGACGTATTTCCAAACCATAGACACTGCTGCTGCAATAAAGGCAATTAAGCTAGGCGTCAGAGGCTCGTGGAAAAATGCGGCTGTCGAATGATAGGCAATATAAATGGCAGCTAGCGCAAGGATAAAAGCTACAAAACCCGACCCTAACACCTCTGCTTTGCCATGGCCATAGGGATGGTCTTCATCAGCTGGAAGCTTGGAAATTTGCATCGCACTGAGTGCTGCGATCGTGGCGATAATATCACCTGCGTTATGAACCCCATCAGCTAATAAAACTTCACTATGAAAAAGCAACCCAATTACGATTTTCATGATAGTGAGAATGATGTTGCTAATGAGGGATAGCCATATCGCCCAAACAGATGATTTGTTGTCGTTGTTCATCAATGATGACCTCCTACAGAAGTGTTTCCCCAAGGAAAAAAAATCCCTTGACCAAGGGTCAAGGGATTAGCTTCATTTTTTATATGAGAATCTAGCAAATTATAATAGGACATAGTTCAACACTTCACTTTACACAAATATCTTTGTATAATACCACACATAGCAGCAATTAACAAATCATGATTCCGTCGCCTTCACGTAAGTAAAACAAGATGGAAGGGGAGCAGAAATAGTTCAATGTTAAAGATTTGGTTGATTGAAATTGAACACCACTTGCTCCCGAATTTGGAGCTTTACAGTAAACAACCTTACGATCCAATTGTAGTACATTATATACCTAAGCCATGGAAGCTCGTTGGTTCTGGTAATTATGCAGCCGTACTAGCACACCCGGATTACCCTGAGGTCGTTGTTAAAGTGTATGCGCCAGGTCGACCGGGAATTGGAGAGGAAAAGGAAGTATATAGACGTCTAGGGAATCATCCCGCCTTTTCAGAATGCTTGCATGCAGGGGATAATTATTTGGTATTGCGCCGTTTGACGGGAGTTACTTTATACAAATGCTTACATCGAGGGATTCCGATACCACGCCAAGTCATTACTGACATAGATGAAGCACTCGCTTACGCAGTTAGCAGGGGCCTAAATCCTCATGACGTACATGGGAAAAATGTGATGATGAAAGATGGCAGAGGTTTAGTAGTTGACGTGTCTGACTTTATGAAAAGCGAATATTGTCCCATGTGGGACGATCTCAAAAATGCTTATGATCGTTTCTATTATCCGTGGGTTCGTAAAATGCCCATTCCCGATTTTGCCCTGAATGTTGTTCGGAGAAGCTATCGGAAATGGAAGAAATACCGCAGAAAAAGTAATGAAACCGAAATTTAAATAAAGGAAGGTTTGTTTTATGAGAGTACATGAATTTGTGATCCATTCAGATTTACAACGAGCCGCTTTATCGGCCATCTCTGCAAAGTCTTCTCATTTTATTTCGGACATTACAATAGACTTTGAGCTTGATCATAAGCACCATATTGTAGATGTGAAAAGCCTGTTGGGCATGCTTCTAGTCCCGATCAAAGCGGGGACGACACTTCGTTTGCTTACAAAAGGCAAAGATGAGGAAGAAGCCATGCACTTTATGTTTGATTTGTTTGCGCCATACCGATGAGATTCATGACTAGGCACAATATTTGACCCTATTCTCACAAGATTGGATAGAGATTGTCCCTAAGAAAAGGGATAAAATAAGCGTAATAAGGTAGCAATACGCAATTTAGGGATGATATTGGAGGAATGTGCGAGATGAGTAAGTATCACATCGTGGTCGTTGGTTGCGGCAGCATGGCGAATGTATGGGTTGAGTATATGTTAAAACGTGAGGATAGCGACATTGTTGCGCTTGTTGATATTAAGACGGAATTCGCACAAGCCATGGCTGACCGCCATGGTCTTTCCTGCGGCGTCTATACCAATCTAGAGCAAGCTATTCAGGAAAGCGGTGCTAATCTGGTGCTGGACATCACGATTCCGTCCAGCCATTTCCAGGTGTGCGGTACTGCACTTCGGCAGGGATGTGATGTCTTCGGTGAGAAGCCGATGGCCGCAACAATGGCGGAAGCGCGGGAGCTAATTCAGCTGGCGGAGCGGACGGGAAGATCCTTCTCCGTCATGCAGAACCGCCGCTACGACGCGAACATCCGTGCACTGCGTGAAATCATCAACGCGGGAACGATCGGCCGCGTTGGTTATGTCGGCGCCGATTTCTTCTTGGGGCCGCATTTTGGGGGCTTTCGCGAGGCGATGGAAAGCCCGCTCATTCTAGACATGGCGATCCATACCTTCGATCAGGCTCGGTTTATTACGGGGGCAGACCCCGTTTCGGTGTACTGCCAAGAATTCAATCCGCCCGGCTCGTGGTACGCCGGGAATGCCTCTGCGATCTGCATCTATGAGCTATCAGACGGCTCTGTGTTTTGTTATCGCGGCTCCTGGTGCGCGGAAGGGGCGCCGACCTCATGGGAGGCGGCTTGGCGTGTGACCGGCGAGCAGGGCACCGCTCTTTGGGACGGAAGCGGCGTGCCGTATGCCGAGATCGTAGCGGCCGGCGACCAAGCCGGCAAGTTCATCCGCGACTACACGAGAGTGGACGCGGAAGTGAACTGGCCCGGCCGCAGCGGCCATGCCGGCTGCCTGGACGAGATGTTCGCGGCGCTGGAAGAAGGCCGCCGCGCGGAGACGGACTGCCGCGACAACATCAAGAGCATGGCGATGGTGCTGGGTGCGCTTGAAAGCGCCAAGCTTGGTCAGAAGGTTGATCTGAGGAACTACTGGAACTAGGATGCTGTATGTGCAGCTGCCGCAAGCTGGTAGTTGAAGCCTGCTGATTCGCTGATGTCTACGTAAATTCTGGCTGCAGCGGTATTCTTCTACTTGTAGCAGTAACTCCGCACTTATAGTATATGCAACATTTCGCTCATCGCTTGGGACAAAGTTGTACAGAGTCAGCTGCTATTATGCGAGTTCATATTGGATTTTTAACAAAGTGGCGAGCGGTTTACCAACAAGATGCAGAATGTGCAGCAAATCTCAGATTATTTAAACTACTGAGGAGTTTATATGCATCTTGTACATCTAATTTTCATATTTCAGCCTAAATGAGCCAAATTCTTCGAATTAGCTGTACTATTGCACCTAGAATTAAAAGTGGACATCTCTTAAGTGAAACTAAGATAATATCAATAAGAGGGAGAGGTGTCCGGGATGGAACGAAATCGTTATAGTGAAGAATTTAAGAAGCAGACAGTGAAGTACATCTTAGAGCAAGGTAAATCAATGCCGCAGATGTCCGAAGAGCTCGGGATATCTGCGGGTGTTCTGCACAACTGGAAAGCTACATACCGTGACGAATTTCAGACGGAGTCAGTAATTACTCCGGAAAGAGTGCGCCAGCTTGAGCAACAGTTACGTGAAAAAGATCTGGAGTATCAGGAGAAAGAACGCCAAAATCAAGATCTCCAAGAGGAACTCGCTATTTTAAAAAAGGCGCTGCACATCTTCAGCAAAGAAAAGAACTAAGGTTCCAATTCATCGAGGATCATCGCTCCGAGTTTCGATTGGAGAAGATGTGTGACGTGCTACAAGTGTCTAGGAGCGGCTATTACAAATGGAAAACTGTTGTTGTGTCCGAGCGTAACAAGCGCAAAGAGGAACTAACTAAACGCATTAAGTGGCATTTTTATGATTCGGATGAAACTTATGGCAGCCCGAGGATATTCAAAGAACTTGTGAAAGAAGGCTGGACCGTAGCGGAACGTACGGTGGGTCTTATTATGCGCGAACATGGATTACGTTCGTGTATGGCGCGGAAGTTCAGGGTCACTACGACAGATTCTAATCACGATCAGCCCATTGCTCCCAATATCCTTGAGCAAGACTTTAAAGCAACGAAACCAAATGAAAAGTGGGTAGCTGACATAACCTACATTCCTTGCCGTCAAGGGAGGCTCTATCTGGCTAGCATCATGGATCTGCACACGAAACAAATCGTTGGATGGAAACTTAGCGATCGAATGACGACTGACTTGGTAATGGATGCGCTAAATCAGGCATACGCCTCAAAGAAGCCAGGCAAAGGCCTTATCCATCATTCTGATCGCGGCTCCCAGTATGCCTCAAAGGAGTACCGTGAGCAGTTAGCAAGCTACGGTATGAAGCCAAGCATGAGTCGTAAGGGCAACTGTTATGACAATGCTTGTATTGAGGCTTTTCACAGCATCTTAAAACGTGAGTGTATCTATAGCAAACCCAAATTTAAGACGAAGCAAGAAGCGCAGGAGAAGTTGTTCCGATACCTCGAAATCTTTTACAACCGGAAACGATCTAACAGCACGATTGGCTACATGTCTCCGTTACGCTTCGAAAAGTTGTACTACCAGAACGCAGCTTAACTAAAGAAGTGTCCACTTTCTTGACAGAAGAGCATATTTGCAGTATCTCTCGTGAAATTTCCTGTTGGGACAAAATTAGCTGCACTTTTTGCATCAAACTGAGGACCTAGCTGCAACCGTAGTGTCTCAATAGCTCCCATTGCTACTTTTGGCACCTTAGGGATGAAATCAACCTAAAAGAAGCCAAAACCGGTCTTATTCTATTTTATGACCACGTTACATAAAAACAAAGAAGAGGTTAAACAGAAAACTCTGTTTAGCCTCTTCTTGCCATTTAATGAATATCTTTCTTTTTAAATCTACCGCCTTTAACATCATGAATATTGCCTATGGCGAGGAAAGCTTTGGGATCCAATTCGTCCAAGATGGACTTCAGCTTGGCTTCTTCCAATCGGGTGATTACGCTGAAGATCACTTTCTTGTCATCTCCTGTAAAGGCGCCTTCGCCTTTAAGGTAGGTTACGCCGCGGCCAAGTCGGGATGTTATGGTGTCCCCAATTTTGTCGGACTCATCGCTGATGATCCAGACGGCTTTGGATTGATCCAGGCCTTCGATGGTGATATCAATCATTTTGAAGGCAATGTAATACGCAATGAGCGAGTACATCGCATGATCCCAACCGAAGACAAAGCCTGCGCTGGCGAGAATAAACAGATTGAAAAACATCACGATTTCGCCGACGGAGAATGGCGACTTTTTGCTAAATACAATGGCTACAATTTCTGTTCCATCGAGAGAACCGCCAGAGCGAATGACTAATCCTACACCAATACCAAGTATGATTCCACCGAATACTGCAGCTAGCAAAGGATCAATGGTAATTGCTTGTACCGGATGCAGCAGGGAGGTTCCTATGGACATAAGGACGACAGAGAATAAGGTGGAGATGGCAAATGTTTTGCCGATTTGTTTGTACCCTAAAAGTAAGAAAGGGACATTCAAAATAACGAGAAACACGCCTAATGGGATTTTTGTCAAATGTGAGACGATGATTGAAATCCCTACAACGCCTCCATCAATAATATTGTTGGGGACTAAGAAAATTTCTAAACCAATAGAAAATAAGGCAGATCCGACGATCATAAAAATAATTCTACGTATAAATTTAATGCGGGTTAACTTTTGATGTTGGGAGCGTGCTTGTTCAGTTCCAGCTGTTAGGTTTGACATAAAGGGTTCCTCTTTTCCACATTTTCATTCAGTTGGGTTCTAATGAATAATGAAGAATGAGGCCTGTGTAACCCGATATGAATTTGAGAAAAGCTAATAAGATACCTTTCAGTCGCTCCCATATGTTAGATAATATAAAAATAATAAAAACAACAAATACGGTCATTTCATATTGTTTATCATAATCATCGTGCCACTGAATCTTGTCTTCGTGAGCTCGTAATGTGTCTCTGGATGGCGGATGTGCTTGAACGGTTAAGACATGGGTCGTATTGGATAATACGATGCTATCGGTATCGAAAGAATAGTGGTGTGAAATTGGCGGTGTCAAAGGAAATACGAACAACCCAAGAATGATCCAGACCAAAATCGTCCATTGCCATTTATGTTTAAAATGATGCAGGAGCATTCCCTCCAATCATGTTTTGTAACCAAATTTGCTTGAATTGTAGCACTTCAGTCCCACTGAGTCAAACCTGAAAGCGGTATCATTTTTATATTCAAATCATGAACGGCGTGATAAGATTGGAGTGTATATGTGATTTCAAAGTTGTAAGCGCACTCATGTTGTACTCCTTCTCAAAATTCCTTCAAACGCTTGACCTTAACCTTAGGTTAAGGTTTATTCTTAGAAAAACTTGAAGGAGGAATGAGCATGTCTCGTGATACTAATATTTATCAAGATAACACTGAAACATACGATCTATTAATTAGTAAGCAACCAAATTTAGCAAAGGTAATTCATGAGATAAGGCCTTATGCGCATTTGGATGTGATAGACTTAGGAGCAGGTACTGGAAGGCTTTCCATGTTTCTGGCCGAAGAAGCCAATTCACTTTGGTGTCTGGATAGCTCAAAGGCCATGCTTCGTGTGTTAGAGAAAAAGTTAACTTCATCATCTTCTAAAACTAACTGGCGGACGATTGTTTCCGACCATAGAGCCCTGCCAATTGAGGACGCTAGCAAGGATCTCGTCGTAGCAGGGTGGAGCTTATGTTATCTTGCTAGCTCGAATAACGTGGGTTGGGAGAATAATTTGAAACAAATGATGTCTGAAATTAGACGCATTCTTAGACCAAGCGGAACAGCGATTATTCTGGAGACTTTGGGAACAGGTTTTGCGAAACCGACGAGATATGATTATTTGGCACCTTATTACCAGTTGTTAGAAACCGAATATGGGTTTGAACACACCTCGCTAGCCACCGATTATAAGTTCAAAGATGTGGATGAGGCTGTACAATTAACCTCCTATTTCTTTGGGGAGGATTTTGGAATGCAAGTAAGGGCAAATAATTGGCATGTGGTGCCTGAGTATGCGGGTATTTGGTATAAGCATTTCCATTAGCAGCACCAAAAATTATCGTAATAACTTATAATAGACAATTATCCATGGATATAGTCCAATAGACCTATAGAGTTTGTGAATTGCATGGTTTAGAAAATGATCCAGCATCCTTGGGGGGAGTTTGCTTGTTGAGGATCTCATTACAGAAATACAATTGGTTGAAGTATGTGATAGCAGGCATCGTTACTTTAAGTTTATACATCGGTTTAAATCACATCATCACCGTTGAAGGAGCCGATAATAATCCGCGATTCATGATGCTTCGGTTAGAGGACATAGGTCCTGGAGGCTATTATAGTACACCTGAAGGGCTCGGAAAGTTGAGAGCCGTCTTTGATTATTTGCATCAGCAGCATGTTCACTATAGTATGGCGGTCATCCCGCGTTGGATCAATATAAGTCAAGACGGTAAACGTTATGATCGCGCTATTGATCAGTTGGATAATGACTATATTCAAGCTTTTGATCGAGTTCTACGCGAAGCTGCGGAGCATGGCGGATCTATTGGCATGCATGGTTATACGCATCAAGTGGGTGATGTTTATCGTGAGGATGGACATCAAGCCTCCGGTATTGGCAACGAATTTAATATCGTTGATAAGCCTGAAACTGCGACTACTGCTTTTGCGGAACAGCGTGTGCAAGAAGGTTATCGCCGTTTTCGCCTTGCTAATTTATCACCTCATTTCTGGGAAGCGCCGCATTATCATACAACACCCGAACAGGATAAGGTGTTTCGTTCGTATTTCGGCCTTTTTTATCAACCTGATGTTACGATCGATTCCAACCCACCTGCAGCGCAATATATGAATGTTCTTAATAAGGGGTTTGGAAATACGTCGTTTGGCAATGTGTTCGTACCGACAACACTTTCCTATATCCCTAGTGGTAAAGATGAGAAGTTTATTCTAAATCAAATGGGGAAAACAGAGCGAATTAACTCATTTTTCTATCATCCTTTTTTGGAGTTCAGCTATCTCGTGCCGGTCGTGGATGATTGGGGAGAACAGATACTGAAGGACGGTATACCGCAATATCAATACGCTGGTGAGAATAAAAGTGTGTTACAAAGGTTAATCACGCAAATTCAATTGAAGGGTTATCCGTTCTATTCCATTCATGATTACATACCGTTTGCACCATCTGTGAGTTTGAAAGTTGGAAGCTCAAAATCCACACTCGTACAAATCGGCAATGTATCAGGCAGGAATCAAGATGACATTGTGACATGGGATAAGAAGACCTCCAATCTGTCGGTCATTCAAGCTCAGTACGATGGATTACGTAATGAAAACCAACCTGCACCAAGGGTTTGGGCGTCCTTGCCGTATACAGATGGCTCATCATTTACACTTAATAGTATGAATGACCGCCGTAAAAAAGGTCTTTGGGTCGTTCGACCTTCTGGCAAGCTGGAAAGCTACGCATCCAATGGGACTTCGTTCGAGCGACAACAAATTTGGGCGATTCCGGCTAAACGTTGGTATGATTTGTATGAATTGCGTCAGTCCAATGGGGACTGTATCCTTGCCGGTCAATCGCAAGATCGAAGTCAACTTCTAGGTGTATACATGCATGGTGGGAAAGTTAAAGAAATTAAGCCTTACACATTTAGGTCCAATTCTTCCAGGGATCTACTTGTGAAGAATTTACGAAATGAAGACAGTCAACGCTTGTTTTTGTTCAAAGAGAATACCTCCCAAGGCGTGGAATTTGAATTGGATACAGTGAACTTGCAATGGAAGCTGAATAAGGTTTCATTGAACATTCCCGATGAGCTTGGCGGCATCCGATTCGGCGATTTTAACGGGGATGGCAAGGAAGATATTTTACGCTCTGACTCCAAAAATTTAACGAACCGAGTGTATCTACAAACATCGGAGAATGAATACAAGCTACTCTCGGTTTTTGGACCATGGGGCCGAGCGAATGGACGTATCACCGTTGCAGATTTCGATGGAAACGGGAAAGTTGATATCGCGATGTTACCAAACGATGAGGGGCAATTAGATGTTGCTTTATCCTATCAAAGTCTGAATGTTAATGAATAATTAGCAGATAAGGGGCCATTTGGCTCCTTTTTTTGCTATATTTATACAATTTACAATGCAAGCAGCAATCTGATAAAATCAGTTAAATGTTAGTGGGATTTTAAGGAAGTCTGATAGGGATATGTTGATGAAGGGGGATCATTTTGAGAACACCTATTTTATATGGCTCTGTGCATGTGTTGTTTTATCGAAACGAAGAAGTTTTATTATTGAAGCGACAAAATACCGGCTTTCAAGACGGCAATTGGAGCGTTGTTGCAGGCCGAATGGATGGCGGTGAAGAGGTCATCGCAGCTGCAATAAGAGAAGCGAAAGAAGAAGCAGGGGTTGTCATCAAGCCTACAGATATTGAAATTATCGGTGTCATGCATCGTAAAAATACGACCTCGGAATGGGTGGACTTCTTTCTAAATGTACATAGCTGGCAGGGGGAGATCACGAATAAAGAGCCAGAGAAGTGCGAGCAATTGAAATGGTTTCATTTGCGGGAGCTTCCTGACAATATGGTTACATATATTCGGCTTGCCTTAGAGAAGAAACAACAGGGACTCTGGTTTGAAAGTGTGGGATGGTGAGTATATGAGTAGTACTAAGATTGAGATCAGAGATATCCGGGTAGAAGAAGCGAAGGCGTATTGGGCGCTGCGGCTTGAGGCACTGCATAAACACCCTGATGCGTTCGGTGCAGCATATGAAGAATCGGTTCTGCTGCCTTTAGAAGAAATTGTGAAACGAATTGGTCAAGATAGCAGCAATTATATATTGGGTGCTTTTACAACGGAAGGTCAGCTTATTGGGACAGTAGGTTTTAAAAGAGAGCAAAGTCTAAAGATGAAACATAAAGCCTTTATTTGGGGTGTATACGTATCGGAGAACTACCGCGGGCATGGGATTGCGAAGCAATTAATGGTAGAAGTGATCCGTAGAGGGAATCAGTTGGAAGGTTTAAAGCAAGTGACGCTTAGCGTGGTAACCACGAACGGAGCAGCTATTGACCTTTACCGCAAATTAGGCTTTGAGACGTATGGCGTTGAACGCAATGCTTTGGAATATGCGGGACAGGGCTATGATGAGGAAATGATGGTTTATATGTACAAGAAGCAATAGTTATGGAACCAGGAGAGCTGCCACCCCCGCGGCTCTTTTTTGCAGTAATTTGGACCAGGTGGACTCTGACTGCATACAGTGTAAAAGTGATCCTATTAGACGAAGGTGATGACGTGAGCAGTGTGGTTGGAATTCTTCTAGATCGAAAAACTTATTTGGGTATTCACAGGCAGCAGACCGGATATGAACGAATCGATCTTTATAATAATGCCGCTGAAAATCTGGGGATGACGCCATTCTACATGTGCCTTCAGCATATCAATGAGAAGTCTGTTTTAGGCTTATGCTATGAAAATAAAAAGTATCGACTCATTAGGCTGCCTATTCCCAAAGTCACTCATAATCGTGCGATGACCCTTACGCCGTATTTACAAAAGCAATTAAGTCTTCTTTCCAAATCAAGTATTGTATTCAATGGGCAAAATCGCCATGATAAACTTCGTATTCACAAGTTATTATCGACATTCAAAGCAATTCGAGAGTATCTTCCTGAAACTATGGCTTACTCAAGAGAGCAAATGGTAGATGCTATGAAAAGATTTTCATCTCTATACATTAAACCGACGAATAGCAGTGTTGGTAAAGGGGTGATTAAAGTCACTCAGAAGGAAAACGAGGATTGGCAGGTTTGCTGGAGTAATAACGAACCGAAAATGCTTAGTGAAAAGAAAGCCCAAGATTTTATCCATGAAAAGGTTGGAAAACAAAGCTATCTCATCCAACAAGCGATTTCATTGGCAACGTATAATGGTCGACCCTACGATCTAAGGATTTCCGCCCAGCGCGGGGATAAAGGAAAGTGGCAGATTACGGGTATTGCAGGCAAAGTTGCAGCGTCAGGTAGACATGTTACGAATTTGGCTAAAGGCGGAGAAGCTAGACGATGTGAAGAATTGTTTCGGGCTAGCGGCTTTGATCCATACCGAATAAAGGCATCTGTTGAGCAAGTATCTCTGTTGATCGTTGAAAACCTAAGTGAGCGCATCCCATCTATGGCTGACGTCGGACTGGATGTTGGCGTTGACCTGAATGGGCGAGTTAAACTTATCGAAGTGAATGGAAGAGATCAACGGTATGAATTTAAGCAATTAAAAATGCATCAGACTTTTAATAATACGTATGAGACACCGTTAAGATATGCTAAGTTTCTATTAAACCGATGAAGATCAATTAATCCAGCCCTATCTTTTGCGGGGCTATTACATAGTTAATAGAAGAAATGGGGAATAACACTACTATAATTGGCTTATTCAACTAGGACACAAACAGCGTGATTGGAATAAACTTTAATATGACGCTGTAAAGGTGGAATTCGAGGTGAAAAGTCGTTTGTTAATTATCAAAATGAATTTATTGCCCTGGTATAACGAACTTGATGATAATCTAGATATCCATCATTCCGAATTTCCAGGGCTTGTCCGTGATCAAATAGTAGCAATTGGCGAGTATTCGATAGAATTCATAAGTCGATTTGAAACGAGATTGAGGCAAATTAACGAAATTACTTAGCAAATTTGTAAGCTCGATACTCTTTGTACCATTGAAATAACCATACTCCTAATGTGAAGTAGACCCCGCTAGCTAAGTATCCGCCCAAGACATCACTCGGGTAATGAACTCCAAGATAAATTCGACTTATTCCAATAAGAACGATCATGATGCTGCAAATGATGATAGTGATGCTTCTACTGATTCTCGTAGAGAGGTGCCGCCAAAGGAGAAAAGCAAGCGACGCGTAAAGCGCGAAGGCTTCCATAGAATGCCCACTGGGAAAGCTGTAGCCAGTTTCTTGGATAAGTCTATGCAAGTCGGGTCTTTGACGAGCAAAATACAATTTGAGGAGCAAATTAACAATACCAGTACCAGCAACTATGGAAATAAAGAAAATGAGCTCAAAACGATGATGTAAAACAAAATAAAGAAAAAGTATGGCAGTGAGGGCAATGACGACAACGATCGGGGTTGAACCAATGAAAGTGAATACTTTCATGAATAGGGTGAGTCCAGGCGATTCCATTCCTTGAATGAGACTAATGACATTGTGATCGAAATGCGCGATTCGTTGGCCTTGAATCTGGGTAGCAACAAGGGAGAAGCAAATAAGTGAAAAGATGCAAAGAATGAGGACAAAGGTAATTTTAAGTTTCGGGATCATGTAGGTTCTCCAAATTCACAAGTTTTAATATTTACAAATATTTAGTATAACATATGGTTATTTATGTATACGAGCCTATTACTATTTAAAGGTATTTCATCATGCCTCTAGAATTATGGATCATGAAGAGGTGATCTAATGGTGTTATATCATTTTAGCCATGAACCCGATATTGAGGTATTCATCCCAAGAGTAAAGGCAAATCGTACAGATATGCCTCCAGTCGTTTGGGCAATAGACCCTGAGCATGCCTTTACTTTTTATGTGCCACGGAATTGTCCGCGCATTGTGTACAAGAGAACAGAAACGATGAGTGAAGAAGATGAGCGAACATTTTTTGGAGTAAGTTCCTCTGACACGGTTATGGTGGTGGAGAACGATTGGTATTCACAAATCAGTCAGACAACGATGTATCGGTATACATTTGCAAGAGAAGGCTTTGAAATGTTTGATGAAACCGCAGGTTACTTCATTTCTGAGCAAACGGTCAGACCATTGGACATGCAGCCCATTAGTCAATTATTAGATCAATTGATGGCATTAAATATTGAAGTGAGATTTACGCCAAGTTTAATTAAACTTAGAGAAGCTATTCTTGCTTCGACGCTTACTGATTTTGGCATCCATCGATTTGAACATGCGAAACGTGTTTAAATCATTTTAAATTTATTAGAGTTTGAATCTTTCGATCTGCTCCCATTTATTCTCGAGTTCTAATATTCGCTTTTGCATGGGGCCAAAGAGGTCGAAATGGGGATAGGAAGGACTATAGTGAATATATTGCGGGTCTAATCCATGTGATATACACCATTTGGATAGTCGATCCAAGTCAGAACACCCCACTTTCGTGACGGTTCGAATGCCAACAAAGCGTTTATCCAACCAGTAATGAGTCAAAAAGGCAATTTCGCCGCGGCTAACGGCAGCCTTCCATTGTTGAAGTTCTTCTCTTTTTATGCCAAAGGCCATTGAGATTCCATCCTTTTTGCTTAGAATTCATAAAAGTGTGTTATAATTATACAATATAAGACAAGAAGAGGCAGGGAATGACCTGCTTCTTTTTATTTTTAAAAATGAATTTGGCTTTTGTATTGCTTCATACCCATAAAAACAAGTAAAATAGAAGAGAAGCATTATTTGATCGATGTAAAGCCAACGATGCCAACAAGGGATTGGATCCTTTTCAATGAGGAAGAACCAGACGGTCAGCATGTTTTTACCACAAGAAAATAATCGGTTTTATAGGAAAAGGGGACATTTAAAAGTGAACGTTCAATTAAATTTTACGAACAAGGGAAAACTGGTTATTGAAAATTTTAACAATGAGGAATTACTTGAAATTTTCAGCCGATACATCAACACGTTAACAAAGAAATACGCGGTAGATGTTAAGGTCCTTGCAGAAGCTAATCAGAACATTGTCGAAGACGGTTCATTCAAAGTTATCCTTTCCAATGTACAGTGTGATGTTGAAACTTTTTTCAAAGAACTCGGAAGAGACATTAAAGTGCCTTTGAAAAAAAGATCAGATGGAAAATTGGAGAATGTGTTTAAAATCCAGGTTATTGAGTAGGTTACGGAGGCTTGTATGCTTAGTTTAGAGGAAAAATTAGCTATCGTGGAATCTTTTCCCGAGTTAGAACGGAAAAATGTATCACTTGGCCGGATTAATTTTCATTATGAAGAAAGTGCTTATGATAAGAAGACGGTTGTTTATCACCTGCACCCAAACGGAAATGGATTTGTATACGCTGAATATATCAAAGGATATGCTACGGATAACAAAGGGTTAATAAATATTCGTGATTTCAGCGCGGAAGAGCTTCGAGACATTATCGAGAAGTCGATTCATTCTTTAACGGGTAAGACATCCAAGAAGATTCCAAAGCATGAAACAGACCAACAAGAAGAGAATTGGATAGATGAAGACGGCCATCTCTTGGTCGTTACCTTTGTTGAAGATTTATGGTATATCTATGCCGGAAGCAATCTAGACTGCGCCTTTGAAACCTATGAAGAGGTTCAAGAGTATCTGGACGAAGAAGGATTCACTAGAAAGTAAATTTTATCGCAAAATATCAAGAAAACCTCATCTGTGGATGAGGTTTTTTTTCATGAAGATGACTGGGTGAAGGCAGCTTGTTAAAAATGTTAATTGTACTCCACCCTCATCAGAGAGCTATTTGTGCTATAATTGATGGAAAATTGATCTAGCAGCAATTGATTCTAGTGGGGGTATTTTCGTGAAATTTAGACCTTGTATCGATTTACACAACGGAAAAGTTAAACAAATCGTAGGTGAGACATTAAGTACGGAGGGGAAGGAAATCATTGAAAACTTTGTTTCCTCTTATGACTCAACCTATTATGCCGCGATGTTCAAAAGGGATCATCTACTTGGAGGGCATGTCATCATGCTTGGTGACGGGAATAAGGATGAAGCCGTGAACGCGCTGCGAGAGTATCCTGGCGGTTTGCAAATTGGCGGTGGTATTCATGCGGAGAATGCTAGCTACTATCTTGAACAAGGTGCTTCGCACGTCGTTGTTACCTCCTATATTTTCCGCGACGGGAAATTGAATATGGACAATCTTAACCGAATCGTAGCTGAGGTAGGAAAGAATAATTTGGTCATAGATCTCAGCTGTAAGGAGAAAGATGGCAAATGGTTCGTCGCTACTAACCAATGGAAGCAAATAAGTGACTTTGAATTGAATCATGAAAACATTCGGTTTTTGGAACAATATTGTGATGAGTTTCTAATTCATGCTGTTGATGTTGAGGGCAAACAAAGCGGGATTCAGCAAAGCTTGGTCAGTACGCTGGCTGAATGGGTTGTTATACCTACTACCTACGCAGGAGGAGCAAGATCATTCGCGGATCTTGAGCTATTCAAAGAGTTGTCCCGCGGGAAGCTCGATATCACCATTGGGAGTGCCTTAGATATTTTCGGTGGCAAGCTTTCCTATGATGAAGTCGTGAAATATATGAACGAGTTAACTTAGTTAAAAGCAGCAGATACCTTATGATTGGGGTGTCTGCTCTTTTACGATTCGGTGAAATAGGAGATGTTTGAGGGATGGCACGCTGGCAAAGACTTTACTATTTGGGTATGGTTTTAGCCCTGATATTAGCTGTAACAGGGGAATTAATTTGGCTGCCTGATCCCTTGCGTTTGGGTACAAGGATTTATTGGATAGATGCGATTGATCTGCTGATCTATGCTCTTGCCTTGATTCCTATTATTTGGATGGCTGGCGCATTATGGCATATGTTCTCGCAAAGAAGTATCTGGCTTCGCGTTCGAAGCATCGCGATAATCGCAGCTTCCTTGGCAAGTGTCATTATTCTGCTAACGATTCCGAAGAAAGTTGAAATTTCGGTGAGTACTTTTCTTATAACTTGGTTATTAGTATTTATAAATTTATTTTTCCATGAACGGATGCGTCGCAAGGTGCCTGTTCAGAGTATAACCGTGTTTGGTTCCATTTTGTGTCTATTGCTTGTGATGTTCTGGCCGACGAATTCCATGGTCACTTACCCAGGATTGACCTTAAATATGAATCGTTACGCTCAGGCGGGTGGGGGAAATGTTCATGGTGATATTTCGGGTGTGCTCGTCTTTGAGCGACCAGCATTCCCAATCGATTGGCTATATGCGAAGCTTTTTCCTAAGTATACATTTGAGCCGAAGAATCTCGGTATGTCTCTAGGGGAGTACAACCAAGAAGTTCGCACGATGAAGGAGGATGCGAACGCCGCAGGAAGTGCAATTGCTTATCAGAAACTAGGTAAGGGCAAGGGAATCACCTCGCATGGGGTTCGCATTACGGCGATTCTAAAAGATAGCCCCGGCGCTGGCGTCTTACAGCTAAGTGATGTGATCGAGAAAGTAAATGATGATAGCGTTACTACGGTACAAGAGCTGACAGCCCGCATGAAAATGACCAAGCCCGGAGATCAAGTGAAGGTGTTGGTGCTGCGCGGCGGGCAGCAAGTTAGTCTATCGGTTAAGACACGGGAAAATCCGGATGATCCGAGCCGTGCTGCTTTCGGCATTCAAGTTGCGAATGAGGTGCAATATGATATTCCAGACCCGGTGAAATATCATAACTATCTGCTGCATGAGGGAGGACCCTCGCATGGTGCAGTGTTGGCACTAACATTGATTGATCAGCTCACACCATGCGGTGTTACATATGGGAATCGTGTAGCAGGCACGGGTACCATGGAACCCGATGGTTCGATTGGTCCAGTTGGTGGCTTAGAGCAGAAAGCCTATAGTGTCAGCAGAACGAATGCCGATGTATTCTTTGTTCCAGCTCAAAACGAGGCAGAAGCAAGACGAGGAGCACCCGGGCTGCTAATTGTACCTGTGCATACGATTGACGATATGTTGAATTGGTTGCGAGATAATCCTAAGCAAAAAAATCAGTCAACTTGCACTTAAACTAAAAAAGCGCATGTTGTCACATCAACAACTGCGCTTTTTCATAGTTTTCTTAGTCATACTCATATTTTCTTAACAATATTTGTATAAAATATATAAATAATAGACTATTCACTGGAGGTCATGCACGATGGACTCGTTAATTGAACTAGAGAAGAAAATAGAAGCTAAAAGAGATGAGCTTAACCATGCTGGAAACATGTACGAGCTGCGCTCCGAGTTCATATTGCGATTATCCAGTGAGTTGGATGAATTATTAAATACTTATCAATTATTGATAGCTTGTTAGTCTCTAGATGCTTCATAAATCTTTCGTGCAATAAGCTTCGGCTCGTATTCCGTTGTTGACATATGATCACCGTGTGTTTGAATAAATCGATATAATCCCAGTCGGCTTGACATATGCGGATGCCAGCCATAATCTGGATTTCCAAGTGGTATGACTGTATCTTCCATCAGATGGACATAGCTTTTGGGTACTTGCAGGCTGTAAAATTTCTTCAAATCAAACTTTTCAAATAAGGGCCCAGCTGGTTCGGGTGTAACTTTTTTATAGAGCTGTTGAGCTTGCGCATAACTTGCTAGATTGGCAAAGGATTCTCTGAAAAAAGGAAATGGAAGCATCACTGTATTGTCTTTAGAGCTTTCTATGAGCTGTTTAAACATGGCTTGCATAGAAGGAGGAAACTCATCGGCTAGCGATCCACCATCTTTAACTACAAAAGCGTTCATGAAAACGAGTCGTTTCAGACGATCGGGGATAAGCTCTGCTACTTTTTGGACTAAACTTCCACCGAAGCTGTGGCCAACCAAGATAATGTTTTTTAAATTGCGAGATGTTACGTAATCGGCGATGGATTTGGTCATCACTGCATGTGTAACATTCTTGTTAGGGTCAGCGCCATGTCCTGGGTATTCAGGAACATAGACGGTATGGCCTTTTTTACGTAATTCAGACGCAACCCCGGACCAAAAGCTTGTATCTGCCCACGAGCCGTGAATCAGTACAAAAGTGAGAGGCTGATCTCTTTCACGGTACTCATGTTCATAATCCCGAGCCCAAGGAGCCTGAGTCATGTAAGGCCATGCGGGATGCGGAATCGGGGGGTGGTTCGTATGCTGAAACGGCCAAGCTTGAAGTGGTTGCGGCGGGTTAGAATAATTGTAGGTCATAATGGTCTTCCTCTCGAAGTTTATGCATTAGTCTATGCCCAGAATGCCCAATTGCCACAGCAAAGCAAAATGACGTCCATTCTGGACGTCAACGTTAGAAAATGCGCCCTCCAAAGTTGTCATTTTTGCGAGCAGATGGCAAATGAATGGTTTTCACATGCTCACTATGCAGAATCGATTTCCCGGTAGCTGTATGAAGCTCGAGAAAAGGATAGTCCGCTGAGTGAAGGACGCCAATTTTGCTTGGATTTTCCCCAAGATCCAGGATAACAAACTGGCTTTCCAGTTTTTTTAATTGTTGATCAAACGTGCGTGAAAACGTAACTTGAGAAGGTTGTACGAGAAAATTTTCCATTTTCATCGAGTACGGTGTCGTATTAGGATGGTAAGGGATCACATATTTGACGTGCTTCATCGAAATAAAAATTGTATGAAACACAGGGGAGTGGAAGGCAAAATAATCATTCATGATATGAGTCAAGTACCCATGTATGCTTTGATTGCCAGTGATATATATTTCAACGAACATCCCTTTAGCGCTCATCAACATCTTACGATAAGAGATTGACGCAGACTGAAGGTCAAAAGGATATTCCGAAGGTGGGTCTATGGAAGAGTTGGCATAGGTATCGATCTTTAAATACTGTAAATGGATAATTGGAATATAGTAAAAATGAAATTCATTGAAAATCACGATAAGATCACTGCCTACCTCAAGCAGCACGCCCTTTAAAGGTTGTTGGACCCCCGAGAATGATAGCTCCACTTGTTTGTCAATTAGTTTTGTCATGGCTTCCACAGTTTGCACCTCCTTTCAATCTAGTAGAAATGCTTTAGCCTTATTGATTTCGTGCATAAATAACCCCAAATGGCGCGCTGAATGCCGTAGCAATCAGCGCGCCTGCGACGAGATTGGGGTTATAGGATATGGGAATCATATGTGCAGCAAGTTCTACTAGATTTAAAGAGCGCGGTATTTTTTCAGTAAAAGTTTAATGGCTACGATTTGTGAGGCTGTTGCTTTATTGCTTTTGTTATTGTTGCTTTTATTATTGTTGCTTTTGTTGTTATTGTTGTTTTTATTGGAAGAGCTATTCGAGTTATTGCCTTTGCTATTATTTCTGCTGCCTACACTAATACTTTTAATATGGAAGATTGGAATACGGATGATTTCATTATTCACAACAAGCAGCAAGACATTATCCCCGGAATATACGACAAGACCTTCAATTTTCTCAGGGCCTCCGCGGTTGATTTGAACAAATGTGTATCTCATTTGATTCAAGAGTCCTTCAAAGGTATACGCATGCTCAAAACGTTGAGGAGTTCTGCCGCTTCTATTGCTTCTGTTACTTCTGTTGCTTTTGTTTCCATTGCTACTGTTACTTTTGTTACCTCTGCTAGCATTGCTGCCACTAATGCTTTTGATATGCTGTAATTGAATGTAAACAATTGTTCCATCATTCATACGGACTACTAAGTAATCATGATGGACGGAGAGTAATCTACCAACGATAGAGTCAGGACCTCCACGATTGATTCTAACCTCAGTACCGATTAATGAACCTAAATAGTTTAAACTCATTTTGTCATTTCCCCTCTCAGGAATGTGGTTTAGTTGAATATAAGCAGCGGATACTAGTTTGTGTTCACCTCCTGTACCAATGTCATTGCTGCTCATTTGTAATATAAGTATATGTATCCGTTAAAGATGAGGTACTAGATTAGAATCTATTTTTGCAATAATTCCACCAAAAGAATGAACCTACTAATAATTAATTTTTCTATATCAACCAATATCTCTATCCAATTCAAATCTCCTATCATAGACTGCACTATCAACTATAAGGAGGTTTTTGAAGATGGAGGTTAGTTTATCTAACAAATGCAATTGCGACAAAACAAGAGGCAACAAGAGCGACAAAACGAGAGGCAACAAGAGCGACAAAACGAGAGGCAACAAGAGCGACAAAACGAGAGGCAACAAGAGTGACAAAACGAGAGGCAACAAAAGCGACAAAACGAGAGGCATCAAGAGTGACAAAACGAGAGGCAACAAAAGCGACAAAACGAGAGGCAACAAAAGCGACAAAACGAGAGGCAACAAGAGTAATAAAACAAGAGGAAACAAAAGCGACAAAACGAGAGGCAACAAAACTCGCGGAAACAAAACAAGAGGTAACAAGAGCCGTGGCAATCGTTCATAATCACGAATAAATTAATCTAGAATGAAAGTCTATCTACTATAGATAGGCTTTTTATTATGCAAAAAGGCGGTGTGCCATGATACCGACTCGACATATCGTAATCCAGGATCAGCAGCTTAGGAAGTTGAATGAAGATGTTTGGAGTAATCAATTCGTAAACGGTGTACTAATGAGTAAAGGGAAACATGTTCCTATTAAGGTTCGTTATCGGGGTGGGCACACGCGAGAGTATAGGAAGAAATCGTATGAAATTGTATACGGGGGTAAGACTTACCATCTGAATGCAGAGTATGATGATCCTTCGATGATACGGAATGCGCTCTCCTTTCGATTTTTCCAACGAATTGGTGTACCTAGTCCACAAACAAAGCATTTTGAATTGAAGCTAAACGGTGAGAATCAGGGGGTTTATTTAGAAATAGAAGCTGTTGATAAAAACTTCTTCAGGAAACGGAGGATTAGTGCGCAATCCCTTTTCTATGCCGTGGACGATGATGCCAACTTTGAACTGTTTCACCCGGAAACAAAAAGGCATAAGAAGTCGATGTTTGAAGGATACGAGCAAATCATGGGCTTAAGCGCCGAAAGAAAAGAACTGAGCGCATTCATTTCCAAGATCAATAAACTGTCTGGGAAACCATTAGCTCAATACTTACAATCCCATCTGGATATAGATAATTATTTGCGATGGTTAGCAGGAGCCGTTTTCACTGGAAATTTTGATGGCTTTGATCAAAATTATGCGATCTATCGTCACAGGCCAAGCAAATTATACCGCATCATACCCTGGGATTATGAAGGCACGTGGGGGAGGAATTGCTACGGGAAAGTATGTGGCAGCGACTTGGTTCGCATTAAAGGCTACAATGGCTTAACCGCAAAACTGATGAATTTCAAGAGCGTTAGGCTGCGTTATAAACAAATTCTTACTTCCATTCTTCGTACATCATTTACACGGAAACAGATATCCCCGATGATTGAACATTTACACGGTACGATAGCCCCCTATATGCTGAATGATTATAATCGTAAATGGCCTTATTCGGAATTCAGAGGTGAGCCAGAATTAATATTGAACTACATTAAGGAAAGGCGGGAAATTATTAAGCAAGAAATGGAAAAGCTCTAGCCAACCAAATGCCCCATAGCATTTGGTTTTTTTGTTGTTCCAGTTCATCCTTTACTAGACATAAGTGGAATATTTGAAAGATGGGGGTAAGCGTTTATAGCAAAATGTATACAGGTCCCGTATACATACTGTATCAGTAACTACTAATGATAGATGGTGGTAGATGGTAGAAGGGAGGGAATGACAATGGTCGTCATGTTTATCATTATATTTGCAGGGATTCTACTATACTTTTTACTTAAACCGCCTTTACAGCCCGAAATAGAAGCCGTTTATGAAAATGCACCTTCCGTAGACTTGACTATGCCTGATATGGCATTCATTAAGAGAATAGACGTATGAGGCAGTCTTCACAGATAGTTAATAAGAATTCTTCTTCAAAAAGCGGGGTGAAAATTTATGATCGGTTCCTCAATGGTAACCCTAACAATAGCTGCATTTCTAATGACAGTTGTCCTCATTCTATGGCGTCCTAAGGAGTTGAATGAAGCGATTCCGGCAATAGGAGGAGCTGTCCTCGTCATTCTAAGTGGCAGTGTTTCGTTTGCTGATTTGCTGAAAATAACAAATACGATCAGTGACGCTGCTATCACGATTATGGCTACCATCGTCATGGCCATCGTATTAGAGAGCTTTGGATTCTTCCAATGGGCAGCAGAAGGTTTAATGGCAAGAGCCAGAGGATCAGGGGTCCGTCTATTTTGGTACGTTAATCTACTTTGTTTCCTGATGACTCTATTTTTCAACAATGATGGCAGCATTATGATAACAACGCCTATATTAATTATTGTTCTTCAGAATTTAGGTTTAAAAAATCATCAGAAAATTCCCTATTTACTCTCAGGCGCCCTAATTGCTACTGCTTCTAGTGCTCCTATTGGTGTTAGTAATATTGTTAATCTCATTGCGCTAAAAATTGTCGGCATGGATTTATATATGCACACATTAATGATGTTTATCCCCTCTACGTTAGGTTTAATCGTATTTTTATTGCTTTTATTTCTCTGTTTTTACCGCATACTTCCTAAGAAATTGCCATTAAACGCGATAGGACCTGGAAAACATCCCTTATACGTTGATCCTCCAAAATCGATGCCAGTCATTAAAGATCGAACAAAATTTATGAGAAATATATTATTGTTTGTATTTATGGTTCGTGTAAGCCTTTTTGCTGCTTCGTATATGAATATACCGGTAAGTCTTGTGGCTGTTATTGGATCAATTATTCTACTGACTTGGCGTTGGATATATCTCAAAATATCTCCTGTCGATATGATAAAGAAGACTCCGTGGCATATTCTCGTGTTCGCCTTCGGGATGTACGTTATCATTTATGGATTAAATAATATTGGCCTTACTCATATGCTAGTCAATTTCTTGAAGCCGCTAGCTTCAGGAGATTTATTAAATGGTAGCTTGCTAATGGGTGGACTAGTCACAGTCTTGTCTACATTAGTAAATAATCACCCAGCATTAATGATTGGAACTCTCACGTTAACGGGTTTGGGATTAGACCCTCTGACTTTAAAGGTTACCTACTTAGCAAGTGTCGTGGGTAGTGATTTAGGATCTTTACTTCTGCCAATTGGGACACTGGCTTCGTTGATTTGGCTCCATATCCTCAGGCAGCATAAAGTGAAAATATCATGGAAGGATTATTGCAAGATTACATTTATAACGATTCCTCCAGCTTTAATATTCACATTGGTTTTTCTTGCCTTTTGGGTAAAGTGGATTTTTTAAAAAAAATGAAAGTTAAGGAGGTTATCAACCATGATGTTTTTCAACACGTATATTGGAATGATGGTACAGATTGAGATGATGGGGGATCGGGATAAAATTGGCTACCTGATCGATGTAGGACCAGATATCATTGTCATTTACATGGAGAAGAAGTATTTGTATATTCCTATCGCTCATATAAGAAATATCACATTACAAGCCGATGACAAAATGAACACGGAGTCTCCACCAGCCCCAGTTAAGCAAACAGGAGAGATCACTTATGCACAGATCTTAAACAGTGCGATCGATCGATTCGTAGAAATTTATATTTCCAGTAATCAGACAATCCACGGTTATGTGAGACATATTGCACAAGACTACTTTGTGTTTTATTCACCCCTTTATCAAGTCATGTACATTCCGTTATTTCATCTAAAATGGATCAGTCCGTATCAAAGCAACCAGACTCCCTATTCACAAGTACAAAGTCAAATGGCAGCCCGTTCATCTGATCCAACTTTTGCCTTGCTCCCGAGTACCTTTGTTCAGCTGCTCAAAGACTTAGAAGGAGAAATCGTCTGTTTTGACACTGGGTTACATGCGAACAAGATGGGCTTGCTGCAGAAATTAAACATTCCTTTTGTTGAACTAATTACGGCCGACGAGAAAAAGCTGCATTACAACATTCAACATATCAAGAATTGCATTCCCTTCAATAAGTGAAAAAATTTTTCTTTATCTGGTAGAAAGGTAGTTAACCAGAAATTTGGGTAACTGTCTTTCTTTTTTGATTAGGAGGTACTTTATGGTAAGATGGGAGTTGTTTTTTCATAAAATGGAGTAAAGTAGGTTCAAGCCGATGACACATAGAGATCAGAAGATTTATCGTTTCAGTGAGGCACCTATATGGGAGCTTCAGCGAACTTATTATGAAGAGCAGGGAATTGGCGCATGGCAGAGTGAAGAGGTTCCACAATACATAACTAGTAATCCAAGTATTGCGGTAGCCTATGCCGAGATCATTTTTGGGTTTCTTCAAGATAGAGCAAAGCTTGGTTACACATTGGAAACGGTGACGATTCTGGAGCTTGGTGCGGGTTCGGGCAGGTTAGCCTATCATATTGTAAAGGAACTATGCGAACTGAGGGATTATGCAGGTATAACACTTCCTCCATTTCGATATGTCATGAGTGATTTAGCTTTCAAAAATATCGCCTTTTGGCAGCAGCATCGCAGTTTACTTCCCTTTGTGGAACAAGGGGTTTTGGATTTTGCACAGTTTGATGCTGTACATGGCACCGAACTTCATTTGATGCAATCTGGTGATCGAATTAGAAAGGGTGACTTGCAGCAGCCTCTGCTGGTTATTGCGAATTACTTTTTTGACAGTATCCCGCAAGAACTAATTTATGTAGACGAAAACAAAATTTATGAATGCATGGTATCTTTGCACTTCCCTGAGGGTGATACCGAACGTAGCGCTGGGGAAATGTTGAAGAGGGTCATTCCCGAGTATCATTATCGAAGAGCCGATGAATATGAAAAGGAATCGTACCTATATCGTGAGGTTCTAGCGTTGTATTCGCAGAAGCTGGAGGATTCCCATATCCTCTTTCCAGTCGTCGGACTGCAATGTTTGGAACGACTTGGTCAGCTCTCACAAGAGGGATTTCTCCTGCTCACTGCGGATAAAGGTGACCACCGAATAGAGAATTGGGAATTTAATGAACCTCCCAAACTAATTCATCATGGAAGCTTTTCCCTGACAGCCAATTATCATGCCATTGGGTATGTATTTGAGCAAAAGGGTGCCATGAGCTTATTCACATCGCATCCTTACAACCATTTGAACATAGGGTGTATGCTAATGCTACCCAATCCGCATGGTTATGGGCATACTCGATTAGCCTATCGTCGGTTTGTCGAGCGTTTTGGTCCTGATGATTTTTTCAGTATCAAGGAATGGTTTGATTCGCATTTGGATCTCATGGAAATTAACCAACTCTTAGCTTTTTGGCGTTTGGGCGGATATGATGCTCAATTGTTTCTCCAAAGCGCGAAGCGCCTATCGAACCTAATTCCAGCGTGTGATGAAGAAGAATTAACGGACATTCGACAAGGTATACTTCTGATGTGGCAAGGATATTATCCAATGGAATTAAATCGCGACTTAGCTTTGGACTGCGCGATGTTATTGTATCAAATGGATATGTTCCAGGATGCTTTGCTATTCTTTGAACGGACCAACAATGAGTACAAGAACGACGCTTCTGTGCTTTATGAGATGGCCATTTGCTATTACGAGGTCGGCGAAGATGCTTCTGCTAGGGAATTTGCTCGTAACACACTAGAATTAGCACCAGAACATGAAGGTGCTATGGCGCTTATGAAACTGTTTCCATCATAGTCAGTTAGCAAAAAATATATGAAAAAAGTGGTGAGATTCTTGGAGGAGCAACGGAAGAGACTGGGATGCGATCACAAGCTTAGAGTCACTAGCCAAATATTATCAGAATTCTCGCATTCTTGATAATGTGATGGCCTTTACTTCGCGCCATATTATGGGAGCTGATAGTATCGTTAAACTTATGTATGCCGAAAAATTGATGGATTTAATCCAATCCTTAAAGAAGGTAGTTTCGAGAGAAATAAAGCATTCGGCTTATCAACTTACCTATAAGAAGAAATGTTCGGGATTGAGCTATAATTTAAGTGCAAAAGGCAGAACCTTCGGTTCTGCCTTTTGTTTACCCAATGGCAATTGTACAAGCAAATATGTAGAAATCTCATAGTATGAATCATATATTCACAATCAGTATAAAGGAGAGGATGAATATGGCTTGTGGGGCGCAAGCTTTGGGGGCATGCTCCGAGGCAGAAGGAAATAACACCTTGGCGAGTGGAGATTATTCTCACGCGGAGGGCTTTAATACAACGGCGAGTACGATTGCTTCTCATGTGGAGGGCTATTTGACCCATGCGTCGGGTCCTGCTTCTCATGCAGAAGGCGGTGGCTCTACAGCCATTGGTTTATACTCGCATGCCGAAGGGCAGCAAACCAGTGCTGAAGATTTGGGCGCGCATGCGGAGGGGTTCTTGACTCGAGCGCAGAGCTTTGCTTCTCACGCGGAAGGGAGAGGTTCACGTGCAATTGGACTCAATGCCCATGCAGAAGGAGAGTCGACGCAAGCAACGGGTCTCGATTCTCATGCCGAAGGCTTAGAAACGATCGCGTCTGGTCAAAGCGCCCATGCCGAAGGCGAGAACAACACGGCTAGCGGCAGAGCCTCTCATGCCGAAGGGAACTTAAACGTAGCAAGCGGGCTGTTCGCCCATGCGGAAGGGCAGAGGACAATGGCTTCAGGCGATTTATCGCATGCTGAAGGGAATCAGACCATAGCTAGTGGTCAAAACTCCCATGCGGAAGGTGCATTGACAACCGCGAGTGGCTTCACTTCGCATACCGAGGGTGTTAACACGTTGGCGAACAGTTTTTTTTCTCATGCCGAAGGACAAGAGACTTCAACGAACAATTTGGAAGGTGTGCACATCATGGGGCAATTTGGCGCCGCGAATGAGCTGACCTATTCTTGGTATTTAGCCAACGGGACAAGCAGCGCAGCACAAGGATTAGCCGCGAAAATCTTAAGCAATGGTAATGTTAAAATAGACGGAACGGTAAGCAGTCCGGCGGCAGATTACGCGGAGATGTTCGAGACGATAGACGGCAACCCCATTGAACCTGGCTTTTTCGTCACTTTGGAAGAGGACAAAGTTCGCATAGCTAGTCCCACGGATCACTTCGTAATCGGAATTACAAGTGCGAAGCCGGCTTTTCTCTCGAACAGCGGGGAATTGCGCTGGAATCAGAAGTATCTGACGGATGAGTGGGGAAGAACACTATATCATGAAGTGGCAGTGCCAGCATTGACAGATGCTCTAGGGGAAATTATTATACCCGAAAGAAATGAGCGACAACCTATGTTAAATCCAGAATGGAACCCAACAGAAGTCTATATCCCTAGGGCAGAGAGACCCGAATGGGTAGCTATAGGGATGCTTGGTAAACTTCTGGTAAGGGATGATGGATCCTGCCAAGCGGGCGGACTTTGCGGACCGAACGAGAGTGGTATGGCTACTGCAACTGGAACAGGATTTTATGTTCTGAAAAGAACTCGTCCAAATCAGATTTTGGTATTGATGGGGAAATCATTTTAAGATTCTTGTAAGATGAAAGGGATGTCAATACGACTTTCTCCAAATATTTCAAAAGGGATGAAATGACAAAGAACCCTCCTTTGGAAAAGGAAGGGTTCTTATTTGCAAAATGAAATTAGATTCTGCGGCCTGTGATGTAATGGCTTGTCCAATACGAACTATTGAAGTCGCCGATGACAACACCTTTGTTTGGCAAGTTGTTAATGAATCGGCCATTACCTATGTAAATGCCTACATGGTTAATTTGACCTGGTGTACTTACGCTGAAAAATACCAAATCACCCGGTTGGAGCTGATTACGTGGAATGTATGAGCCCAATTTGGCTTGAGCCTTAGATCCCCAAGGAATTTGAACGCCATTTAGTTGAAATACATATTGCGTGAAGGAGGAACAATCTAAACGCAAACGCTGTTGATCCCTCGAACCAAATACATAGGTTACACGACCCTGAAATGAGGCAGCTGTGTTGACAATTTTATTCGCTAAACTGCCGCCAGCAGCCGGATTAGAAGGGGCTGGAGCGGGAGCAGGATTTGAAGGTGCAGGTGCTGGAGCAGGTTTATTTTCATGTACGGTGACATAAGAACGTGAAACATAGCCCTGTTTTCCATTGTAATCGACTAAAACCCAGTAGTCATTAGCAGCTTCAACAGGAAGCACAGTGCCTTGTTTAACAAATCCCCAAACAGGTGCACTCGTACTCTGATCGGCACGGAAGTTAACACCTTTATTCACGGTTGCTGTTGCTACAGGGGCAGCAAAAGCACTAGTGGAAAAGCCACCAAACATGGAGAGTGCTAAGCCTAAAGATAATATTGTTTTTCCAAGGTAGTTTTTATTCTTTTTTTGCATGAATTAACTTCCTCCTTTTGGTATAAAAGCTGAGGTGAATCTAGCACCTAGAATTACTTTATCACAGTTGAAAGTCCCTAAAATTTACCGAATAGAGCGGGAAGCCATAGCTGACCTAGCATATTTCATCATTATTAGAATTTCGTTAGAATTTGATGAGTAATAATTCCTTGACAGGAAAATTTACCTCATCTTAACATTGAAAGCACTTTCGTCCCAATTGAATAATGTGGGTGGCAAATGGATGAATAACCTTACTTTTCAAGGACAAGATACCATTGGAGGTGACCCATGGTAAATCAACCAACTTTAGCAGCTCACGAGTCCCTAGAATTGCATGAAGCCCTTAATTTTAAAACACTTTGCGTCTTAAAATCCAAGATGATGCAAGGTTTAGTTTTTGACCAAGAATTAAAAGCATTGATGCAAAAAGATGTGGAGCAGTCCATGCAAGCCATAGCTGATCTACAATCCGTTTATGCGAAAGCGCCATTCCAAACCCCCGTCCCCCACCGCCCGACACCTATTATAAATGAAGGTGATTATAGATGAAGGAAGACTACGATTATCTAGACCCGAGTCATGCACTCAACATGCCAGAGATGGCCGACATGACATTTGCGATGGATTTTCTCGTCCGAGTCAAAGAAGGAGTAAGAAATACGGCGATTGCCTTGACGGAAACGGCGTCTGATGGGGCAAGAGCGATCCTCCGCGGCCAGCTGCATCAAGGCATTGCGCTGCATCAAGAAGTATCCGACCTTATGATGAGGAAGAAATGGTTCCATCCTTATGAGCTCAACGAACAATATAAACTAGATCAGCTAGGGACTACTCATGCTGTTCAAATGGCTCAAATGAAGCTGTTCCCAGACGACACATCTCGTAAAGGCATGTTTGATCGGACACCAGATCAATAACGTTATTTGAGGAAATAAAGCATGAAAGCTGTTACGTATCAAGGCCTCAAAAATGTCGTAATGAAAGAGGTATCCGATCCGATAATTGAGAAAGCCGACGATATGATCGTCCGAATGACGACTACGGCTATCTGTGGTTCCGACTTGCATTTGATTCACGGGATGATCCCTAATTTACAGGAAGATTATGTCATCGGACACGAGCCTATGGGCATCGTCGAAGAGGTCGGTTCTGGCGTTACGAAGTTAAAGAAAGGCGATCGTGTCATTATTCCTTTCAATATTAGCTGCGGGGAATGCTTTTTCTGTAAAAATCAACTCGAAAGCCAGTGCGATAACTCGAACGAGAATGGGGATATGGGAGCTTACTTCGGGTATTCCGGCACAACAGGCGGGTATCCGGGCGGACAGGCTGAATATTTGCGGGTACCCTTCGCGAACTTCACTCACTTCAAAATTCCGGAAAGCTGCGAGCACCCGGATGAGAAGCTAGTCTTGATTGCGGATGCCATGACAACAGCTTTTTGGAGTGTAGATAATGCTGGTGTGAAGGAAGGGGACACGGTTATCGTGCTGGGATGCGGTCCTGTAGGGCTGCTGGCACAAAAATTCAGTTGGTTTAAAGGAGCAAAGCGGGTCATCGCAGTTGATTATCTAGATTACCGCTTGGAGCATGCGAAACGAACGAATAAGGTTGAAACCGTTAACTTCGAGCATTGGGAGAATATCGGAAATTATTTGAAGGAAATCACAAAAGGCGGTGCAGATGTTGTCATTGATTGCTCGGGGATGAGCGGAAAAATGACTCCACTCGAATCCATTGCCTCTGGACTAAAGCTGCATGGCGGTGCGATGGGCGGTATTGTCATAGCTTCTCAGGCTGTCCGCAAGGGTGGTACGATTCAGATTACGGGTGTATATGGCGGACGATATAATGCTTTTCCACTCGGAGATATTTTCCAAAGAAACGTCATTATTCGTACAGGGCAAGCCCCAGTCATTCATTACATGCCGTATATGTATGAACTGATTGATACTGGCAAAGTGGATCCAGGTGATGTCATTACACATATCCTGCCGCTTAGCGAAGCAAAGCATGGTTACGAGATATTTGATACCAGACAAGAGAATTGTATTAAAGTTATTCTTAAACCGTAATGGTGCAACTAGTGATTCGGAGGTGCATGTTAGAAGATGTCATTTGCTCTACACGAAACCTTGGAGGTTCATGAAATAGCAGCTTTTAAAACAGTCTGTTTAACCAAGGCGAAGACGATGAAGCTCTTAGTTTCAGATCCAGCTTTGAAAGAAATTTTACTGCAAGATATAGAAGTATCAACGCGGCAGCTGCAGGAGCTTGAGGCGATTTTAACCAAAGCGACCGTATAGGAGGTGAAAGCATGAACACCATTCTTGAGCATTTGACAGGTATGCATACGATGACTGATCAAGTGATTGCTATGGACTTTTTGATTACTGCGAAGAGCGGGGTAAGAAACTACGCGATGGCTGTAACGGAGGCGGGTACTCCGGAGATTAAGGCATTGCTCACTAAGCAATTAGATGAAGCGATTGATACGCATGAGAAAATAGTGAAGTACATGATGGAACAAGGCTGGTATCATCCTTGGAACATCAAAGAGCAGATTCAATTTGACTTGACTAACATTCAGACTGCTTTGAATGCACCAACGCTGTAAATATACGATTCTATTTAACCGGGAGCTGAGGCTGCTGGTTATTTGTTTACATAAACTTGAGGCAGAGCCTAAGGTCTATTCAAGGTGGTATAGAACCCGTTGATGCACGTGATGAAAAGGAAACCAATTGGTTCTCAAGAATATAACTAAAACTACGATAGAAATGAGAATTCACAAATGGATATCACGGAACTACATGAAATAATCGAAAAGCTCAGTCTGAATCAAATTCAATATTCCCTTGGTGGAAGCGGGTTACTGTTTTATCTAGGACTCATCGATAAAGTTAACGATTGGGATATCGTCGTGCATGGTGTGTTGCTTATCACATGATGGGTAGAGAGTATAAAACAGATCTCATATTAAACTATCTAAAAAGCAATAGCATTAATAAACAGTTGGTGTTGAAATATATCGGTAATGCTCACTTAGATGACTGTTTTAAGCAAGAATTAGTATCGGTAATTGAACGGAAATAAAGTCTTTTTATAATAGTAAATCATTGTGCAACATAATTTGTCTGCTCTACGTTTTATAAGTAACTCAAATAAAGGTTAAACAATTACATGCCCAAAGGAGAACAGAGCTGATGAAAAAAATAGCTGTTTTAACGTTAACAACCTTGTTGTGCAGTAGTTTGACTTTCGGTTCAGCATTTGCTTTTTCGGATTTAGATGAAGGGCAAGCAGAATCCATTCTAGCCTTAAAAGACCGTGGCGTCGTAAGCGGAATCGATAATGAGCACTTTGTACCTAAAGGTAAAATTAGCTATGCACAGAGCGTGCAAATGATTGTAAAAGGCTTAGATTTGAACTTGGATTTAATGCGTTTCAAAAAACAGCCGGTAGCAACGGACATGTATACGAACATCGCGAATGACGCTTGGTATGCGGACGCCTTCATCATTGCTCATTATCACGGTTTGGCGATTCCTAAGGATGTGAACCCGAATTCGACGATTACGCGCGAACAATTTGGGGACTTATTAGTTCGTGCCTTAGAAATGAAAGGCAATTTCCCACTGGTCAAAGTGTTCATCATGATCAAGGATGAGGATCAAATCACGATTGATTATCAAGGTACTTTACAGAGGCTGCTGCTTTATAAAATTACTACGCTGGATAAGGACGGTAAGTTTAATCCTAAAAGTGAGCTTACACGTGGAGAAGCAGCTAGTTGGCTCTATAACGCTATCCGTGTGTTGGAAGCTCATACTCAAAAGCCGGCTCCAATTGAAGAGGTAGCGGTAAAGGTCGAGAAAGTCAATGATGATGTGAACAAAGTAACGCTGTCCAGAGGTGATAAACCGAACCCTGGATACGGTATAGAAATCAATGCGATCCAGTTTAATCAAGAGGGTCAGGCGGTCATTACCTATACACTAGTCGAGCCGAAACTTGACGTGATGTATGCTCAGGTGATGACCGAAGCCAAAACTGTCACCTATGTTTCGTCAAAGTATAAGGTAGCAGCCGAACCTGCTGCTTCAAAATAATGATCTAAGTTTTAAAAAAGTGCTGCAGATCCTTTGAAGTGAAGGGAGCAGCACTTTTTTTGTGATTTATGGTGCCAAACATATTGACAATTAATAAAGAGATGAACTATTCTGTAAGAAAGCGCTTGCCCCAAATATCAGGATAACGTTTGGGCAAACGGCTGGATATAGGTTTGGATAGAAGGAGCTGTATGAATTGCCTACTCTCAAAGATATTGCAGATTTAGTCGGAGTCTCCATTTCAACAGCCTCACGCGTGGTACGAAATGATACCAGCAGGCACATCAACCCGGAAACGAAGGCGAAGGTTTGGGAGGCTGTGCGTCAATTGAATTACACACCTAATGAATCAGCGCGTCTCCTTGTGAACAAACAAAAGACAGAGAAAAAGCAGACGAAGCAAATTGGCTGTATCATTCAAACGGCTCGTCTGAACGACGATCACCCCTATTACTCTCCGATCATTACGGCATTTACCAAGAAAATATTGGAATCCGGTTATTCTCTGGGTTTCATGCATACCTCCGATGAGCTTAAAGATGAAGCGTTGCTGCATCGTTGCGTACATGACATACAAGTCGATGGCATTATTATCGTTGGCGAAGTAGGTTCCGAGATCGTTGACTATTTGCTAAAAGTGGAGGACCTAGCACTGATCGGGATTTGTACGAACGGTACGGAAATTACCATGGTTGATTACGACCGTATTCATGCCGCGAAGTCAGCTGTCGATCACCTCATTGCGCAAGGGCACCAAGTGATTGGTTTTGTCGGCGGGCCAGGTCATACAAGTGAATTAAACAGTGAAGAGAGATTTCAGGGCTATAAATTTGCGATGTACGATGCGGGTATTCCTTTAAATAAAGAATGGGTGATAGACACCCGATGGGAAATCGACCGCAGTTATGAGAGTATCATGGAGCGTTTGAAGCGTACAGATCTGGAACGGCCTACGGCGATATTCTCGGCAAGTGATCAATTAGCGATTCCTGCTATGCGAGCTGTCATTGAGAACCAATTGCGCATTCCAGAGGATATTGCGTTCATCTCGATGGATAATATTGATTTTGCCCAATATACAACACCGCCGTTATCGTCGGTTCATGTACCTAAAGTCGAGATAGGCACAACAGCGGCTTCAACCTTGTTGGATATGCTGAATGGCGAGCAGCCGCAGCTGTCTAAAGTTCTGCTGCCACATCGACTTATTGTGAGAGAATCTTCTGTATGTAAGAGAAATTAATTTTTTTTGGATCATTGGATAACGTTGTCCTGAATTTGGTGCCAATAATATTCAGTCAACTGAAGGGGGGTGAAATAGGTTTTCGGCGTATGTACGATTGGCATGTTTGATCTTAAAAAAATGAAAAAAGGGTGATAGCGAAATGGTCAACAATACAAAAAAGGTTGTTCTCGTCACAACGCTCATGTCGGCAATGGTTGTTGTAAGCGCTTGCGGTAATTCTGGTTCATCAAACACTACATCCACAGCAGCTCCCAAATCCGACGCAAAGGCTACGTCTGCAGCATCTGCTGAAAAAGTGACAATTACTTATGGCGGCTGGGGCATGGATACGATGACCGATGTCATCAAAGCGTTCCAAGCGAGTCACCCGAATATTGAGGTAAAAGCGGAGAATACGCCGTACAAACAATATTTCACCAAATTAGAAACAGCCGCTCAAGGCGGGACAATGCCTGACGTACTTTGGATGAATGGTCCTAATTTCGTCAAGTATGCAGGTAACGGCATGTTAAAGGATTTGACAGATACAATCAAGACCGATCAATTAGACCTCTCCAAATATCCGAGCTCGCTGGTATCACTCTATAGTCTTGGCGGCAAAAATTATGGGATTCCTAAAGACTTTGACACGATTGGCTTATGGTATAACAAAAAGCTGTTCGATGATAAAGGAATTCCGTATCCGGACGGCACTTGGGATTGGAGCAAGCTGACGGAAGCGGCTAAGAAATTAACAGACCCTGCCAAAGGCATCTACGGTTTCGCTGCTCCAATGATGAATCAGGAGGATTTCTACAATACGATTCTTCAGGCTGGCGGCTACGTCATTTCGGATGACCATAAGAAATCAGGATTTGACCAACCGGAAGCGATTGAAGGTTTGAAATTTCTAACCGATCTGATTCAAGTTCATAAAGTATCTCCGACACTAGCTCAAATGACGGAAACAGCACCTGCGGATATGTTCACATCCGGCAAGCTCGCTATGTATTTTGATGGCTCCTGGGCAGCGTTTACCATCAATCAAAATGCCGAAATGAAAAACAAGGCAGACGTAGCTGAACTGCCAAAAGGGAAAAAGCAAGGCGTTGTCATTCACGGTCTGGGTCATGTGATATCTGCGAATTCCAAACATCCGAAAGAAGCATGGGAATTCGTTAAATTCCTTGGGTCCAAGGAAGCGGCTGAAATTGCTGCAAAACAAGGTGGAGCGATTCCCGCTTACAAGGGCAGCGAGACTTCTTGGTTAGCCACATTCCCGCAATATAAAGCAAAAGCTTTCATTGACATGGCAGCGTATGCAACGCCATATCCTGTGTCCAAGAATACTTCGGTTTGGAATATTTACGAAACAGAAATTTTGAAAAATGCATGGACAGGAGATAAACCGGTAGCTGATGCGGCCAAAGAGCTCGGAGCTAAGATGAACCAAGCATTAGCAGCAGAAAAATAAGGCTCAGGGGATCCGTTTCGGAAAGCAACATGTTCGTAAACGGATCTCCTTCCCCAATTCCACTCATAGGAGAGTGAGTAAACATGCGATTCAGCTCGAAGCGACTATCCGATTGGAAGTGGGCATATATCATGATTATGCCACTCATGCTTGGCTTACTGGTGTTTTATATTTGGCCAGTGTTTCAAACCTTTTATTTTTCCTTTACGGAATGGGGGGCTTTTGGCAAATACACCTGGACTGGCTTGGCGAATTACAAGGTGCTGTTTACGGATAAAGAGCTGCTTCACGCGATCCGGAATACTAGCATTTATATCGTTCTAGCAGTGCCGATCGGGATCATCCTGGCTATTCTGCTGGCTGTTCTGTTAAACCAGCAGGTCAAAGGGTTGTCCATCTACCGCACAATGTATTTTCTTCCGGTCGTCACTATGCCGGCCGCGATCGCAATGGTCTGGAAATGGCTGTACAACTCTGATTTCGGTTTGATTAATTACTTACTTGGATTATTGTCCATTCCTGGTCCTCACTGGTTGACGGATAATCGCACGGCGTTATTATCGATTATTATTGTTGCCATATGGTGTTCCATTGGCAGCCACATGATTATATTTCTATCCGGACTCCAAGGTATTTCATCTTCCTACTATGAAGCCGCATCCATTGACGGTGCGGGGCCTATAACCAAATTTATGCGTATTACGATACCTCTCTTGACGCCAACCATTTTTTTCGTGCTGGTTACTTCTTTGATTGGCGCCTTTCAGGTATTCGACTTCATATATATGATGGTAGGCGATATCGTCATGGAATCCACGCAGTCGATTGTGTTCTTATACTACAAATACGGCTTCTTGAAAAATAACAAGGGCTATGCGTCTTCAATCGCAGTCCTGCTGTTTACCATTATTATGATTATTACGTATATTCAAATGAAAATTCAGAAGAAATGGGTTCACTACGAATGAGGAGGGCGGCTGCATGAACACCAGAATCCATCAACGAAAATCGGTTCAGACCGGGGCTATTCATCTTATTCTTATCCTAGGTGCTGTCATTATGGTAACTCCTTTCATCTGGATGTTTCTTACTTCGGTGAAAACGTTAGGAGAGTCAACAGCGATACCACCGGTTTTATTTCCTAAAACGTTTCAATGGAGCAACTATACGAAGGTATTTGTGAACTTGCCATTTTTCACATTTTATTGGAATACATTGATTACAACAGTGATAAAAGTAATCGGCCAATTAATCATTTGCTCACTAGCTGCCTATGCTTTTGCCCGAATCAGCTTTCCGGGGCGTCATTTCTTTTTCATTCTGATGCTGTCCGTACTTATGGTGCCGGGGCAAGTATTCCTTATCCCGCAGTATATGATTATGAAAGACCTAGGGTGGCTCAACTCGCTTACCGCACTCGTCGTTCCAGGCTTATTCAGCGCTTTCGGCACATTCCTGTTGCGCCAATTTTTCATGACGCTGCCGCACGAGTTGGAGGAAGCCGCTAAACTTGATGGCTGCAATCAATTTCGTATTTATTGGCAGATCATGCTGCCTTTGGCCAAATCGGGGATGATCGCTCTCGCCATTTTCACCATGCTGTGGTCGTGGAACGATCTGATGTGGCCGCTCATCGTTAACAGCTCACCGGACAAAATGGTGCTGTCGGCGGGCATTGCGTTCCTGCAAGGCGAGCATAAAACGAATTATACGATTATTATGGCAGGCTCGATGATGGCTATTTTGCCTATGATTATTATTTTCTTTATTTTCCAACGCTCATTTATTCAAGGGATTGCCTTTACAGGCAGCAAGTCCTGACAGACAAAATAAGGAGAGAGACCAACTATGCAAAAAATTACAGCCATTCTGCTGGGAGCCGGCAACCGCGGTGCTCAAGCTTATGCGCCTTACGCGCTTAATTATCCTCACGAGCTTTCTATTATCGCGGTAGCAGAGCCGGATGAAGATAGAAGGGCAGCATTTGTTGCTGCTCACCAGATTTCACAGGAGCATGCCCATGCGGATTGGGAAGAGCTTTTGGCACAGCCGAAGCTAGCGGATATCGCCATCATTTGTACGCAAGATCAGATGCATTACGAGCCGACGCTTAAGGCGCTTGAGCTTGGTTATCACGTCCTTCTTGAAAAACCGATGTCTCCAAGTCCAGCGGAATGCGTCGAAATGGAACGTATGGCTAAAAAGCATAATCGCTTGCTGACGATATGCCATGTACTGCGTTATACAGCATTCTGGACGGCGATGAAACGTGTCATCGATGAAGGGAAGATTGGACAAATCGTCTCCATTCAACTCAATGAGAATGTCGGCAATATGCATATGGCGCACAGCTTTGTGCGCGGCAACTGGAATAATTCGGATACTTCGAGTCCGATGATCTTGGCCAAATCGTGCCACGATATGGATATTTTATCGTATATCATGGGCGAGCCTTGCGAGCGTGTGAGTTCATTTGGATCACTTATGCATTTTAATGAGGAGAACGCGCCAGAAGGTGCTCCTGCACGCTGTCTAGACGGTTGTCCGGCGGAAGCCAGCTGCCAATACTATGCGCCGAAATATTATTTGGGCTCCGGCCGGGGCTGGGCAGCTAAGTTCACAACGGATACGAGTCTGGAGGGCATACTCAAAGCACTGCGCACAACGCCATATGGAAAATGTGTTTATCGCAGCGATAATAATGTCGTTGACCATCAGGTCGTCAATATGGAGTTTGCCAGCGGGGCTACCGCGATGTTCAGCATGTGCGGCTTTACGCGGGATAATACGCGCATTGTGCAGGTCATGGGAACGAAGGGTGAAATTAGAGGGAACATGGAAGAGCATACATTCACTGTCCATGATTTTGTAACTAATGAGCAGAATGCGATTCATGTCCATGCATCCGAAGAAGGGCACAGCGGCGGCGATGTGGGCATCGTGCGCAGTTTTCTTCGCGAGGTTCGTGCGTATGCAGGAGGAGAAAGCGAATCATCCGCGGCGGCATCTGTGCGAAGCCATCTGATGGCATTTGCTGCTGAGGAATCGCGTGTGAATGGCGGAAAGCCGATTGAAATCGAGCAATTTTACAAGACATTAATCAAGGTATAATGAAAATAAACGGCGTACGCCCGTCCAAGGATAAGAGAGTTTCTGAAAGTGGAAGCAAAGCAAGTTAGGCCTAGACGAATATGCTTTAACAACTGCATGATGATCTTTAATGTTGTTTGTACAACATTACATTATGCATGCTAATTGGCGATTTTTATGCAAATGTTACAAAAAATACAACAATTTTTGCCGAAAATCGTTCATTCACCTAAAAAAAGGATAAATTGTTGTATAACCTACAACATCTTTCGCATTCCCAGAAGAAATCAAGGAAATTGTTGTACGCTGTACAACATCTCCTTGATTCCACATTTCTCCCAAGAACCAGACAATAAAATAATAGGAAAAGTAACACATAAAATTTATGCTTATCTTTCGAGAAATAACGCAAGCAGCCTTGGTATTCGGCAGCTTGCGTTCGTTCTTTTAATAGAGATAAACGACCTGTAAATTCATCTATCCATTAAGAAGGGGGATAATATATTAAAGTTTTATAGACGGCTTTAGCATCAGATGTATTCGTATACGTATGAGGGCGATCGGCTGTGAAGTGAATGGCATCGCCAGCTTTCAGCTTATAGCTTTCCTGGGAGATGGTTATATCCAGCTTTCCTTCTACCATAAGAATGTATTCTTCAACGCCTTCATTATGAGGTTCGGAGGCATGGGTACAGCCTTGGTCCATTTCGACGGTATAAATTTCAAAGCTCTTTTGAGGGTGAAAAGGGAAGAGCGGGAACGCGCGGTACTGTCCATCTTCTTCTTCAAATGGTGAAAGCCCGGCTGCGCGGACTACTGTAATTTTCGGTTCGGTATCTTCAATTAGACTTGTAAACGAAATTTGTAAGCCGCTCACAATTTTCCAAAGTACGGAAATCGTCGGATTCGAATCTCCTCGTTCAATTTGCCCCAGCATCGCTTTGCTGACACCAGTCAGATCAGCGACTTGATCTAAGCTTAATCCTCTTGTTTTGCGAATATTTAAAAGTTTTCGACCTACCATTTTATGAATGGGTTCGTTCATTTCAGTTCCTCCAATATTTATTTTCCGTTTTGTCAAAATGCCTATTTACAATATAACATACATTTGTATAATATGGTATATAGATGATAAAGCGCACGTTTGTGCATTATAGTAAACTTAAATTGGGGGAACGATGATGGGCGCTACGATGATTGGATTGGTTAAAGAACACAGAGGACCTGGTGCCATACTGAAAGAAGTTCCTATTCCGACTTGTGGAGCCGACGAAGTTCTTGTCCGCATTAAAGCAACATCGATTTGCGGAACAGATTTACATATTTACAATTGGGACGCTTGGGCAGACAAAACCGTTGTAACGCCGAACGTTTTCGGTCATGAATTCGCAGGCATTGTTGTGGAAGTCGGAGAACGGGTTACGAGTGTTGCCATCGGAGATTATGTTTCTGCGGAGGGTCACATGGTATGCGGTTCCTGTAAAGCCTGTCGCACAGGAAATGCGCATGTTTGCCCGAATACCAAAAGCTTCGGGATTACGGCACCTGGCTGCTTTGCCGAATATGCCGTCGTGAAGGCAAGCAACATTATTCTGAATGCACCTGATCTGCCTTTTGAAATCGCTTGCTTGCAGGACCCGCTGGGCAATGCCGTGCAAACGGTACTATCCGGCGACATTGTTGGAAAGTCTGTTGCTATTATTGGTGTGGGCCCGATTGGCTTATTGGCCATTCAAGTTGCAAAGGCTTGCGGAGCTGGAGCTATTTATGCCGCGGATATTAACCCTAACCGATTGGAACTCGCTAAACAAATGGGTGCGGATTTTACGATTAACGCCATGGAAACGCGCCTATCTAAGGCTCTCCGAGAAATGACGGATGGAGAAGGTGTTGAGGTTGTTCTTGAAATGTCCGGCAATCCTCAGGCGATCGTAGATGGCTTTGAAGCTGCAGCCAACGCGGGCAGAGTGTCCTTGCTTGGTATTCCAACCAAAGAGGTGAGCCTGGACCTAACGAATCACATCATTTTTAAAGGGCTGCGCGTTGAAGGGATTACGGGTAGAAAGATGTATCAAACCTGGTATCAAATGAAGGGTTTGCTGAACCAGAAGCGAATTGATCTGGCACCGGTTATTACGCATAGATTTACATTAGATCAGTACGAAGAAGCTTTCCGGTTAATGAATCAAGGTCAATGCGGGAAAATTGTATTTACACATTAGGATAAAAATTTGCTCCGTAAAACTTTTAGGAGGTTCACATGAACTATTTAAACGATTTGGCAGCGGATATTGAAGGATGGAAGCGTGAAGGAAGATATCGCTCGATTAAAGTATGGGAGAGCGGTTCCGACTCCTGGATGTATTTAAATGGTAAGAAAGTTCTTCAAATGTCTTCCAATAATTACTTGGGATTAACTCATCATCCGAAGCTTAAGGAAGCTGCGATTTCCGCGATCGAGAAGTATGGAGTTGGAAGCGGTTCAGTGCGTACGATTACGGGAACTCTTGATATTCACGATGAACTGGAGATCGAGTTAGCCAAGTTTAAAGGAACAGAGGCGGCCCTTGTGTTCCAGTCCGGTTTCACAACGAACCAAGGCGCTTTGTCAGCTGTTCTTGGAGCCGACGATGTAGTGATCAGCGATGAGCTGAATCACGCGAGTATTATTGATGGCATCCGTTTGACGAAGGCGAGCCGCAAAATTTTTGCACACAAGGACATGAATCAGCTTGAAGCCATTTTGAAAGAAACGCAAAAGCATCGTAAACGCGTCATTGTGACGGATGGTGTATTCAGTATGGATGGCGATATCGCTCCGCTTCCTGACATTGTTCAACTAGCAGAAGCCTATGACGCTATTGTGTATGTGGATGATGCCCACGCGAGCGGAGTGCTTGGCACCAACGGTAAAGGTTCGACAGACCATTTCGGTCTTCATGGCAGAGTGCATATCCAAATAGGCACGTTATCCAAAGCAATCGGAGCCGTTGGTGGCTATGTTGCCGGTGCCCAGCTCTTGAAAGAGCATTTGATTCATACGGCAAGGCCGTTTCTGTTTAGTACCTCGCAAACGCCTGCGGTTGCAGCAACTTGCTTGGCCGCTATTCAAGTACTTAAGGAAAGCTCGGACTTAGTAACAAAGCTTTGGGAAAACGCGAATGGATTCCGAGCATCTTTACAGCGGTTAGGCTTTGATACCGGCGCAAGTGAGACACCTATCATTCCGATTATTATAGGCGATCCCGCACAAACCATGCGCTTTTCGGATCGTTTGCTGGAAGAAGGCGTGTTTGCCCAAGGAATAGTCTATCCGACAGTTGCCATGGATAAAGGCCGAGTGCGGCTTATTGTTACGGCTCAGCATACTAAGGAAGACTTAACTTTTGCCTTAGATAAATTGCAGAAGGTCGGTAAGGAATTCGGACTGATCTAGTACGAAGTAATAAGTAAAAAGTGCGGCCAAACTCTGAATAAGGGTGGCCGCACTTTTTTGTGCTTTTGGAACCATGCCATATGGATATGTCCAACTCTTAATCTCTCACATAAGATATAGCATCCTATTTTTATAGGAGGTGAGAGAAGTGAAAGTGAACTATTATACGTTAGCTTTGGGGTTACTAGGAGCAGCCAAATTGATATTGAACGCTTACGGATTAGATATTATTCAAGACGATGAGATGAATGCTATTGCTAATGGCGTAGCAGCTGTTTTATCTATAATCGGGGTATACACCAACCATCAAAAACCTGCCTAGTATGGATGGAATTGCAGGGGTTATTAAGCAGGGGTACAGGAAACAAAAAATGAGGTGGCCATGTTCATGCCTTCTCATTTTTTGTTTTTTTGTCGATTAAAGTGCAAGGGAAGGACGGCGAACACTAGTTTGCGGAATGTACGATCGCTATTTCAGGAATTCAGCGCTATAAATCGAATAAGTGGAACGAGAGGGCGTTATTTGATCAAAATGAACGCTCCGGAAGCAAAAAACTGTGAAATAACGCCTCCTCGTTCCTCTTCCTCTTGATTTCAAGTGGTTTTCGACCATTTAGAGGCGCTACGTTCCCTAAGCAATTTATAAGAATTGGCGATTGATAATAATTCGTTACCTAGTTGTAAATAATTAAACAAGATGCTAAGGAAAGGAGCAATGAATATGGGTGACAACGGTCCAATCAAACCTAACGGGTCTCAACATGCCGAGAAACCTTCGAATGATCCGGAAAAACAAGGAAGATCCGCAGCAAAGAAAAAATCAAAGTAATTGGTGAACATTGATAGAAAAAGCTTGATTGGCAAGTTTTTTAAATAGGATCGTCGTTAATCTCAATCACGGCTGCCGAGTGCAGGCGTGATTATTTGCGTTAATCCTAAATAAGCACAATGACAAATTATTTATATTAGCTTGAGGAAACAGTCAAATGGCCGGATACGAGCTGGACCGTTCCATGATTGGAGCCGCTATTTATCTTCTATTAAACAGCAGTTATGTAATCTCAATTGATTCTTTGTTCAAAAAAGGTCAAAAACCAAAGTCACTTTTTTCATATGCACGAGAAGAAGTTAGATCGATCATTTGATTGGTTAATGGTATACTGTGCTTGTTAAAACCTACCATTGATAAGGAATGATACAACCAATGTCATCTGCTATGCTTGATAAAGTCCCGCATATTGTAACGTGCTTCCCAAGCTTATCCGATATTTCCATACAGGACTGGAGCAATGAGGGAATTATAATGTTAGATTTACAGCCTAGCTTTGTATTCGAAGAGGGCCAGTTCTTGGATCATGCTGTTTTAATTCTGGAAGGAACAGTAAGAATGTATAAGATCAGCAGCAGCGGAAGAGAGATCACTTTGTATCGCGTTAATGGCGGGGAATGCTGTCCCCTCATGATGTCCAGTATTCTCGGCGAGACCGAATATGAAGCTTCTGCTTGCATCGAAAAGCTTTGCTCTGTAGTTGCTATTCCAGTTGACGTATTTAAAGATTGGATGGACCGTTACAAAAGTTTTCGGCAGTTTATTTTCAAAATGTTCGCCAAACGAATTATCATTATGTCCAACTTGTTGGATAGCATCAACTTCAAATCAATCCGCGGCCGAATAGCTGAATATCTGGTTGAGATGACCGAAGATGGACGTGATACTCTTACCATTACGCATGATACCCTATCCATTGAGCTGGGTTCAGCCCGCGAAGTCATAAGTCGAACACTGAAGTCGCTCGAGAAAGAAGGGCTGCTGAAGTTATCTAGAGGCCAGATCTCTCATATATTACGGCAGGAATTGAAAAAATATATTGAACTATAAATGGTTCTCTTATTTACCTTCAAACGTTCATTTTATTGCTATGTGACAAAGTTACGGTTCTATCGAAACGCTTCTGTTAAGATCGTAATCAGATACACAATAAAACAAACAATACATTTATGGAGGTAATAGAATATGAAAAATGTTGGCGGAACAGATCGTGCGGTTCGTATTATTCTGGGTGTTGCACTATTGTCGTTATTTTACTTCTTACCTGGTTACTGGAAATTAACCGGATTATTCTCACTTCCGTTCCTTATTACAGGCATAGTGCAAAAATGTGCGATTAATCAAATGCTGGGCCGTAATACTTGTAAAATTCGTTAATTGTTGAAAAGCAAAGAGGCTATTCCAAAGTAGAGTTACTCTACGCGAGGGATAGCCTCTTTTTTGAGGATTAGAAGTTCGTATAAAATGATTCATTGTAGGAGATAAATATGTTTCGTAATATATACAGATACAAAGGAGAGAACGGATATGGAAAAATTGTATACAGCCACGGCAACAGCTGAGGGTGGAAGAGAGGGGAAAGTCACTTCCAGCGATGGGGTCATTGACCTAGAATTGAGAGTACCCAAGGAATTAGGTGGGCCTGGCGGACATGCAACGAATCCGGAGCAGCTATTCGCCGCTGGTTATGCCGCGTGCTTCGATAGCGCATTGAAGCTAATCATTAGGACGAAGAAAGTCCAAGTAGAGAGCACGAAAGTAACCGCGAATATTTCCATAGGCAAAGATGGGAGTGGCGGCTATGAATTGGCAGCCAAATTGGATGTTTCCGTCAATGGCGTCGAAGCCGATGTTGCCAAGGAATTGGTTGAAGCAGCTCATCAATATTGCCCCTATTCCAAAGCAATCAAGGGGAATATCGGAGTTGAGGTTAATGTCGTATAATCAATGAAGGAATATGCAGATCGATGACAAATAGGCAGGATTTGCTTTTGGCGATCCTGCTTATTTTTTTATCAAAAAATTTCATTTAAAATATCGACACAAGATGTGTGGTGGACAAATTCCATTTAGGACAGAAAGGCTTCAGAGCATCCGTGGTTACCAATGTTGTATGTAGTATTTCCTACAACAGTTCACACGCCCAAAGGCTATTTTGCCACTTGAAGTTGCAGTTTGTACAACATTTCGAGCTCATTTGTTGCAAAATCGCCTGTATTGGGCGAAATTGTTGTACAGTATGCAACAATGTAGGGAAAAAGGCGGGATTTAGGCAGCAATTTTTGCACTTTCTACAACATCATCTACCGATAATATCTATTCATTCTACTCGTTCATCCGGCAGCTCAAATTAGCAAATAAGAGGATGGACTTTATTTAAGACACCATAATGTGTAACAAGATTGTATGAATGAATCGACGGTCTAATAGTCTTGTAATCTATTATTTGTAAAAGTAGATATTGTAAGTGATATAATAGTCTTGTAAATTTACATATTCTGGTGTGTAGAAGGAGAGACAAGAATGAGTCCAATTCGATCCCTACCAAGAAGTCAGCCTGAGCGTCAAGGTATCGCGTCTTCCTCGATTATGAGCTTTCTAAAAGAAGTTCAAGACCGCAGTCTAGAGCTTCACAGCTTCATGCTCCTCCGGCATGGGCACGTTGTTTCGGAAGGATGGTGGGCACCTTATTTGCCTGAACGTCCGCACATGCTGTTTTCTTTAACTAAAAGCTTTACTTCAACAGCTATCGGTTTGTTAGTGGGAGAAGGGCGAGTCTCGCTCGATGACCGGGTTCTCTCCTTTTTCCCAGAGGATATGCCGCCAGAAGTGACACCAAATCTAGCTGCGATGGCCATCCGACACTTACTCATGATGGGTACAGGTCATGCAGAAGATACGACTGGAAAAATGCAGTCATCAGATAACTGGGTCAACAATTTCTTGAATCTTCCCGTAGAACATGAGCCAGGTACACATTTCGTGTATAACAACGGGGCGACCTATATGCTCTCGGCTATCTTGCAGAAGGTGACCGGTCAAACGTTATTGGACTATTTGCAGCCGCGACTGTTGGAACCGCTGGACATCCGAGGTGCCACAGCGGAAAGCTGCCCCCGCGGTATCCACATTGGCGGCTGGGGAATGAAGATCAAAACGGAGGATATTGCCAAGTTTGGACAGCTATATTTACAAAAAGGTCAATGGGGTGGAAACCAGCTCATTCCTGAGTCGTGGGTAGAAGAAGCAACAACGAAGCAAATTTCCAATGGCTCCAACACCAACAATGACTGGGCTCAAGGGTACGGGTATCAATTCTGGAGATGCCGTCACGGTGCTTATCGAGGCGACGGAGCTTTCGGGCAGTTCTGCATTGTTCTCCCGGAGCAGGATGCCGTCATCGCGATAACGTCCGGAGTGAATAACATGCAAGACGTTCTTGATACAATTTGGGAGCATCTGCTGCCTGCGATGAAATCCGAAGAGCTGTCAGTGGACCTGGAAGACTCAGAGCCACTAACCAATGCGCTGCAAGGACTTAGCTTGGAACCGCCACGAGTTCTTTTAAGCTCAACGCTGGAGACCAGCATTTCGGGAATCGAGTTCGAGTTAGAAGAAAATGAGGAACAAATTCAAACACTTTCGATTGATTTTACTGAGAATTCGGCCAACGTTACGATTCAAAATAACAACGGAAAACATACGGTTTGCTTTGGTAGAAACGAATGGTTTGAAGGAACGTATACGCTGCATATGAGACAGGAAAATGTGGCAGTTGGTTCAGCAACTTGGCAGGATTCGAATACGCTCTTATTAACGCTAAGATACGTGGAAGCGCCATTTTGCGTGACTGTAGTATGTACGTTCAATGAAGGAAGCTTACAACTGCAATTTCGACAGAACGTTTCGTTCGGCAATGAGGAACCTAAGTGGATTAAAGGAAAAATTAGATGAACGATTGGTGAATAAGAGAAAGGTCGGTCTGCAGCAGCAGACTGACCTTTTTCTATATACTTAAGTCACCAGATAAGACCGATTTCGATAGTCTCGGGGAGAGCAGCCGGCGTAGGCTCTGAATTGCTTATTAAAAGAACTCAATGACTGAAAACCGCTTCTTTCAGCGATTTCGATGATCGAATACTCTGATGTGCGCAGTAAATCCATGGCAGACTGAATGCGCAACTGATTCACAAAATCATGCGGCGACAAGCCCGTAAGTGATCGAAACTCGCGATAATAGAACGAGCGCCCGACACCCGCCCGACGGGCAAGCTCATCGCCGTCAAGTGCCTCCAGGTAATGGCTAAGAATATATCTGACGGATTCTGCTATCGTGTTCGTTCCTCTTGGAGCCGCTTGCTCCATTTGATCGCTAAAGAATCCGTCCACTTGTAATAAAATATTTATCAAGTGCATGTACTGACGCGTAACCCATGCCGTTTGCCCTTGCTCCTGTGCTTCAGCAGCGGAACGCGCAGATTTTGCAATTGCTTTGGCGTAAGTCGTATCCCCCGGAATGAGCGGGGACATACCTCGTCCAGCATAAAACGGCATTAGCAGCCGGCTGCCATCGGGAAGCTTCAAAACTGGTGATGGTGTAAAAAGCACTAGGATCGCTTCGAATGGTTGATCTGGATGCGCATAGCTCCAGTGCGGTTCGAAAGGTCGACACAGGAACACGTCTCCCGGTTGACCGTGATAGATGCGATCGCCGAATCGATACTCCAACTCATGATCAAGCAGCACGCCGATTTCTAAGCAATCATGGACATGCAGATCGTGTTCCTCATCTGATCCCCATACGCGGCTAAAGGCAAAAGAGCGTGTCAGCCGCAACTGCTCCACATACATCCAAATCCCCCCTCGAAGTCATTATACCTTTTTCTGTTCGTGGACAAAATGACTAGTTTGCTGCGCATTTTGAAGAGAATCGCAATTTCGTGATGTGATACATTAGGGTCATATTCGAAATTGGAGGTTATCCTTATGCGATTGTATTTAATTGGAGCCGGTGTCATAGCACGCACGCATGCTGAGGCAGCAGCCAAGCTTCCTCAAGCGGTCGATCTTCGGGTAGCTGACCCGAATGCGGAAGCGCTGAAGTCGTTTCTCAGCAGCTTTCCAGAAAGTATTACGTTTGCGGATGCCGAGCAAATGCTATCCTCCGAACCGCCGCTTGAAGATGATATCGTGATCGTAGCTACGCCTCCATTTGCCCACTTGAAGGGGACGCGTCTTGCGTTGAAATCTGGTCGGCATACGCTATGCGAAAAGCCGTTAGCCATGAACGATGAAGAAGCGGAAGAGATGCTTCTTCTGGCAAAAGCAGAAGGAAAGCTGCTTGGCTGCTGCAGTGTGCGTTATAAGGGCATGCTTCATAACGAAGCTGTTAAGAATGTCATTCGATCTGGCGCGCTTGGAGATATCTATCACGCTACGTTCGTTAACAAATGGACGCGCAGTCGTGCAGGAATCGAGTACCAGCCAGCAAGCCGTTGGTTTCTCGACAAAAGCAAAAGTGGCGGCGGCATTCTCATGGACTGGGGACCCTATGATTTCGCCACCTTAATCGATGTGCTGGATCCTGCTGAAATTGAGGTCAGCAGCGCTTGGACGGCGAAACCCCAAACAGCCGCAGATCCTGGGGATGTCGTGTACGATGTTGAGCACCATGTGGGTGCGCAATTAACGTTTCGGTCTCGTTCAAATGCCCGTTCAATCGCTGTTCATTACGAAAGAGGCACGTGCACTCACGGGAGTGAGCAGTTTATCGGCGAAATTGAGGGCACACTCGGTGCTATCCGCTGGACGCCTTTTGACTCGCGTCAACCGGTTTTTTTCAGGAAAGACCATGATGGGGCTGTTGTGGAAGAAATTGTAGATCCGGGGCCACGCGGACCTTACACCGTCATGGATCACCCGCTTATACATTTCTATAACGAAGTCAACGCTTTGCCGTCACATGCGAACGTAGGTCGGAGAGCCGTCGATCATTTCCTATGTATTGGCGCCTTATATAAATGTGCAGACTCCGGAGAAAAGCAGTTAGTGACTGTAGCGCCGGCAACAGATTCAAGGGAGGTTTCTGAATGAATATTCGCGGTTTTTCGAGCAACATGTATGGTTGGTTTGAACGATGGAAGTCAGATGGTAAGGAGCCAGTGTGGGACGATTTGTACCGTGCCTGCGCTGAAGCGGGTCTTGACGCTGTCGAGACGGATGCAACACCTGAGAAGCTGGCACTAGTCCGTGCTTACGGACTAACGGTTTCAGCTTCCTATATCGGTCTTTCTCTGCATGGCGAGTATGCAGCTCTTGAAGCGGAAGTTCTTCCTTATGCAGAACGGCTCGCCGCTGCGGGCGGTACTGATCTACTCGTCAACGCTGACCCCTATGGCGGTTGGAAGCATCCGCTGCCAAAGCCGGAAGAGCTTGTCCAGCGACAAGGAGACAACCTGTCTCGTCTAGCCGACAAGCTAAGCCCATTTGGACTGCAGCTCTCGCTGCACAATCATGCGGCGGATCGCTATAATGCTGAGGCTGATTTGCGCTCTGTCGTGCAGTTCGCCGACAAAGCGGTTGGCCTTTGCGTTGATACGGGCTGGGCGCATGTAGCAGGCTGTGATCCGGTTGCTTGGGTGCGTTCATATCCTGAACGCATCAAAGCATTTCACCTGCGCAACCAACGTGGCCGCGGTCCTACCGAGGACGTGACCGAAGGGGAGATTGACATGCGGGCCTTGCTGGAAGCAGCAGCACATGCAAACTATGGAGGTTGGATAGCGCTCGAGCTGTGGCATCCGCCAGAAACGAACCCTGTGCGTACGATGACCGAGGACGTGCAGCGGTCCATCGCTTTTTTACGGGAGATAGTGGGAAAACTGTAGGGGAAATGATTCGATTCTATCAAGCATTGCTTCTATCAACCGTTAGGAAAGAGTGCGAAAATATTTATAATACGTATTAGAATAATGTGAATGGATCGGAGCCGAAAGGCTCCTTTTTTATTTCTTGACAGTTGGAACGAAATGGAATAATAATAAAAATAATAAAACGACTGGTCAGTCATTTTTATTTCTTATTTTAGCATGAAGGAGGATTTCAATGAATTCATTCCAAGGCAATTTAGATAAATATGCATCTCTAGCTATACAATTAGGTGTCAACATACAACCGGGACAATCATTGGTCGTCTTCGCTCCATTAATATCGGTGGAATTCGTACGCAGATTGGTAAAACAAGCCTATGAGGTCGGTGCTAAGCACGTTTATGTCGAGTGGTTCGACGATGAGCTTACTCGGTTAAAGTATGAACTAGCGCCCTATGAAGCATTGCTTGAGTACCCGATGTGGCGGGCAAAAGGGTATGAGGAATTAGCGGAAAATAATGCTGCATTTCTATATGTCGTGGCGAATAACCCCGATCTTATGAACGGTATCGATCCCAAACGTATTCAAACAGCGAGTAGAACATCCAACAATGCTTTGCGGGAACTATCTGCTGCTAGGTTAACTAATAAAGTCAGTTGGTCGATTATCGCCGTTCCTTCACCAGCATGGGCGGATAAAGTGTTTCCATCACTCCCCGAAGAAGAGCGGGTTGGCGCCCTATGGAATGCCATCTTCGAGGCAACCAGAGTAGACCGGGATGATCCGGTACAAGATTGGAAAGAACATTCAAGCGCTTTAGACACTAGATCAAAAAGACTGAATGAACGCCAATATAAGGCGCTTCATTACCGCGCTAATGGTACAGACATTACAGTAAGTCTGCCGCCTGGTCATATTTGGGTTTCGGCCGGTAATACCAACAGCAATGGCATTTCTTTTATAGCGAACCTGCCAACCGAAGAAGTCTTTACATCTCCTTTAAAAAATGGCGTAAACGGAATGGTAAAAAGTACCAAGCCGCTCAGTTACAACGGTAATCTTATTGAAAACTTTTCATTAACATTCAAAGATGGGCGAGTTATTGATTTTAACGCCGAGAAGGGGGAAGAAAATTTGCGAAGTCTCATTGAGATTGATGAAGGTTCTCACTTTTTGGGTGAAGTTGCATTAGTTCCTCATCGCTCGCCTATTTCTAATACGAATCTTATTTTCTACAATACGCTTTACGACGAGAATGCTTCATGCCATTTTGCCATCGGAAGAGCTTTTCCATTTTGCCTGAGTGGCGGAATAGAGATGAGCCAACAAGAGCTTCAGAATCATGGGCTCAACGACAGCTTGACCCATGTTGATTTTATGATGGGCTCAGCAGATATGGATATTGATGGGATCTTGGAAAATGGGGAAAAAGAGCCGTTGTTCCGTAACGGAGATTGGGCATTTTGATGTGAAAATAGAAAAAAAAGGAGGTGCTGAATGTCACCTAAAGTTACGCAAGCTTATAAAGAAGAAAAAAGGGCGATTATTCTTGAGGGAGCGCTGCATTGCTTTATAGAAAAAGGATTTCAAGCTACGACAATTGATGATATCGTACGGCATTTGGGGATGAGCAAAGGCGCTATCTACAGTTACTTTTCCAGCAAAGAAGAGATGTATATCCAAATGGCTGACGATAAAATGAACGCGATGGTGGAGAATTCCAGTGAGCATTTCAAAAATATACCAAGCGCAGCGGATCAAATCCGCTATATGTTTGACCGATTCCGTCGACAATCGCTTGCTGAACTGCGCAAATGGCTAGCTTTTCATTTGGAGTTTATGTTGTATGCAGCGCGCCAACCGGAATTAACGGAACGATGGAACCAGTATGCGAGTAAGGCTTTATTGTTCATGCAGGAAATTATGGAGGGTGGCATGAAGACTGGGGAGTTCCGTTCCGACCTTGATATTGCGGCAGCTTCTCGATTGTTCTGGTCAGTTCGGGATGGCCTTGCTCTGCAATTTATGCTTAGCGGTGAGGAAACCGACTATAAATCCATAATTGATGAGATGGAAAAGAAGGTGTTCAGCTATATCCTAGGATAATTCACTATGGAGGTAGAGGCTTATGATTTTCAAAAAAATGAGCGAACTGTCGGCTGAAGACATGGTGGCGTTGTGGAATAAGGGATTCGAAGGATATTTCTTAAATAGTACGCTGAACTTGGACAAATTTCTTTCAAGAACTGTCAACGAAGGGCTCTCACTAGAGCATTCCTTAGTCGTGTATGAAAATAGTGATCCTATTGGTTTCGTGATGAATGGGTTCCGTGTCATAGAAGGAAAGAGAGTGGCTTGGAACGGAGGTACTGGCATTGCGCCCGAAAATAGAGGTAAAGGGATCGGAAAAAAACTGATGGAAAGAAACCTCCAGTTGTATCATGAACAAGGTGTGGATACTGCTTTGCTGGAGGCACTCATTCAAAATAAAGCTGCGATAAAGCTCTATCAAAGCGTCGGTTATAGTATTACAGAGCAGTTAATCTGCTTACAACAAGCAGAAGATCTGGATGCAAGTCTCTTGCAGCCAAACTCTCCAAGCGGATATGTTACTAGACGAGGACTACCTGTGGAAGCGAAAGGACTGTCGTTCTATAGACATTTGTCAGCGTGGCAAACACAATGGGCCAGCATGAAAGATGGGGAATGTGTAATCGTCTCCGATGAAGGTGATGAGGTAGTTGGGTATGCACTTTTTAAACGTATTTTCGGAGAAGAAGGAAACCTGGCAACCATCGCTCTTTACCAATGTGAATCGATTCCGGGCCGAGCAGATGCAGAAGATATCCTTAAAGCAGCATTAAGCGAAGTATACGCACCTTTTTCTTCCTCGTGTAAGCGTATAACGATGAACATAAGAGATTCCAACAAGGAGCTCATTGGGCTATTAGAGCGTTTAGGGTTTACAAGATTTGTGGAACAAATGTACATGATTCGTCATTTATAAGAACTAGCAAAGGGACACTTTTCAATGAGGTGGCAAGAGAATTCTTGCCTTCTCTTTTTTTTGTCTCTTGCATAGGAAGTCATCGCCCAACCGCTATTTGGAGGAACGTCGATTCGTTATTTTGGGAAATCTGCACATGATGCCACAGATGAATACGATCTCATTTTTTTATTGAAGTTGTACTTAATTCAGAAAGTTCATAATAAGTATCGTATTAGAAAACTTTGTTAGTCATTCTAACTATCAAAGGGGGTGAACAAGGTGCTTGGTCGCAATCAAACTGGAAATAGCAAGCTTGTAAAACAAATGAACAGACAGGAGATCCTGCGTAAGCTTCGGGAAAATAAGCGGGTTTCCAGAGCAGATTTAGCGAAGCTAACGGAGCTAAGCCGTCCATGTGTATCTGCGCTGGTTGATGAAATGATGAAGGAAGGGCTAATCCACGAAGTTGGTGTAGGTGAGTCCAAAGGCGGACGGAAGCCGATCCTGCTTGAATATAATTTTCAAGCTTATGGAGTAGTTGGGGCCATTTTTGAGGGCAGTACGCTGTATATGTCTATCGCTGATCTAAGTGGAGATTTGTTAGTTGATTACAACTTTCGCTTGCAGCAACCAACTAATGGTGATATGGCCATACGTTGTCTGGAATTAGGTCTACAGACTTTGCTTAGCAAGAGCGGGTTCGAGAAGTCTCGATTACTGGGTGTTGGCTTAGGCTTACCCGGAATTACACAGCGTCGCGATGGAACTGTAAGTTATGCGCCAAGCACAGGATGGATGGGGTTACCGGTTAAACAGGAGATCGAAGAGAGATTAGGTCTGCCTGTTGTGATTGATAATGACGTTAATTTGATGACATTAGGGGAGTTTCATAAGGGTGTCGGATACGGAGTAAAAAATCAGGTTTATATGTATGTTGGGACGGGAATCGGCGCGGGAATTATCTTAGATGGCCAATTTTATAGAGGCTCACGTGAAGCATCCGGAGAGATCGGATATATGATGGTGGGTCAGGCAAAGAAGCTGAACCGGGGTGAATATGGCGTTTTTGAAGGGAATTACTCGGTCCCCGTCATCCAAGACAAAGCCAGAAAAGTGCTGCCTTCATTCGTAGAAGAGCTGGGTGTGATTAAACAATTAATACGCCATACGGAAGATGGACATATAGAGGCAGGGCGATTATTAAATGACATCTACAGACACTGGGCCTACGGAATTGCGAATATGGTCAGTATACTCGATCCAGACTTGTTGATTTTCAGCGGAGCGATGATTGACATCGAGGAAAGCGGTGTTGAGAAGATCCAAGGTATGCTGACGGGATGGGTTCCGTACGTACCCCAAATCAAGTTGGCGGCTTTAGGCTACAAAGCGGGCATTATCGGGGCGATTCATAGCGTCCTAGAAGCTTTCCCCATCGTTAATTCTAACAAAATATACCTTTCGGGAGGTTATGTGAATGAGAACAAGTAAGGGGAATATGTCCAGAATGCTCGTAGGCACACTAGTCAGCATCATGATGGTTGTGATTACAGCTTGCGGAGGCTCCACGCCGAGTTCGGGCAATGCTAGTCAAGCCCCCACGGTGAAACCTTCTGACAAACCGGCAGCTACAGAGGCGCCTAAACCCGCAGAGAAGCAAAAGCTTGTTATTTATACGGCTAGAGATAAAAGTGTTGTCGATGAAATTATTCCAAAATTCAATGCGAAGCATCCGGAAGTTGAAGTCGAAGTATTAACGATGGGAGCGCAGCAGATTCTGGAACGTGTACGGGGAGAAAAGGCCAATCCTCAAGCCGATTTCTGGTGGGGTGGCACCCAATCCGGTCTGATGACGGCGGCGAACGAAGATCTCTTGGAAAGCTTCAAGCCAAGTTTCGCAGATAGTATTCCAGCTTTGTACAAAGATGCTAAGGATCGTTGGTATGGTGAAATGCTGCTGCCTGAAGTGATCATGTACAACTCCAAAGCACTGAAGCAGGAGGACGCTCCAAAAGATTGGGACGCACTACTTGATCCGAAATACAAAGGCAAAATCATTATTCGTGGCGTGCTTGCATCGGGAACGATGAGAACAATATATTCCGCTATGATTTTCAAGGAAGGTGCCGCAGATCCTAAAAAAGGGTATGACTGGTTGAAAAAGTTGGATGCCAATACGAAGGAATACGCGCAGGATCCTACGAACCTTTACTTAAAATTAGCCCGTGAAGAAGGAACACTTTCGCTCTGGAATTTGCAGGACATTATGATTCAGAAGCATTTGAAAAATCAGCCGTTTGATTTTATTTACCCAACGAGCGGGGCACCAATCCTTGTAGACGGCGTGGGTATGGTAAAGAATGCCAAGAACAAAGAGTCGGCGAAGAAATTTTATGAGTTCCTTTTCGACTCCAAGCTTCGTGTAGAACTTGCCGATAAATTGTTCCAGATTCCTACGCGTACGGATATTAGCAAAGACTCACTTCCAGCTTGGCTGAAAGGTATTGAATTGAAACCAATGAATATCGATTGGACAGTCATGGCTGATAAAGAGAAAGATTGGATGCAGTATTGGGATGAGAGCATTAAAGGAAAAGGCGGGAAATAAACGAAACATCCTTTCGGGTAGAGTTAGCTCCTTCATAGCTCCTCTATCCGAGCTCAAAGTAAGGGAGGTACTGTACGTGATCGAAGTCGCTCTAGAACATGTAACCAAGCAATTTGGGAAAGTATCGGGTGTTCAGGATGTGCATATTCGAATTGAGCCCGGCGAATTCTTTACTTTCCTTGGTCCTAGCGGATGCGGAAAAACAACAACGTTGAGAATGATTGCCGGCTTTTACTATCCAACCTCTGGGCGTATCGTATTTGGCAATCAAGATGTAACGACAGTGCCGCCACACAAACGCAATACGGGAATGGTGTTTCAGAACTATGCCTTATTTCCTCATCTGACGGTATTTGAGAATGTAGCCTTTGGCTTACAGGTTAGAAAAAGACCGAAAGAAGAACGTCTACAAAGGGTAGAGCGTGCATTACAGCAAGTACATTTACAGGGTTATGGCAATCGGCGAATTGACCAACTATCTGGCGGTCAGCAGCAGCGTGTTGCGCTTGCCAGAGCACTAGTGATTGAGCCGAATATTTTATTGCTAGATGAGCCTTTATCCAACTTAGATGCCAAACTGAGAGAAGAAACACGCTTGGAGATTAAGAGGCTGCAGCTTGAATCTGGCATTACAACTATTTACGTGACGCATGATCAAGCTGAAGCCATGGCGATGTCGGATCGGATCATGGTCATGCAAGGCGGCGTTGTTCAGCAGGTTGGAAGGCCGGAGGAAATCTACAACCGACCTGTGAACCGATTCGTGGCTTCCTTTATCGGCGAGTCTAATCTGTTGAACGGAACCGTGGAGCGAATAGAAGGAGATCAGGTCCATGTCAGAGTTTCACCCGATCTAGTTCTATGCGGGTTGGTGAGCCATACGGCACCTAATTGTCATCTGGCTGTGGGCGCACAAACCACATTGTCTATTCGTCCTGAGGCGGTACGCGAGGCAAAATTACCAGAATCTTCACAATTGGAGAACACATTCCAAGCTAAAGTTGTCATCGCAGAATTCACTGGAGTGAATGTCAATTATCTGACAGATGTAGCCAATAAGCCATTGAAAGCGATGTTCGTCAATCAGGGTCATCAGGTACGTCAGCGCGACGATACAATTGCGATGCATATACCAAAGGAAAGCATTTACTTTTTAGAATAGGCGGAGGATGAGAATATGACCTTTAAGAAACCAGTATCTCATCAACCAGTGATCAAACGGCCATCCATCACTTCTTCGCCTCATTTCGTATACGTATTAATTGCTCCCTTGTTTCTGATTCTGCTGGGCTATGTGCTCTTTCCGCTTTATCAGACTTTTATTCAGAGCATTCAAATGGAAGGCAGCTTTACTTTGAAAAACTATGCTCGGTTCTTCAGCTTGGAGCATACAGCCAATTTGGAGGCTCTCTGGACCAGTGTATATATTTCCGTTCTAAGTGTAGTGACATGCGCAATAGTCGGGGTCACCATGGCATTTCTATTGGAACGCTATGAGTTTCCAGGCCGCAAAGTGCTGACCGTGCTTGCCATGGTACCGATGGCGCTGCCACCGCTGGTAGGCGTGCTTTCATTCACTTTTCTATATGGAGAAAGCGGGATTATTCCGCGGACGCTTAAGCTTTGGTTGGAAATGGACCACGTACCGTTCTCGCTAAAAGGCGTATGGGGCGTTCTCATGGTTCACACCTTTACAATGTACACCTATTTCTATATGACCGCTTCTGCTGCGATCAAGGGGCTCGACCCTTCACTGGAGGAAGCAGCTGCAAGTCTTGGAGCCGGCCGTCTTTATATTTGGCGGAGAATCATTTTACCCATGCTCACCCCAGCTATCGTGGCTTCGTCCTTGCTTGTCTTCATGATTGCCATGGCTTCTTATACGGCACCGCTCATCTTCGGGATCGAAAGAACGATGACGATGCAAATTTATTTGTCCCGAACTAACGGAAATTTGGATATGGCAGCTACGCAGTCTACCTTATTATCCATCGTTTCCATCCTGTTTCTCATCATTATGCGCTGGTATCAAGGCTTACGAAATTACCAGAACTTGAGCAAAGGTGTTAGTGTACATCGGACAGAGGTTAAGAGTGCATGGGGGAAATATACGGCCATGTTCCTCTCCATGATAGGTGTTGTCATTCTGCTCCTGCCCATTCTGGTATTGATTCTCATCTCCTTTTCCACCGATGGTACATGGACGACACAAATCCTGCCGCCGGAATATACATTTAGCCATTATGTGGAATTGTTTACTAACAGCAAAACGTGGCGTCCCATTGCTAACAGCTTCAAAATGAGCTTTGTTGCAACGGTTGGCAATGTGATCTTCGGTGTTGCAGCTGCTTATGCGATCATTCGCCTCAAATTTAGAGGGAAGACATTGCTTGATGTATTTATTATGCTACCTTGGGCATTACCAGGAACGGTTGTAGGGATTAATTTAATTTCAGCTTTCAGCACACCGTCTGCCTACAGTTTTGGGCAAGTTCTTGTAGGGACGTTCTGGATTTTGCCACTAGCATATTTTGTTCGTCATTTACCGCTTGTATTCCGTTCAACGTCGGCAACGCTTATGCAGATGGATCCTTCGATCGAAGAGGCAGCCCGTAATCTGGGAGCTTCCTGGTGGTATAGCTTTCGTCGCATCGTATTTCCCTTGTCGCTTAGCGGTATCTTAGCGGGAACTTTATTGGCCTTCGTAACTGGCATCGGTGAATTCGTATCATCGATTCTGTTGTTTACATCTAGAACAGCTCCGATTTCGGTGGAAATTTTCCAAAGAATGTATGCGTTTGAATTCGGAACCGCTTGCGCCTATGGTGTTCTTCAGATCATCCTCATCATCATTGTTCTCTTTATCTCGAAAAAATTGACCGGCGACAAAGCGGGTACAGCTGTGTAAAGGTTGATCATTCCGCGGGAACTTCTAGGGTTCATGACCGCTGCTTGATGATAAAAGGTGAATAAGGAGGAGTTAAAGTGAAGAAAAGTACATGGAAGAAAGTGTTTACGAGTGTCACCAGCGCTGCTGTAGTAGGCACCTTGCTGCTTCCTAGCATGGCGCAGCCAGTCAGCGCCGACAGAGGCGTTGTTGATCTCTGGAAATCGATTAAACCGCTCACAACCATCGCAAGCGCTATGAACACCGGGGCTCACCCTGACGACGAGCATAGTGCTATGCTTGCTTATCTTTCATTAGGAAAAGGAGTCAATACATTTAGTGTCATTGCAAACCGTGGGGAAGGAGGCCAGAATGAGATCGGCAGTGAACTAGGTAATGCGTTAGGTATTATTCGTTCTCGCGAATTGCAGGAAGCTTCCAAAATCACGAATGTCACGTTAGGTATGTTAAGCGAGAAAATCAATGATCCTATATTTGATTTTGGATTCTCAAAAAGTCCTGATGAAACCTTGCAAAAGTGGGGAGATTCAGTGGTCTATGAAAGACTTATTCGGAAAATTCGGGAGCTGCGGCCAGACGTAGTGATTCCTTCTTTCCTTAACGAAGAATCAACACACGGTCATCATAGGGCCATTAACGTTATAACCGTTCGTGCGTTCAAGGATGCAGCTAACCCCGAGGTGTTTCCTGAACATTTGAAAAACGGCCTTCAGCCATGGCAAATTAAGAAGTTCTACCTTCCTGCCAATGATAAGGATTACAACGTTGCTGTACCTGTAGGCGATTACGATGAAATTTATGGCGCTTCTTATGTCCAATTGGGAGAAGAATCCCGGTTTATGCATAAGAGCCAAGGGATGGGAAGACATGTTGATGAAGGTCCGAACTTCAATTATTACAAATTAAATTCAGCGGTTACATCAGAAAAGGAAAGTGATTTCTTCGACGGCATTGCTTTCTCCTTCGATGATTTGGCTAAAGAGATCGAAGCGAAGGGCAAAGATAACAAAGTGATCAAAGATTTGCGAGCCCTAAATAAGGATGCGGAAGAAGTCGTTAAAGCATACCCTGTGTTCTCTGATGTGGCTCGTGAGGTACAAGAAATGAAAGCAGATGTAGAAACAGCTGTGAGCGATGTGAAAACATCGACACTAGATGCAAGCGTCAAGACCGATTTGCTGTATCGCCTTCAAGTGAAGGAAGCGCAACTGAATAAAGCCGGTATGGAAGCATCGTCGTTGGTTGTGAAAGTAAAACCGGAAACCGGCGAAATTGTTGCAGGTCAAACGGTCAAAATGGTCGTTTCCGCTTACAGTGGCGGCAAGAGCAACCTGAAAAACATTGGGCTCGGGCTGAATGTGCCTGAGGGCTGGACTGTGAAAGCAGTCGGAAACACCACGTTTGACCAACTAAATTACAACCAAACGGTTTCTGCCACTTTCGAAGTTCAAGTCCCTAAGGATGCGGTCGAGTTCCAAGTATATCAACCATCTGTAGTAAGTGCGGATGTCTTGTATCAGTTAAATAATGTTTCAGGAAAAATACGTGTTACGCCATCGAATCAAGTGGCTGTGCTTCCGGCGTTCGCGCTGTCACTAAGCCCTGAGGCTACGGTGCTTAACACGTTAAAGACCGAAGAGCCTCTTCCGGTCAAGGTTACGGTTCGAAACTACTCGCCAGGAGCTGCCAAAACGTCCGTTTCCTTGAACGTCCCTAAGGACTGGAATGTAACACCTGCATCTCAGGAAGTAAATTTCGCTGCCAAAGGTGAAACGAAGCCGGTTACGTTCCAAGTAAAAGCTCCAGCTGGAACAGAAGTTGGCAAATATACGGTTACAGCGGTGGCCACAAGCAGTGATGTTACCAGTAAGGAAAGCGTACAAATCATCGACTATCCACATATCGGTAAAACCTATTTAATTCAGCCAGCAGAGTTAAAGATTCAGGCATTTGATTTGAAGGTGCCTACGGGTCTGAAAGTAGGATATGTATCCAGCGGATTCGACAATATTGATCAGTACTTAACCCAGTTTGGCGTAAACGTAACGAAACTCGACGAGAAAGCAATCCAATCTGCTGACTTATCTCAATATGACACGATTGTATTGGGCATTCGGGCATACGGTTTCCGTCCAGAGCTGTTATCGAGCAATCAGAGACTTCTCTCTTATGTAGAAAACGGCGGCAATCTGGTCGTTCAATATCATAAGCCGGAAGATAAATGGAAACCTGAACTTGCCCCTTATCCGATAAAAATTGGAGAGCCGTTAATACAGTGGCGGGTCACGGATGAGAATTCAAAAGTAACGATGCTAGCACCTGATCATCCGATCTTTACGACCCCTAATAAGATTACAGAAGCAGATTGGAACAATTGGATTCAAGATCGTTCGGCTTACAACCCGTCTGAGTGGGGTAAAGAGTATACGCAGCTGATATCAAATGGCGATGCAGGGGAGAAGGAATTTACCGGAACGTTCCTAAGCGCTAAATACGGCAAAGGAACCTACACCTACAGTTCGCTTGTATGGTACCGTGAAATCCCGAACCTCGTTCCTGGTTCTATTCGTCTCTTTGTGAACATGATCAGCTTAAAGCAATAGGAATAACTACAGAGGGAGGCCTGAACGGGCCTCCCGTTACCAAACGGGGGAATTTAGCCCATGGATATTAGGGAAGTACACGGCCGTGATCTACAGACTGTATTAGAAGAAGTCCGTTTTGCAGTGGTGCCGCTTGGATCAATCGAATACCATGGGCCGCATTCACCGCTTGGTACAGATGTCATTCTAGCGAATGGTTTCGCAGATCGTATTCATCCTGCTTTGAAGCCGCTCATTTATCCCGTTATCCCATATACCGCTTGTCCTGGAAAGACTCGTCATTATCCGGGAACGATCTCCGTGAGTCCGTCAATCATCACCGATTATTTATATGAAATTGTTGACGGGATCTGTCAGTTAGGTATCCGACATGTGTTGTTGTTAAACGCGCATGATGGGAATATGGGTGTATCCAGAACAGTAGCAGAAGCCATTACAGCAACCTACAAGGACGCTAGTGTTCTATTAGTGAACTGGTGGCAAATGGTAACAACGCAAAGTGCCGAAGAAGCTGGAATTTTTACTGGAACAACGGGCAGAGGCCATGGGGGCCCCTATGAAATGTCGGTTGTCAAAGCATTTCGACCGGATTTGGTTCATGTCAGTGACAGTGACGTAGACTTAATAGCAAATCAATCACTTTCGAACCTACCTTTTGTATTGGTCGAAGGCTGTCCAGCAGGATGGGATGGCTACACGGGGCATGTCCGGCAGACATCCTTAGAAGCAGGGGAATGGATTATAGCGGAAGCAGTCAACAACTTACATCTATTACTTGAAAACTGGTTGCAGAAACCAGTAATGAAAGACGGAGGTGAACAGCTGGATGGGGAATCGTGAGTCTATTATGGAAAGTGAAGGTAAGGTATTTCCAGGTAAAACGTATACGGAAGCTGTTCTAGAACCTGCTTATAACGAAGCCAAACAACATTTATTAGATGCCATGATGGCCATTAATAAAGCACACTTGGTTATGTTGAAGGAGCAGCAGTTGATTTCTCAAAAAGAGGCTTGCCAAATTGCAAATGCCCTTGTACATCTTGACCTTGATCAACTCCGCCACTCTAGTTACTCGGGCGAGTTTGAGGATTTATTCTTTCAGGTGGAATACCAGCTGCAGCAGCACGCAGGCGATGTTGCGGGAAATTTACACCTAGCGAAGAGCCGTAACGATATGGGTGTCACGATTTACCGGATGGTACTTAGGCAGAAGCTACTGGTCACGATGCAATCCGGTTTACAGTTACGTAAGCAGCTTCTGCAATTCGCAGAGGAGCATATTCATACGCTGATGATTGGCTACACGCATACGCAGCAGGCGCAGCCAACGACCATGGCTCACTACATCATGGCTGTTGTTGACTCGCTTACGAGAGACATCCGCCGCATGACGGCGGCCTACAACAATTGCAACCGCAGCAGTATGGGAGCTGCTGCGCTCACAACGTCGGGCTTTCCAATTGATCGGAACCGAGTGAAAGAGCTTTTAGCCTTCGACGAGCTTGTAGAGAATTCTTATGATGCGATTGGCGGAGCGGATTATTTGGGAGAGGTTGCTGCTTCCATTAAACTTGCAGCGATCAATCTGGGTCGAGTTGTTCAGGATTTATTGCTCTGGTGTACACAGGAGTTCGCCGTAATAAAGGTAGCCAGTCCTTATGTTCAGATCAGTTCCATTATGCCGCAAAAGCGAAATCCTGTTTCTCTAGAACACATGCGCGCTTTACTTTCTAGCTGCGTAGGAAACGCGGATTCAGTGCTTGCAATGATGCATAACACGCCTTTTGGCGATATAGTTGATACGGAAGACGATATGCAGCCTTACGCATGGAAATCGCTTGAACTCATGGACAAGATCTACCGACTTCTAACTGTCGTAGTGGGGACTATGGATGTTAATAAAGAGGTACTTCGTAAACGGACAGAAGGCAGTTTCGCTACCGTTACCGAACTGGCGGATACTTTGGTTAGAACGGACAAACTCTCCTTCCGAAATTCCCACCATATCGTTAGTTCAGTCGTAAAGAGAGCGATGGAAGAAGGGTTAGCAGCGAATGAAATTACATGGGAACTCGTTAATGAAGCAGCTAGTGAGATCATCGGTCGTAATTTAATTATGGATAGAGACACATTGGCACAAGCCTTAGACCCTGAGAACTTTGTTCAAATACGCTCCTTGCCAGGAGGGCCAAGTCCCCAAGAAATGATTAGGATGATTCAGTTACGTTGTCATGAACAACTATCTCTGGATCAATGGTTAACAGAGTCGGATCATAAGAGCCGAACTGCGCTGCTGATATTGGATGAAGTCATGAGGGAGTGGGGGAACCCATAATGTCTGTTAAAAAGATTCCATTCCTTGCCGTGGACGGAGGCGGAACGAAAAGCCTGTGCTACTTCTTCGATAAGCAGGGACACATTCGAGGACAGGGCCGATCAGGATCTTGTAATTATCAGGGGGTCGGTAAAGAAGCAGCCGTGAGGGAGCTTATCCATGCGATTCGCAATGCTTTGGAGGATGGTAAATTAGTAGGGGATGGGGAGCTTGGCGAGACAGAATTAGAAACCGATTGTGCCGCGTTAGGAATAGCCGGTTTGGATACCGAATATGACCGCAGGATCATCCTAGCGTTGGTCGAAGAGGCACTGCAGCATTTGCGTATACGTGCCAAACGTTTAATTATTGAAAATGACGGCTTTGCAGCGTTACTGGGGGCAACCAATGGTAAGCCAGGTATTCTTCTGATTGCTGGAACGGGATCCATCGTTTATGGCATTAATGATCAAGGCGAGGTTGCCCGAGCAGGAGGGTGGGGACACCGCGTTGGAGATGAAGGAAGCGGGTATTGGATCGGTAAACAAGCAATCATTCACATTTTGAAAACTATGGATGGCCGGGTGGCCCCCAACAAGTTGGCTGAGCATATTCTTCCTTATTTGAATCTGAAAGATCCCGAGGATTTGTTTAATTGGACATACAACTCGAGCTATTCTGTGGAGAAAGTAGCTGAATTGTCCAGTCTCGTCTCACAAGCTCATTCACAGGGTGATCAAGTGGCTAAGTCTATTATGATTCAGGCAGCCGAACAATTATTCACTTGTGCTAAGGCCGTCATTGAGAGAATAAATTTATATAGACAACCTTTTCAAATCATTTTGCAAGGCGGTGTACTACAAAACAATGCGTTTGTAAGGGAGTATGTGACGAGCCAATTCAACACTTTTGTACCATCCGGACAAATTGAAAACATGCATAAGGAGCCGATTTACGGAATGATGGCTCTGGCTCTAGATCACTATCAGAAATTTCATGAGGGATGATTACTCCAATGGAGGGATCCTATGAAAAAAAGGCTGTTGTTCGTGTTTGCCCATCCTGATGATGAGTCATTCGCATGCGCCGGCACCATGGCCAAATATAGAGAAGCCGGTCACGACATCAATTTGATTTGCGCAACCTCTGGCTGTGGGGGAAAGTCTGGCGAGTATTCGGTAACCTGCAAGCAGGAACTTGCCACACTTCGGGAGCGGGAATTGTCACAGGCTTGCGAAGTCATAGGTGTTAATAACTTGTATTTGCTGCATTACGCGGATGGAAGTTTGATTAACCAGGACATCAACGAAATGGCCGCAAAAATTGAATCCGTTATTATGCAACTTCAGCCGCATGTCGTCGTTACGTTTCCGCCAAACGGGGTTACTGGACATCGAGATCATATAGCCATATCCAGGGCTACCGAACAAGCGGTTCTTCAATCCGAGGAGAAATTGATGCCTCCTCATTTTTGCACCTTATTTTTCGCATCGATTCCTCATTACTATGATTATTGCGCAGATTCAGCACCAACCGGTGCAGTCCCCATTACTGGCAAGGTGAATATTGGAAATCAGCGAGAAATAAAAGGGCGTGCTCTTCACGCGCATCGAAGTCAAATCTTTTCGGTAAATCGAGCCTATCCTGGTGTCATGCAAGGAGATTATGGGGTAATCGGACAATATGAGTATTACACGAAGGTACGGGCAGACGGACTGTTTGAAGACATGAAGGAAAGCACAGAAGGAATTCCAGAGATAGAACTTTGTTAACCCCCTCTATGAATTTCTAGAGGTTTTTTTTTTGCAATTCTTGACTGATTAGTAAAGTATATCTTGAAATTTTATACACATTATCTTGAAATTGTCCACATTTTCTAGAAATGATGACATATTTTAAACGCAATCGTGGGCTTAAAATGAGAGTACATTCGTTAAACGAGTTATGTATCGAACGGAAAATTCATGACGGAAGGGAGGTGAACGAGAAGTGTAATCTAGGCCTCATTGGGTAGGAAAGGAGTTCGTAAACGCAGACCGGTAACGACAGCTTCACGATTCACCGCAGCCAAACTTTGTGTGAGGAGTGGTAATTATGAAAGCAATAACGTTTCGCCCTTTGTGGATTCGTATCGTCTGTATGGTGTTTAGTTGTTTGCTTATTATCAGCAGTTTCCAGAACCTCGATGTCCGCGCATCCGGCATCACATTGACTATCCCCAACTCTTCTTTCGAAGATGCCGGAACCGGCATACCGCAATGGTACACGCACCCCACGTACGGCCAAAATACAGCATCCGTCTCAAGTGAGAAAGCTTATACGGGCTTGAACAGTATGAAAATGGTGGACACTAGTTCTACGAATTCACTTGCTCGGATTAGCGAAAAGGTTAGCATTACGCAGAATGAAGAGTATACCGCTTCAGTCTTTGCTTATATTGAGCAAGGATCGATTGATGTTTGGCTGATCTTCTATAACGGCACTACGGAAACGGTTGTAGCGCCCACTGGCGTTACGCCTACGCTCAATCAATGGACGAAGAGATCTATTACAGCCAAAGCTCCAGCTGGAACGACTCAAGTAGCGGTCATGGTTTACAGCTCCTTAGCGTCAGTTACGACCGCCTATGTTGACGATGTTTCGATCGGTCAAACCGTTAGAAATGCAGGCTTCGAAGCCCCTTTAAGTGGTACTTGGACCGTGTCCTCTGGGGCAGCCGTTTCGACGGTTCAGAAGGCGGGGGGAACCTACAGTCTTAAACTGGACGATTCCAGTTCATCCACCGCAAGTTTTGCGGAAAGCTCGAATGTAACGGTTTTTACTGGCACAAGAGTCGGAGCTACGGCCAAAGTCTACCCGTTCAGCGGCTCCGGGCTGAGTATCCACCTTCTTTTCAAGAATTCCGCAGGGACTGTCATTAAAGATGCTGCAAACGATTTCAATGGCACTGCGTCACAATGGACACCGGTTTCTGTATCCGCAACTGCACCTACAGGTACAGCATCTGTCTCCGTATATTTGACCACAGGGACGACAACTTCTATGGTCGCTTACGTCGATGATGTGACGCTGGATCGCCCGATTGAATACAATCTTGGAACTCAAATTAAGAACAATCCACTCGACGTCGCTGTATTCGGCAAAGACGCAACCGGCAACACCGATCTGATGTACGTCGGCTCCAGTGGGTTCCCGTCCAAGTTTGTTGTTTACGATGCCCGAACGGGTGAGTTGTTGGATGATCAGGATCTTATTGATCAGAATAACGCAAAGATGGAAGCTGTCTGGGGACTGACAGTGGCTACTGATAAGTCCGTCTATGTGGGTACGGCTAACAAGAAAACGATGTTTCGGTATATCCCCGGCACAGTTAGCACGGTTAATGGGAAAAAAGTAATTACTGGCAGCTCGTTAGCGACAATCGTTCTACCAACGGGAATGGACGTTATTTGGGATGTAACGGCGGGAAGCAACGGAAAAGTTTACGGTGGAACTTCCACTAGCGGCAAAGCGTTCCAATACGATCCGACCGGAGGTACTGTCGTCTTAAACAACGATCAACCCATTGTCAGCGGCCTACAATTTGTTAGGTCGATCGCTTATGCAAGCGATACTGAGGTTTATATGGGAATGGGACCAACTTCGAATGCAACAATCATACGGTTTAATCCAGCGAATGGAACTCAAACAACCATTTCTCCGGCAAATTATGGCAGCAAGTATGTGACGGGACTCGATTATATTTCGAATGGAACGGCGTCAAGGGTGTTCGCCCAACTTTCGGCGGGTCCAACACTGGTATTGGATAGCGCAAATGGTACGATTGCCTCTTCCTTAAGCGATGTCGATTCACGTGGCGTATCGATGAAACACCCTTCTGACGACAAAGTGTTTTACACGAAAGGGAATTATCTTTACAGCTACGATATTTCATCGGCAGCAGAATCAAATCTGGGCGATGTAGGAGGAAGCGCAGCTGGTTATACTTTTTTGACGGATGCTGGCAATACTTATCTGTATGCTGCACTTAAGTCAGGAAAAATTTTGAAATATAAGCTTGCAGCAACGCCTACGATTGATACGACGACCTCTTTCGTAATTCCAGAATCTGTGACCAAAATCCGATCACTGGTCAAGGGGCCAGCCGACAAGATTTACACAAGCGGCTATTTGCTTGGAGGGATGGGGGTCTATAATCCGGACACATCCGAAGAAACGCGCTATAAAGGCGCAGGGCAAGCGGAAAATATGACGACTTTGGGCAACAATCTGTATCTAGGCATATACCCCGGCGCGTGGATCAAAAAATACGATACCACGTCGACGTGGAATGATACTACGAATCCTTCGCTCCTGTTCCAGGATATTGACGGTAACCCTTACCAACAGGATCGTCCGTTTGGCATGCTGGCAGAACCCTCAATGAATCGGCTTTATGTCGGTTCAGTAGCGAGTTCCGGGTATAATAAAGGCTCTTTCACCGTTTATGACCTGACTAATTCTCAACAAGTCACGACCATAAACGATATTGTCTACCATCAAAGTGTCATTTCACTGGCATACAAGAACAATAAAGTTTTCGGCGGCACATCCGTTTACGGGGGGATCAGCAGCACAGTTGATGCAACGGAAGGAAAAGTGTTCGTTTGGAATACAACGGGCACCAACTCAACACCTGTTCCTCAATTTGTTCCAGCACCAGGTAGAAAAGTCATCTCTGATCTAGTCGAAGGTCCAGACGGTAAAATATGGGGACTTGCGGAAGGTAACTCGTCAGGCAATTCGTCTCACGACACAACTGCGGATTTGTTTATTATTGATCCTAATAATCCAGATGCCGCTCATACGACGGTATATCCCGACAAATTCAACTCAATCCCCGTGAGCTGGCAAGGCGGCAAGATGGTTGTCGGTAACGACGGAAACGTCTATGTGAGCATTGGCGCAAAATTGTACGCAGTTGACGCCAAATCTGCCAACAAAGACGCAGTTGCTTTAATCGGGGCAGGTGTGACGCTTCTGACAGCGGATAAGTATGGAGATCTTTATTACGTGAAGTACGAAACTAATCTCTACAAGTACGATAAATAGAGAACTCTTCCGTTCTTTTTCATTCGACCATGTCATTGGCATGGTCTTTTTTATATACGAAAGTATAAGTTTTGGATTGGAGCGAAATTAACGAGAAGGAGTGACGGCTGTTGTGGTAAACCTGCAAATGTACATGCTTTTTTTCTTTGAATAGCTCCTATTCGTACATCTCTGCAGATAGTGCAGGCTTTTGCTGTCTTTTTTTAATTTCAGGATGGAAAAGCTAAAATTCCTGCATAATAGCAGGTTTTTCCTCTTTTCAAACGATTTTAGCAAAAATATCTGCACTTTCGCAGTTATTGTGGGTCGTTGAATCCTGGTTCTCCATTCTCACTATGAAGACTGAGCAAGGCTTCTTCTGTTACCTGTTGCACCAGATAAATTACCTCCTAAGTTTTGTAAATGCTATACTAACAGTATGACAGAATGAGGAATCAGCTGCCTTCCTGCGTTATACGTAGGATTGGTAGTGTCAGGATAAGGAGAGCAGCTTATGAAAGAGTTTTCTCCCAACTCATCGTTGGGTGAATTTTTGCGGGCACGCAGAGAGCGTCTAACTCCAGAGGATGTTGGGTTGCCGTCTTATGGCAGGCGTCGAACGCCAGGTCTTCGGCGAGAAGAGGTGGCTCAACTTGCTCATATTGGTATTTCATGGTACACCTCATTGGAGCAGGGAAGAGAAGTAAATCCATCAGAGGAAGTACTGAATAGCTTGGCGGGGGCGTTACGATTATCCGTTGATGAGTGCCGCCATCTCCATATGCTTGCAATGCCAACAAAACCGGAGGAAGAAGAGGATCAAGAAGTGAGTACTGGATTGGTGCAAACAGTGAGGGCTCTTGAACCTAATCCTGCTTTCATTTTAGGAAAAGGCTGGGATTTATTAATGTGGAATCAAGCCGCAGAGCTTGTATTTCGACTACCAACATTTTCAAAGGAATTACATCAGCGCCCTAATTGGTTGAGACGTTTTCTGACGGATTCGTCACTACAAACGAATAATTTGGATTGGGAAGCTAAAGCAAAAGTAATGATTGCGCGTTTTCGTGCGGATTACCCGCTTTTCGCAAATGACCGAAAGCTTAAGGGTTTAATTGAGGAGTTTATGGAATTAAGCGAATTGTTTCGTTCTTTTTGGCCAAAATATGATGTTGAGACCGTCACTGAATGCCACAAACGATGGAATGATCCCTTTATCGGGGAGATGGAATTTGAACATGTGACCTTACAGCCACCGACCAATCCAGAACTTAAAATAATGATTTACACGGCATCTCCGTCTACGTCAGAGCGATTGAAAACGTTATTAACTACTTGGCGTACTACGAGGGACAAATAAAGAAATTTACCTTATTAGCCGCTATTTTTGCGGCTTTTATTTATTTGAACAAGAAAAAAAGTAGGAACTTATTTTAGTGTATAATACAATAGGAGTTTAATAGAGACAGAGATAGGAAGAGAGTGAGAAACTATATGATTACAAAATCCTTATCACCATTAGTTGCAGCACTAGATTTAAAGCCTCATCCAGAAGGCGGATGGTACAAAGAGCTTTGGAAAGCATCCTTCGAAATTCCAAAAGAAGTGCTTAATGAAGCGTACTCAGGTTCCCGATACGCAGCTACTTCCATTTATTTCGTGCTTCATCCAGAAGAATTTTCAGAATGGCATACGGTATTATCGGATGAACTTTGGCTCTGGCATTCAGGTAGTCCACTGTTGCTAACACTTGGAGGTACCAAAGAACAGCCTGAGTCAACAAAAGAAATCATTCTTGGACCAGATGTCATCAATGGTCAGTTTCCACAAGCCTTAGTACCGGCCAATGTTTGGCAGACGGCAAAACCACTAGGAACCGAGCCTGTATTTGTCTCCTGTGTTGTGGCGCCGGGGTTTCATTATGACGATTTTAAGTTAATTAATAAATAAGCTAACAAGAAAAAATAGGTGGAGGCTGAACTAGCAAAGAGCAGGTGCCGCGGCAGCCTGCTCATTTTATTGAACGAGTAGATTGGAGCTCAAAAGCAAGCCATCGTTTTCTACGAAGACTTCGCATGATTGATAACGGTCTCGATATAGGTCCTCAGAGTTTTGATGAATGTGCGCATGGCGTACCCGACATACCTGTCGCTGCGGTAGATCAGACAAATGTCCTGAGAAGGCGTAGGATTTCTCAGCGGAAGAATTTTAATGTCTTTATTGTGTAGATTTTCCAGTAGTAATCGCGGCAGAACACAGACGCCAACTCCGCTCAGCACCATTTGAAGGAGGGAGGATAACGTTGTTGTCACCATATGCGGCTGCAGAATAAATCCCTTATCCATGCAGAAACGGTCGATCAGCTTACGACATTGATGATCAGGTGGGAACATGACCATCTTTAAGGCATGCAGCCTGTTCAAGGGGATGAAGCTCTCCGTGGCAAGGGGATCAGTCGTGCTAACCGCCAAAGAGAACTCCTCGTGAAACAAAGGAATTGACGTGAGGCGTTCATCGATAACAGGTCCGATGGTTACGCCAACATCGATGCTTCGGTCCAGTACTTGTTCTGTTATTTTCGTGGTTTCAAGAAGGGACAGCGAGATAGTAGGATAGCTCTGATGGAAGTTCAGCAGCAGCGCATTAAACATGAGATCCGCGTCACCGGGCAAGACTCCGATGGATAGCGATCCACCTTGCATTTGCTTCAGGTCAGTAATGGCATCGCTTGCTTGCCGAAGATGCCCGAACACGGCAGCACCATGTTCTTGAAGGATCGCTCCGGCTTCTGTGAGGACGATTGTTTTTCCCACACGATCGAACAGTAAAACCCCTAATTCTTCTTCCAATCTCCTTATCTGCTGGCTGATGTTAGGCGCACTGACTCCCATCTTCTCGGCTGCTCTCGTAAAGTGGAGCTCATCACAAATCGCCATAAAATACTGAAGTTGTTTTAACTCCATAGCTCACACCTGCTTTCAAATGCATCGTTGAATGCATGTTCAATCATTATTGTCACTTCATTTTCTTTTTCTGTCAATTCATAATCGTTAACTTATACTTAACGTTTCGGTAATGCGCACTGCATTGATGGAACAATCCATGAGACCTATACTTGGAATATATCAAACGCTTCTCATTCCAAAGGAGGAAATCATGATGTCCGAAATGATTATCGACACGGCAAAAAAAGTACGTCAAGTGGTGCTGTACCAGATGCAGGCTATCCCAGAGGAACTGTTCGACATTCAAGCTGATTCCTACAATAACACGATTCGTTGGAACATTGGACACATGATTTATTGGATGGATACTTACATGACGCTTGCCTTCTCGAAAGATTCGTCTATTCCCGCAAGCTACGCATCTTTCTTCAACTCCGGGACAGCGCCGGCAAACTGGGCTAACACGCCTCCATCAAAGGAAGAGCTAATCCAAGAACTGTCAATTCAGCTTAACTCCCTATCCGAATTAGCTCCTGAGAGTCTAGAGGTACAGCTTGAAGCGCCGCTGCAATTTGGACCGCTCACTTTTAATCGGGCGGGAGAGTTGTTCAACTTTGCATTGGTTCATGAAGGGATGCATCTTGCAATTTGCAATTGCTTACTTAAGGTCATTCAAGGCAAGCAATAAAACGAGATGCGAAGAAGAACTTGAGCTATTCAAGCCGGAGCGTGGTTGATATGTTTTGCAATGCAAAACAAGGAGCAGTTAGCACATAAGGCAACTGCTCCTTGTTCTTTTGAATGAGGCTGCCTAATCATTCGTAGGTAGCCGAATTATTAAAAGATCGAGTCTCTGTGCATATTTAAATTCCGAGATTTTCTTTCAAGATCTCCAATCCTCTTTTTAATTCTTCCAGAGAATTGGTAGATGCAAGTGCAATTCTCAAATAATTGTCATGTGTACTTGCCCCACTTAAGAAGCGATCTGAGTGAAAAACACGAATCCCTTTGTTCAGAAAGTAACTCTCCGTTCGATTAACATTGCCCGATAAGGGAAGCCATCTATAAAAGCTTAGTGGATGACTAGTAGGGAGAGGCTGTGGGAAAATCTCTGAAAATAAATGGTTTGCAGACTGCGCTAGCTGTTTCTTTTCCGCAACAATGGCATTTGCTTTACCAGATAAAATCAGCTCGGTTATGATCTCGGCATCTAAGGAAGAGGTCTTGACATTAATATTAAAAATGGCCTCAATAATCTTATATTTAAATGCATCGTTAAACACCATATATGCCACTCGGAGGCCAGAACAGATGGACTTGGAGGTACTACAAATATAAACCGTTTGTTCCGGGAGAAGCTGAAACATAGGTTGACCATAATCCTCTATTGTACCAGCTGACAGAAAGGCATGAATATCATCTTCAATTAAAATCAAATTATGTTTTCGAATAATAGCAGCCAATTCTTTTTTTCGGTATTCTGGAATCATAACAGTAGTGGGATTAGAACAAGAAGGCATCAAAAATACGCCGTGTACATCCAATTGAAGGCACTGATTTTCAAGCTCATTAGGGAGCATGCCGTGCTCGTCACCTGGAATTGGAACTAACTTAATTCGAAACATTTTCGAAAACTCAATAAAATTTGAGAAGGTATAAATGTCGACAGCGATCCGATTTCCTGGTTCAAATAGAGCTAACAACGTAATGGCGAGCGCATTCTGTGCTCCTGAAACAATGGCCATATTTTCTGTATCAGCATGGATGCCAAAAGCTTTCATCCAATTTAGTGCCGCTATTTTTTGATGTGGAATTCCTGTAGGATCATTGTAATTAAAGAGCTGCTCCAAATAACGTTTCTCCATTACTTTCTTTGCAGCCTCTGCGACAGTAGTATTCGTTTGCTCAAAAGATGCAACAAAGCCGAGATCAATACATTCATTTGAAATTTTATCTTTTGAAATTGTGATAGAGCGTGCCGCGTTGGGTGAAACAAATGTACCGCTCCCTGTAACAGCATATATTAAGCCTTTAAGTTCGCATTGTTTGTAAGCACGTGTAATGGTCGTAAAATTGACATCTAAAAAATCGGCCAACTCCCTTTGTGGCGGAAGTTTTGTACCGGGAGCTAAAAATCCGTTTGTAATGTCATGTTCTAGTAATAAGGCGAGCGAAAGATAGAGTGGACGTTTCAATGCGTTTCTCTCGGGTTTCCACGACATGGGGTAATCAGTGAAGGAATTTATCGGCATGTTGTACCTCACACAATTGTAATACATACAATTATATCGTTGATTGTATGGATTTGCACTGCTAAAATAACATGGAAAAGTAATCGTGCTGAGGAGATGCGAACTATCCATGAGTAATAAAAAAGAACTTCAATTGGCATTTCGTGCGGCCTTTCCCTCTACTGTCCCCATTCTGGCTGGCTTTTTATTCTTGGGGATTGCTTACGGGATCTTTATGAACGTATCGGGTTTTGGTGCGGGGTATTCCTTCCTGATGAGCCTACTTATTTTTGCAGGTTCGATGGAATTTGTTGCTGTCAATCTGTTGCTTGGCGCTTTTAATCCATTAGGCGCACTGTTTCTCACCTTAATGGTAAACGCGCGTCATCTTTTTTACGGGATATCTATGCTTGAAAAGTACAGAGGGACCGGACTAAAAAAGATTTATCTGATTTTTGGTCTAAGCGATGAATCTTTCTCCATTAATTACACAGCAAATATACCGCAAGAGGTGAATAAAGGATGGTACATGTTCTTCGTCACCGTGCTTAATCATAGCTATTGGGTACTTGGGGCTTCAATTGGCGGGCTTTTTGGATCGCTAGTGCACTTAAATTTGGAAGGGCTTGAGTTTGTTATGACGGCACTATTTGTTGTTATCTTTATCGAACAATGGATGAAAGAGACAGCACATCAAAGTGCGTTATTGGGTCTAGGAGTATCACTTATATGCCTTTTCATTTTTAACAGTGGCAGCTTTATCCTCCCTTCCATGATCATCATTCTCTTCTTACTTACTTTGATGAGGATGCAGCCAGAGAAAACAGGTGAACGTATATGTCAATGACTTTAATAGAGCGAATGATTACGATAGCAATGGTTGTTCTGGGAACCATGATGACCAGATTTATTCCATTTATTATTTTTCCTTCGGGTCGGACCACTCCAAGTTATGTGCAGTATCTCGGCAAAGTATTGCCCTCAGCAGCTCTAGGGTTACTAGTTGTCTATAATATCAAAGATGTCCAATTTTTATCCGGTGACCATGGTGTACCCGAATTGTTTTCAATTGTTGTCGTTGCTTTGCTGCATATTTGGAAAAGGAATATGTTTTTATCCATAGCAAGCGGTACTCTCGTCTATATGTTTTTGATTCAATTCATATTTTAGAAGTGAGGAATAATAATGGCCTTCCAATCAAGAACCGAACAAGTACCATCGATTTCAAAACTGAACATTTGTTTCTGTGGGGTAGGTTCAATGGCAGAGGCTTTAGTCCGAGGAATTACTGCTAAAAATTTGACGAATATAAATTAAAGGGCAGCAAAGTTGAGCGTGCAATACAGCAAGCTTCGGATGCTACGATGAATATATATATAGCAGACTGGATAACAATAATAAAAATAAAATTAAAAATAAAAATACCCATAAATGGGGGATGAAATGGAAGCTATAAAACCGATAAAGTTAATCTCCACAAGAACAAACAAGACAAAAATGGACGAAAAATTAACTTCGGCTGAAGTTGGAAAACTTTGGGCTACTTATATTGGGAATTCAATGGCCAAATGTGTTTTGAGCTATTTTCTTCAAAATATTGAGGATCAAGAAATAAAAAAAACTGTAGAATACGCGCTATTTTTATCTGAACAAATGGTTCAAACCATCAAAGAAATATTAAACAAGGAGAATCATCCTGTTCCTGTTGGTTTCACTGAAGACGATGTAAACTTAGGGGCGCCTCGGCTATTCTCGGATGAATTTTATCTTCATTACTTGAAGTATGCAGCAAAAGCCGGGATGAGCATTTATGCAATTGCTGTACCACTAATGAGTAGACACGATGTGAGAACATTTTTTACAAACTGCTTGGAAGTGACAATCAAACTAATAAATCAGGTCAACGACGTTTTAATCATAAAAGGTTCATTCGTTAAAGCTCCTTACATACCGATCCCGAAAAAGATAGAAATTGTGAAAAAACAAAGTTACCTTAACGGTTTCTTAGGACATGTCAGACCACTTCACGCATTAGAAATTACCCACCTTTACGATAATATTCAAAATAATGTGACAAGCAAATCCTTACTCATCGGATTCAGACAAGTAACCAAATTAGATGAGGTTAGAGAATTTCTACATAGAGGTGAGAAAATCACCTCGAACCATATAGAAACTTGGAGCCAGCTCCTTGAAGATGAAGGATTGCAGTCCCATCCCGCATTGGACCACTTAGTAACGAATTCTTCTTTTTCTCCATTTTCAGATAAATTGATGGTATTTCATAAGGTGGATATGTTTTCGATGAAGATCAGATCGTATGGTAATTCTTTAGCTGTTGACGGAAGGCATGATATTGCGGCGAAATATGCAGGATTTCTATTGGACGTAGGACGTTTCGCAGAGGATGGAGCCAAACTAATGATAAATCATGAGTGGATGGAGCAGCCACCACATGCATCTGGCCGAGATGCTTAGCATCAAATGTATAAGAACAAGTTTACATTAAAATACGGGATCTTCGCCGCCAAATAGTCTACAAAGAGGATCAGCCGTGGCGGGTCCTCTTTATACTTTTCTTTTGAAAGCTGGTTCCAAACGGTCAGTACCGCAGTGAACGGAATTTCGTATAATTGGCCCGATACAGTTTAATAGAACTATTAATTGAGAATAGACATAAAAATATAAGTAAATATTACTATTGTTTCTAAGTATGTATTGGGGTAAATTGATAAAATAAGAATAATCATACTACGCTTAATTCTTTAGATTAAAGAAGCGGGGGAACCAAGTTTTCTGGGGTGAGTACATTTTTTAAGTGTTAGGGTTAACTTTCGACCCGAATCCGTCAGCTAACTTCGTCAGCGTAGAAAGAAAATGATAGAAACATTAAATGGGTCCTTTATATTTAAGGGCTTTATTCCCTCGCTTCCTTTTTTCGTTCAAGAGAAAAAAGGAGGAACTAGACATGCTTCTTAAGAGAGTAACCAAAGAGGTGAAGAACCTTTTTCAATCGAAAAGATCAAACACTTCTGTACAACGTCAAGAAGAGATTCTTCACTTAAAGCGACGGCTGGAGGAGTTCGACATTCAATTTTCCAATTTGGCGTATAGGCCATCTGGCGTCGAAACACAGACTTTATTGGAAATAAGCAAAACAGTCGGACAAAACAATGACTTACTAAACCAACTAAGTATGGAAAGGGAATTAGCGGTTCAACAATTACTAGCCAATCGCGTCGGCATTTCTTTAAAAATTTTGAAGGAACATCACAAATTTATCGTAACCATGGCTCATATTTTTGGTGGTCCGTATCCTTGCCTCAGAGAGTACATAAAAAGCAGTATTATATGAGTTTCGTTGAAGGAGAAAGCTGTGTTTTTTCGACAGAAAACGATACTTGAAATAAAGCAGGCAGCTGAGGCAGCCTGCTTTTTTAATTGAACTAAAGGGTGGGATTATGGAAAAATGAGTCCAAAATCCTTCGGTTATTTAGTGCAAAAGTGGAGGCGGGTAGTTATAATAACGAATCGGACTAGCATACCTTAATAAGGAATGGGGGGACTTATTATTAGTATGGGGCATGGTGCTTTATTACCTCTTTTTTGGCTGTTTCTATGTATATTTGTCGTGCAAATGCTACTTAGCAGAATGAAAGGGTTCCGGATTCCTTCCGAAGATCGGGCAAAACCCTCTTATTATCGGATTGTTAGTCTTTGTAGGGACCACTTTGTTGGCTTTTCTGTTAGGAATAAGAATTCACCAAATAGACCCCTTAACAAAGTCCTGGATGATAACGCTTATTCTTTTGACAACCTCACTCGGGATTGTAATGCCGGTCCTCAAGGAAACGGGAGTAATCAAAAGCCAATATGGCCAACTGCTTCTAACGTCCGCAATTATCGCCGATCTCCTCACTATGATCATTCTTTCTATCATTGGAGGATCCTACCATACTGGATTTACGTGGCGTCAGGCTTCCGTAGGTTTGCTTCTGCCTTTATCCGTAATTATCTATCAGGCCATAATCAGATTGAGGAAAACCTCATTTTGGCATAAGGAATTCCACAAAAATTCCGTCGTCCGATTGCAGGGGCTGCTGGCTGTTCTCGGCCTTTATGGAATCATCACAGATATGACAGGTTCGGAGGTTATTCTAGGCAGTTTTTTGGCTGGGTTTCTTCTAGCAAGTTTTCATCTACATGATCATCATCCGTTTAAGGAGCAGTTAGAAGGGATAGGCTATGGCTTGATTATTCCTATTTTCTTCGTCATGGTCGGCGGAAGGCTCTGGCAGGCGGATTCTTGCTATCATCTCGTATGACATTAATCGTTGTTGCGGCATCGATCGGCATGAGATTGGGAGTTATTAATAAGGGAATTCAAGATGCAGTCATTGTGATCGCCATCATTACTTCTGTGCTATCTCCAATGATCTTCTCTATGAGCATTACGAAACCGTCTTAGCTCTGCGAAATGAGCGGACCTTGTGCTCCACACGGTTAAGGATGTGAGCCTAGCCCTGGATTTCAGGGATGAGGCGCAGTTGATGAAGAGGAGCAGGTGGGGTTCAGGAAGGAAGGTCTGCCTTATATGAAAGTAGATTTTTTCGCTGACAAATTTGGGTTTGCGTGCATTGATTTGGAACACTTCATGAATATTTGAATGAACAGCGAAAAGACGATCGCTATTCCTAAAATTAGGAATAGCAATCGTCTTTTGTTTTGTTCGGGGTAGCCATTTCTCAAAAACCATAAGTTTATCAGTGGCCTCTTTTCTTCCTAGGTATTTTTTCTTTGTTTACAAAATGGGGTCTTGACCAGAATGAAAATTTCCTCTGATTTGGTTTTTTTGTACAAAAACAAGAATGTAATGTGCAAGAGAATGGATTATGGATTCGTTATTCTGAGATAGAAATAAAATAATTCCGATATCGCGAGGAGGAGTCCCAATGAATCTTTGAATGAAATAGATGGTCAGCGAAGCGAAGTTAATATTCATTTAAGCTCAGGAGGTATGAAACATGAACAACACACAAGTACAATTCGACTGGATGAACAAAATGGCTATTATCGAAACGGTGTCCAAATTTGCTTATTACGCCGACCATCGGCAATGGGAGGATTTGCAGCAGCTTTTCACAGAAGAAGTGAAGGTTGACTATACATCCTTGGCTGGAGGCGAGCCGGTCACGATCCCGGCAAACGTACTTATGGATAGTTGGAATAAAGTATTAACGCCATTAAAGGCGACACAGCACTTGATTTCTAATCATATCATCGACTTCGATAACGAGCATCAAGCAACATGCCGTGCATACTTTCAAGCACAGCATGAATTTCCGAATCCTTTTGGCGGAAGTCAGTGGACTTTGGGGGGGAAATACTTGTTCCTCTTCGTTAAGGAAAACACCCAATGGAAAATATCTGAACTGGTCATGACTGCTGTATGGGCTAATGGCAATCAAAATATTATGAACTTGGCAAGTCAACAGCTAAATATTTAAAAAAGGGAGTTGATATAGATGGAGAAAATATCGTTTCAAGCAGATGGTTTGACAGTTGTGGGGCAAGTTTTCCTGCCACAAAGCGCTGTAAGAGGCGGTAAGCTTCCCGCATTGGTCTTTGAAGGCCCGATGACTGGACTTAAAGATCAGGTGGTTGAAGTTTATGCCAAAAAGCTGGCTGATGCCGGGTTCTTGACCTTAACGTTTGACCATCGTTTTTACGGTGAAAGTCAGGGTGAGCCCAGGCAGTTCGAAGCCCCGGGCAAAAAAGTGGAAGACCTCCGGGATGCGGTTACTTACCTCTTATCCCGTAATGATGTCGATCCCGAGTATATCGGCGCTGTCGGCATTTGTGCCGGCGGGGGATTCATGGCAAAGGCTGCGGCGCTTGATAAACGTATTAAAGCTTTGGCGACTGTGGCTGGTTTTTATCACGATCCTAATGTAATGAAAGCGTGGCTTGGCGAAGAAGGATATCGCACCAAAGTCGAGCTATCGCGTGCTGCGCAGAGAAAATATGAGGAATCGGGTGTTGTGGAGTATATTCCTAGTATCTCTGAAGACCCAACCGAGACTAACGTGGCTATGCCAGGTGACGAGCCTTATGACTATTACGGAACGGCGCGAGGATTTTCTCCGCATTACCGAAACCGATTTGCAGTCATGAGTTTCGAGGAGTTTCTGAATTTCAATTCGATCGATTTCGCCGGGGATATTGTAGCGCCTACGCTTGTGGTACATGGTACGAACGATTTATACTGTACAACTAATGGCGCCCAAAACTTCTACGATCATTTGCAAGCGGAAAAACGCATTCACTGGATCGAAACGACGAATCATATTGACCTTTATGATCAAGACCAATATGTAGATCAAGCGGTAAGACAGATCGAGGCCTGGTTTCATGAACACCTTCAAAACACCTCTCGAAAAGTGTAATTTGATCACATGTAAATATTGTAAATGAAGGCGCTGGGTATATGGAAAAATTTTCTTCATTAAATGGGCTTATGATTATGTTATTGAGTTTTACTATGTCTGCTTGCAATCAGGCACCAATAAATGCTGTAACGAAATCGCCGTCCCATGAAGTTTCACAAACTGCAGTAAAAACGGAAAAAGCCGCCGCCGAAGCTCAAACCCAAATAGGTTCGGAGAATGAGAACAAAGAAAAGTACGAATTGCCGCCGCCCGAAGCTAGACCATATGTAGATGCCGTCAATAATGGCGACCTTGACGCTCTCGTAAACAGTTTTGCCGAAGAAGCGGTAATTACGGATGTCAAACGACAGATTAAAGGTTGGGAAGAAATACGATTCTGGGGAAAAAACGAAGTGATGGGTGGAACCTTGGAGGTTTTGGAAAATGAGCCGAAGCCAAAGGGTGTTCGCATGCTTGTTCATTTCGCCCCCAAAGGCTCCAAGGGTTTTAAGGCTTATTATACGTTTGAGTTCAAAGACGGAAAGATCATAAGTGCCGATTTACAATATGCATAAATGAGGACAACCGACGCCGAAGCTATCGGCAACGTTGTGAATCAGAAGAGGGGAAAATTGATAAATTCGATGTCAAATAAATACTCGGCCAATCGTCAAAAAATCGCATTGATTCAAATGGTCCGACGGGATGCTTTTTCAGGGATGGGAATCGCATCGACTGGTAATTTCAGAAGAGCTTAAGAGTTTTGATAGTTAAGATTATTTAATTAAGAGAGGCTGGATGAAAATGATTCAAGAAGTGAACAAAAATTTGGAATTAGTTCAGAGATTCTTCGCATGTTATGGAAGTGGAGATTTGGAAACAATGAAGCGTGAAATTTTAGCTGAAGATGTGACTTGGATAATTCCAGGACATCATCCGCTGGCAGGTGTGAAGAAAGGCGCGAATGAGATTGTTGATTATTTTGCGACCATTGCCAAAGCAAATTTTAAAGCCGAGGTGATTTCGCTCTCCGCCAGCGAGAATCATGTGGTCGATGTACATCGTGGTTGGGGGGAGTACGGTGAACATAAAGTGGATATGAACTGGGTTCTTGTCTATCAAATTGAGAACGGACGAATTAAGCAAGCCCAAAATTTTGCTGCAGATCAACACGAAGCCGATCAATTCTTTTGGAAGGTTTGGGGGGACGAACTTAAACCCGTTCCGGCTCGACTTAGAAGCGAGGATTAGAATTTCCGGAAAAATCAGTAGTTATGGAGGTGATGAAATGAATAAATCCATTAAGATCTTCGGTGGAACAGGTCGAACGGGAAGTTTAATCTCTTCCCTACTGGCCGATAAAGGGGAATCCGTCGTGATAGCGACCAGAGATCCACACAAAGCAAGAGCGCTTGCCTCCTCTTTCATCCATTATCGGTACGGCGATATTAATCAGAAAGAGGGGATGAAAGAACTGCTTGCCGACAGTAAAGCTATAATCATCATTGTAGAGTCGGATGAGAGCCCCAATTCTCCCAATAGTCCCAAGAACGTCCACTACCTCGGGTTACTGAATATTATCGAAATTGTGAAAGAACTGCAATTGGAAGTACATGTTGTGTTGGTTACGCAGATCTACATCACAAGACCGGAGCTTTATCCGGAAGTAAAAGAGATTATTTTCTGGAGAGGGCAGGCGGAACAAGCTTTGCGGGATTCCGGTATAGCTTATACGATCGTGCGTCCAAGTTGGCTGACCAACGAAGCCTCTCAACCCGTTCGTTTGGAGCAAGGAGATACCGGTAATGGCAGCATTGCCAGGATTGATGTGGCACGAATATGCGCAGAAGCTTCATTGTCTCTGGAGGCGCGTGCAAAAACGTTTGAAATCTTCAATGACGAGAGAGCAAACTCAAGCCCTTTAATAGACTGGTCTGAACGCTTCTCGCAATTGAAAACCGATGGATCGTAAAACAGGCTGCCAGACGATTACGTTTGGCAGCCCATTTTTTTAGTTCGCATTCCGCGATACTTTAAGTGCTATAAAAAAACATTAGTTCAACAATTCTTTTCAAACTCGCGCGGTGTAAGTCCGGTGGCCTTTTTGAAGTGTCTGTGAAAGTGGCTTTGATTAGCGAAGCCAAGCAGCAGCGCTACTTCCGACAAGACTAGCTGCTTCCTCTTCATAAGCTCCTTAGCCTTCTCAATTCTCAGATGAAGGAAATATTGGTAGGGAGTAAAGCCAGTCACTTGCTTAAACATTCTGTTGACATGTGTAGGACTGATATGGACAAAAGAGGATAGTTCTGCAATGGATATATCGCGATCCAAGTTTGCATTCATATAATCAATGAGCTTGCCTATTTCGCGTATGGTCAAGCTGCTCGAGGTAGGTGGTTGTTTTTGGATCGAGGAGTAAGTCTGCAGCAGATGGGAGGTGAGCAGGTTTACTAACGAGTCGGCATACAATTTGCCCTTCGCGCCACTCGTCTGTACTTCCTCCGCCAACCACTGCAGATGCTCCCAATTCAGGGCTGCACTGGTTATGTCACGATTTGGCGTAAGCACTGTATAGCTCATTCCTTTCTTGATATGCTGTGTAGTGCTTGCGATGCATGAAAAATTTTAGTATTGCAAGACATAGACAAGCAGTGTCGTACAGAAGGCAATACTTATGAAGATGATTGCCATGACTTTCCTCTTACATGCATACAAACAGAGTGCAGCTAAAACAAATACGGTTAATTGCAGGATAATACTTATCCATAAAGGCAAAGGGATCGAAGCGTGAGGCGCGAGAAAGGTACCCCATGCAAAGATGACAATTATCGGGGTACTCAACGCAAGCAAGATTTTAATCGGCATGCTCGCCTTGACACGATATCCCCAGTAGCCAAAGACTGTGAAAGCTGTGATTTCCAGAATAAAGCACATCGCATCGAGCACGTTTTGGATAATTACCATGTGTGATTTATTTCCATTCTCTGCAATTTAATTAATTTATTCATCCCCTATACCTCCACCTTTTGTTGCAAGTCATTGATCAATTCTCTCAACTGCGTTTCTGGATGATCAACACATTGTCATTTTTAATTTAAAGCCGTTGAGAAGTGAATCAAAAGCTTCCTCGAAAGTTGAGCTCAAGCGATTCATTAGGTCATTAGGGGACTCTTCGGTCTGCGAGTACGTGCTGACGATACCGTCCAACATATAGAAATAAATTCGATTGAATTTCAACAGCTGATCCTGGTTCGGCGGAAAGGGAAAAATTTCTTGAAGAACCTGCCCAATCTGCTTGAATATGTCGATGCGAATCCTGTTAAGCTCTAGTTCCGGATTCTCTTCGTCCACTCTCGTCCCTTTTGTGATAAAAATAACATGGTAAATGGATTTGTTCAGAAAGCAGAAACGGATGAATTCCATGCTAATTTCCATGAGCTTTACTTCTTGCGAGAGGTCGTTCTGTTTAGTAAGCACATTAAATCTTTCCTTCAGTTCAATCAGTGGAGGCATGGACAGCGCATGCAAGAGATCTTCTTTATCCTTGTAATAGATGTAGATTGTTGTGTGGGAACAGTCAGCTTCTTTCGCAATCTCTCTCATCGTCACGCCATTATAGCCTCGATCGGCGAACAGCTTTCCCGCAGCGAACAAAATCGCTTGTTTCGTCTCCTCCGAACGTAATTTATGTCTTGTCATCATCCTCGTAACCTCTTTTATATAGAATTAAGTAACCAGTGGTTATAACATAACCGACGGTTACCTAATTGTCAACAATTTCCTCTGATGAGCTTGGTCCTAAACTAGGAGCATTTGCTCGCGAAGCCGATCCAGGCTGCTTACTTCCAGCTAACCTTTAATATTGATTGGGATATAAGGAGTGACCACTCATTGAGGTCGAATAAAACAAGATATTTCGATTAGTATCTAGGAGAAATTTACCATTATCGCATAGATAGTGGAGGAGGTAGTTCAGGGCATTTATCATTTAACTTCGTTGTATCGCCAACATTACCTGATGATATTTCGGGAATGGATTTTGTCTTTAGGGAGTCCAATACTCCCTTGAATGATAAATCGACAGGGAATGAAATCGTCTTTCAAATTCTATTGTTTATGGATTTTCGCTAATCAATTGTTTACCACGCGCCTTGGCAATTGCTTCGAATGAGTCAAGACTACTAGTGGGAATGCCTGCGACAATTAGTCTTTTGGACACGACGCAGCTTTATACCACACCAGATGTTTCTGTAGGAGAACATTTAGGCGCGCTTAGTCCCCAAGATGTCGAGGTGGTTTCCACCCCATTTGGAGATAACAGTTATTCGTATATGCCAGTTCCGAATATTGCGTTTGTCTCTGACCATGTGAAAGTTTATGTACCCAGATCTTATCGGAGCGGATAAGTTGCTCATTCATAATAAAGAACCCGACCTATGATGCGGGCCGGGCAAGTCCATCAATCGTTTAGGTAATAAGCTGGGGAGAATAGGTCGGGTGAATCTGCCAAAAGGAAACAACTTGTTCCGTATCCGCTACCATTCCAAAATAGGTGTCTACGGTTTTTAAGCTCATATCGTGTTCTTCTTGTGAAAAAGCCGCGCAAGCATCCTTCATGAGCACGATCCGATAATCCAGCATAAATCCCTCCCTGGCGGTTGATTCTACACAAAGATTCGTGCTGACACCTGTTATGATTAAGGTTTCGATTTTAAGAGTTTGCAATACGGACTCCAGCCTAGTATGTACGAACCCGCTGTAACGATGCTTCTTCACGATGATGTCGTCAGACTGGGGCGCAACTTCGTAAATTCCGCTCCCCAGCTCCCAGTGTGGCAAATCGAGTTTATACCATCTGGAAAGCGAGAAAGCCAAGCTTCGGAATCGGTAGACTTCTCATGATTCGTCTGTAGGAAGATGATTGGAACCGAGTGCTCTTTTGAATGCCGAGTGGATCGATAAGACAGCCAAAATCGTTTTTTCCACAACGCTGGACAAAGTCGAATGGAACAATTCCAGACTGGTGAAAGAAGATGTTGAGCAAGAGATCAAGAACCTCAAACAGCAGCCAGGCAAGGATATGGTCATCCTCGGCAGTCCTAGGATCGCACACCACCTTATGCAGCTTGATTTAATCGATGAGTATAAAATTACGGTTTCTCCAATCCTGATCGGAAGCGGGTTGCCGTTATTCCAAGGTCTCAAGGAGAAGGTCAATCTTAAACTTATCGAAAACAAGACCTTTGATTCTGGAGCCATAGGTCTCGTTTACCAGTCGGTTAGATGACCTTTGTCTCCTAAAATGGATTACGGGTAACGAGTTCAATCACGACATGACGGCAGCCGGCACACAATCGGCTGCCGTTGTCTGGTGTTTAACTGTTGGTTTGGTCACGCTTGATGCAATAATTGTGTACTCTTTAGAATATTTAACGAGAAATTCAAAATGTGACCGGAAACCGCTCTAAACCTCGCATCAAGATGCCCGATCGCCATTTAAGTTCCTCAGAAGTTGTGTCAATACGCAGGTTAGGCAATCGTCGAAGCAATGTCGATAAAGCGATCTTTCCTTCCAATCGGGCAAGTGGGGCCCCGAGGCAGAAATGAATACCGTTTCCGAAAGCAATATGCTTATTTTTCTTTCTTGTAATATCCAGCCGGTTGGGATTCTCGAATTGCTCGGGATCGCGGTTGGCAGCTGCCAAGCCTACGAAAATCAAATCGCCTTTACCGATATTTTTGCCATGCCAAGTAAAGTCGTGTCTAGCCCAACGGGATGTGGCGATTTCGACGGGACTGTAATACCTAAGCAATTCTTCGATGCCCGATTGGGAAAAGGCCGGATCGCCACGCCATAAGCGAAATTGCTCCGAATTTTCAAGTAATGCGAGCAATCCGTTGCCGATCAGATTGACAGTCGTTTCATGCCCGGCGACAATGAGCAGCCAAATCGTAGAGGACAACTCTTCAGCAGTCAGCTTATCTCTGCTATCGTGAGCTTGGATTAACATGCTGATCAAATCGGAACCGGGATACTTCCTTCTCTCGGTGATGAGTTCTTCGATATAACGGCCAAAAGCCTGGATGGAAGGGAATGCTTCTTTCATCTTATTACGATCATTGGCAGCGTTAATGAAGTCACTGGACCATTTCTTAAAAAGATGATGATCATTCTCTGGAATTCCCAGCATCTGGCTGATCACGATAATTGGAAGCGGAAAGGCAAAGTCTTCGATAACCTCCATGCTCCCTTTTTCCTGAACTCGGTCGATTAGATCATCGGTTATCCGCTGAATTTCCTCCTGCATGTTTTCAATCATCTGGGGTGAAAAAGCTTTGGATACGATGGAACGAAGACGGGTATGATCAGGTGGGTCGCTGGAGAGCATCTGTTTGCTGATCAGATCCATTTCCTTTTTGGGCATAATCGCCGCATATTCTTCAGGGGAAAGAGATTGCAAGTTTTTCGTAAAACGTTCGTCATCTTTCAATATTTGTACGGCATCGTCGTAGCGTGTGGAGAGCCATGCCCTCTGACCATCCGGCATTGCAATTTCGTGAAGCGGATCATTTTGCCTGAGTTGATTGTAAATCTCGTGGGCATTTTTTTTGAACTCAGGCGACGACAGATCAAGGTTTGCATTAGAAAGCATGAAATACATCACTCCAGTCCCATTTATTTAAAGGTTTTCCAACCTCTAATTGGTATTTTATACCAAATCAATGTAGAACTACAATCGTCTATTCGGGAATTCTCTTTACGATGCTTTGGGAGGGCAGGAATTAAGCATACAAAATATTCCAGCATTTGAATGCGACTATTTGCTATGAAATGGGTACATCTTACATTCTCAAATACAATTGAAGGATTCGAAAAATTAAAGCGATGGACCATAACTTGGCCAATTGGCTTGATGAAATCCTGCGAATGAGTGAGAATATGTGAGATAAACCCTTAAAACCGAGGGAAGTGCAGGATAGTTTAGTAATAACTAAACCATATCAACTACGACAGTAACACGATATGTTACAATAGTTATGGAAACAAATACCATTTGATTGGGTGAAGTCGTTGACCGATAAAAATTTCTTTACTATTGAATGTAAGGATGTCTACCTAAGAGAGTACATACTTGATGATCTGAATCAATTTCATTCTTTAACATGGCAACCTGAAATACACGAATACTTGCCTGGTTGGAACGTAACTAAAGAACAACGGGAAGATTGGTTAATGAATTATGAAATACCTGGAAACAAACAGTTTCTAAATACCGTATCCGAAGGTGGGGGCATAGGTGAACTTCGTCTTCGGCTGGGAATCATATTGAAAGCAACGGGAGATTTTATCGGTTGGTGCTGTACAGGAATTAAACAGGAATTGCCGGCTCCAAACCGAGAGATCTTGTTTGCAATCTCAAAGGATCATAGAGGCAAAGATTATACCACGCAAGCTACAAAGGGGTTAATCAAGTATTGATTTGAGAATACGAACGTTGAGATGCTCAATGCTATTGCTCTTTTACGAAACGTACCGTCAAATAAAGTCATACAAAAATGCGGGTTTAATTTTCAAGGCGTTATCGGGCTAGATAACGAGAGATATAATTATTACATGCTTGGTAAAAGTGAGTGGGAAGCTAAGGTGTAGCCAAATTGAAACTACCATACAAAATTGGATTTATATTAACGTTAGCGTGGCTAATGTGGGTTGCATATGGATTTATTAATTTTGACTCGGACAATGAAGGCAAGAAGGTTGCCATGGTATTATTCATTACATTTGTAGGATTAGTTCTATTTCCTATATACTACATTATTGTTTTTCTATGCTACTCTTATTTGAGAAAACTTCAAAAAAAACGTTTATAAAAATCAACAATTTATTCAACGTAAATACAGAATTAAGAGTGGGATTACAATATGGAGAGCAAAGTTTAATTCGAAGCTCAAAAAAACCAAATGAACGTGAATCTGGCGTGGAGGCGATCTTCAATGGTAAATAACTTTGGATCTAAAGTTGGAGAAGTTGTATCAGTTAGTCGTAGTGAAAAGCATACGTTTAGTAAACAAACTGTCAACGTTATCAGACTTCTACCTGGTCTGGGAGTAGAAGGCGACGCACACATGGGATTGACCGTAAAGCATCGTTCACGAGTAGCACAAAACCCGAATCAACCCAACCTTCGCCAGATTCATTTCATTCATTCGGAGTTGTTCGATGAACTACGAAGTGCTGGTTTTCATGTCGAGCCTGGGCAGATGGGTGAAAATATTACAACAAGAGGAATAAACTTGCTCGGATTGCCAACAGGAACAAAGCTGTTAATAGGTGAAACCGCAGTTATTGAGATCACGGGACTTCGCAATCCATGTTCACAAATTGACAATTTCCAGTCAGGGCTATTGAGTGCGGTTCTGGATCACGATGAGAGTGGAAACCTAATCCGAAAGGCTGGTATAATGGGTATCGTGTTAACTGGGGGAGAAATATGGGTTGAAGACACAATCCAAATTGTCCTGCCTCCTGAACCGTTTCGTCCTCTGGAACGAGTATAGAACTTAACGAGCGATACGCTAACATGGAACAAGACAAGAACAAATATATCAGAACTATTTGAGGAGTTGTGAAAATGAGTACTTTAACTAAAGCAATTCTAATTGCCGCAAAAGCTCATGATGGTCAAATAGATAAAGGTGGAAATCCATACATATTACATCCTGCCAGATTAGCAACTAAAGCCAGCACCGAAGAAGAATCCATTGTAGCAATGTTACATGATGTTGTAGAAGATTCAGATACTACTCTATTTGATTTAAAAAATGCAGGTTTTAGCATGGATATTATAGAAGCTTTAGATTGTCTAACAAAAAGAGCAGATGAATCATATGATGACTTTATCAAGAGGATCAAATTAAACCCCCTGGCGACGAAAGTGAAGATTCTGGATCTAGAAGATAACAGTGATATTGCTCGAATCCCTAACCCAACAGATAAAGACTATGCAAGGATTGATAGGTACAAAAAGGCTATTGCGGAGTTGAAATTCTAATATGGTTCCAGATGAAGAAGCATTGTTTAGTCGGGAGAAGTCACTAGAATAACTTTAAATACAGCATGAGAGGATTGCAGATGTAATGAGTGATACGGTTAATCTTACTATCGGAGGTTCCTATGTTTTTGCTCCAGATAATCCAAGAAAAACGAAGAATCGTGGTAGGAAATGCACCATCCTTTCTTTCGAGTTGAATGATGATTATGAACTACAAGTTAGGGTTGTATATCATGATACAAATAGAGAAGCACTATTAGATGTAAGTGATTTAAAGTCAATAACTGAATGAAATTAGATGGGGAGCTTGCATCGCGGCAGCTCCTCTTTTTGTTATTTAATGTTACGGGCAAGATAGCTTAAAATCATCAACTAGTACTTTAGCTAGGTGCGATTGGGTAATTTTGGTATTTAAAGGATTGGATCGAGGTTAGAGACGGGAAATAGCGAATCTTTTATAGAAAGGTACTAGGCAAAGTTAGTACTTATTTTTAACTAGGAGCTGAGTTAACATGAATCTTATTCAGGATGAAGCTAAGATTTCCTAGATCAATAATAGGTGGTTGAACATGACTCTTCTTTTATTATTTGCACCAACTTTCTTCATTTTTGCTGGCTTATATATTTTTCAAAGCGTGCCTGTTACATTCGCATTGTTCTATGGATGGCTCTTACTCATCACCATTGTTTTTAAACCGATAGGTTTGAGATACCTAACGAATAAAACCGCACTGTTTATTATCAGTATAGGGGCAGGCCTTGGAGCGTTTTTTTTAGTAATAATTTCTGTTGGAGGAGCACTTCTTCATAATGAACTATTTGAATCTTCACAGCTGGAGTTTTTGTTGAAAAGTTGGGGGTTCACCGGGAAATATACGGTGATTCTTGTTTTGGTACTTACCTTGGTGAATCCTGTTTTGGAGGAAATGTATTGGCGTGGGTTTATACTTCAAAAGCTTGATCAAATAAAGTATAAGGTAATTATCTCTTCTTTATTTTATAGCCTTTACCACTTTCTGGTTTTACTCCCTATGTTTAAAGAGCCGTACCCTGTAGTCTTTTTTTTAATGGTCTTTCTTACAGGAATGATATGGGGGTGGATGGTTATCAAGTACAGGACATTGTGGATTTCTATTATCAGCCATTCATTGGCAGACATAGGTATTATTTTGCTCTATTTTAAATATATCCTATGATCAAATAATTTTAATAGGTTGCTTATTGATTGATTGATTCATTCATTGATTTCGCCAGATTAATTTTCGTTCACATTTTAGGCGGCTGTTAAAATTGTTAAGGGAGTAGGAAAAATGATAAAAAAAATGTCGCCATCCTTTGCGGTAAGACCGCAGGTAAATTAAGTCGATTAGTGGTAATCATGTATTGGAAATTGACGAGGCAAGTCTTCCTGTTATTTTGAAACAAATCTTACCGCAAATGCTCATCATTACTAATTTTTTTCGTGATCAGTTGGACCGTTACGGGGAGATAGATATGCTCATCAAAGATATTGAAAAGGCAATTCATCCTATCGAAACGAAAATGATATTAAATGCGGATGATCCTTTTGTATTTCGTCTGAGCAATCTTAATAATGCATTGGCTGCTATTACTTGTGCTGCAGAATTTGGTATTCAGGATAAAAACATAAAAGATTCCTTGCATAATTTTCATTTGGCCAATGGACGAATGGAGTTATTTTTTTATAAAGGATTTCCATATATCGTTAATCTCAATAAAAATCCTTCTGGTATGAATGTTTCCCTAACAGAGATTCTCTCCACTCATTATGAAAAGCAAATTGTTTCTTTATTAATGATTTTATTGCGGATGGGAAAGATATTTCATGGATCTGGGACATTGATTTTGAATGCTTGCAAAGGGAAGATATCCAAAGAATCATTTGCTCGGGCAGCCGAACAACAGATATTACGCTTCGTCTTAAATATGCTGGGATTGATCCTTATAAAGTTATTAAAATTCCATCTATCGAGAAAGCGATACAATATGCTTTTAGTAAACCGATGCCGACATACTTATTACCAACCTATATAGCATTAAAAGAGGTGAAAAAGCACACGGATAGGAGTATAAAGAAGGAAAATGAATCTTATACTCTATAATTTATTCCCGGATAGATTAAATCTATATGGGGATAGAGGAAATGTGATTGCTCTTCAAAAGCGCTGCGAATGGAGAGGCATTCATTTGATTGTAGATATAAAATCGATAAATGACATGAACTTAACGTCCGTAGATATGGGAGAACCTATCACTCTTATAAACCGCTAGGTAAAGTCATCAAAGGTTATGGTAATAATGGGGAAGATGGCACAGAAGGCCTTATCTATCACAATGTCATTGGAACTTATCTACATGGTCCAATTTTGCCGAAAAATCCATCCATAACGGATCATATCATTGCTGCTGCGATTGAAAGAAAATATGGAAAAAAAGAACTTATAGAACTTGATGATTCTCAAGAATATGAGGCAAAAGAATATGCGGAAAAAATTTGTTTTACCAATAACGCGGCTGAACACAGCTCCCCTGAAATGGGGATTTTTTTGTTTTCATTTGTTTTTAAGGAACAGAGCCTATAATAAATCTCGTATGTGTTCAGAAATCAAATACGTCGTATTTTCAAATAGTTATTGCTATTATTCGGGAGGATTTGAAATGAAGAGAGTGGTGTTTATCATCGTCATGCTTGCAACTGTGTTAGGCCAGGTAAGAATTGCTTATGGAGAGGCCAATTCTCCAGTTATTTATAGTGGCACTGGTGTTGTGATTGATAGCTCGACTGGAGAGGTACTCTTTCAAAAAAACAAAGATGAACAAGCATTTCCAGCTAGCTTAACGAAGCTTATGACTGCCATTCTCCTAGAAGATCATATGGCGGACGGTGAATGGATGACGGCCAGCAAAAAAGCCACGCAGCAAGAAGTAAGCAATTTTGTATTCAATTTAAAAGTGGGCGAGAAGATGCAAAAAGAAGAAGCCTTGAGGGCACTGCTCGTGATCTCGGCCAATGATGTAGCGATGATGATAGCCGAACATATTGGAGGCGATGAGGCTTCTTTTGCCGCGATGATGAATACAAAGGCAGCGTCAATCGGCATGACACATACGCATTTCGTAACACCTAATGGTCTGCACGATCCAGGGCATTATACAACTACCTATGATTTGGCTCTGCTTGCCAAAGAAGCTATGAAATATCCCGCCATAATGGAAGCAATGGGAACCGAAAAGATAGTGGTGAAGACGGATCAACGGTCTGTACTTATAAAAGATCGCAGCTTCATTTTTCAGAACCCACTAGCATTGGGAGGGAAAACGGGTTTTACTAACCAAGCTCGAAACACGTTAATTGAATATATGAAAAAAGACAATAAAACAGTCATCGCAGTTGTCATGAAATCGTCGCGGGGAAATGAATATCAAGACGTGCAAACGATAGGAAATTATGGACTCGATCATCTGGATGTGCAGCAAATTTTTAAGAAAGGGGATATCGCCGGTGAGACGACCTTTTATGGTGAGAACGTGCAAGGCGTGCTGGGGAATTCCTATGTTTTGACCAAACGAAAAGATGATGCCGCTGTTTATACGTATTCACCTGTTTTTACGCCGTGGCAAAGTTGGCAAAAAACGATCGCTGCCGGTGAGGTGATTGGCGATTATCAAATTAAAAAGAATGGGGAGATGCTGATGCAAATCCCCATTGTTTCAGCCAAAGATGTCATTCATGTTGATCCTGTACCAAACAATAAAGAAGTGAGTCAATCATCATCAACAAATTGGCCTTATTGGGTGGTTGCTGGCCTATTGCTTCTTGCAATGGGCTCAATCATCCTAATACAAAAGCGCAAACAACAAAAGTCAATTTCAACATTCACTCAGAACAACTATGATGCCTGAGTATAGTAGGCATAGGATTTAATTAAAATATTTCTAGAAATGAGCAATAATTGAACAATAATGAGCCGCGTGGGCAGATAGCCTGTTGCGACTCATTATTTTGTGTACTTACTTTTGAGAATTAGGTAAGGATAGTAGAGTAGGAACTGTTACAAACGTATACCCTTCATTTTTTAAAAGAGGGATCATTTGTTCAAGGGCATTCACCGTATTTGATAAACTTTCTTTCTTTCCGATTGCACAATGTTGTAAAATAATTCCACCAGGTTTCAATTCTTTTTTTACATTTTTCAGAATTTGTTGTGTAGACGTTCCAGCCCAATCCCTAGTATCAACAGACCAATCGATGATGCTTAGTCCCATTGAAGAAATGGCCATAACTTCCGCGTTGTTAAGAGCACCATAGGGTGGTCGGAACAAAGTAGGACGGAAACCAACGATAGCGTTCAATTCATCTTGCGTTTTGCTTATTTGCTGATTCATCTCTTCGGTACTCATTTTAGTGAAATTTGAATGATCCCAAGAGTGATTACCAATGACGTGGCCCTCATTTACAATTCTCTTCACAACTTCAGGATTTGCTTTAGCTTTTTCACCTACAATAAAAAACGTGGCTTTAACGTTATTTTTTTTAAGTAAATCTAAAATTTGCGAGGTGAAATGATTATCAGGTCCATCATCAAAAGTAAGTGCCACTTGTTTCCCTTGTTCAGGACCTGCATAATACAGTGATTTCATGTTGTTATTTATTAGAGTCGTGGAAGGAGAAATACGCACATCTTGATCTTGAGTTATCGTGCCAGCAATTGCAGGAGATGGAATAGGAATTGTAGAATTCGCCTGTTTTTCATTTGCTGCACAAGCTGTAGTCATGGTAAGTAATAGAATTGAGATAATCATATATTTTGATGACCTATTCATTGGTGTGTCCTCTCTTGAAATAAGGGTCATATCCTATTATATACCAGAGATTTACGAAGGCTAAGTGTACATTTTGTGAAAGAAACAGAATAATGATATATTTTAACCAATGGTTATACCTTAATAGGAGGAGTATAAAAATGTTGTTTGCAGTAATTGGCACCAGTGCAGGAAAGACCCGCGATGAGGTTATGGTCATCTTTCCTCGTCACAAAGCATTTTTGGATCAGTTTATTGCCCGAGGCGAAGTTGTTGGGGTAGGGCCTTTCACCGATCTGGGAGGCGGAAATATGGCGCTCTTCCGCAACCGGGCCGCAGCCGAGGCATTCGCCAAGTCGGATCCGTTCTACTTGGAAGGCGCCGTGAAAGAGTACCAGATCAAGGATTGGGGCGATAACATGCTATCCTAGAATGTGAAAGTTATCCAAGACCAGCAACCTTGGATAGCACCAAATTTGATACATGTGGAGTCGGTCATATTGATGAAAATGAGATGTGGCAGGTTCGCTTAAGATTGATGGAGTGGTGTACCAGGTATGTGAGTGCTGTGTGTCGCTTATCTGGATATAGCAATTTTGGAGCCACATTTACCTAATCTGTTGAAGCTCAGGCGAAGTTTGCGCTTGGGCTTTTTATTGTTAGGCTCTTTCCACTGCGCTTTTGAAACATTGCTCACATTTTCTCACGTATATTTTAGGTGGTGAAGGTGCCTATGGGGCCCGCCCTCAAGCTTAGCCTTAGGAGGGACTTTTTTTAGCCGTTTTGTGATCAAAATCTCCGAGCGATATCTGCAAGGAGCCTGACTCCATCCCGCAATTGCCCCTCATTGACGAATGAATAGCTTAAACGGATCCAAGACCGCCTCTCTCTGAGCGGATCGCAGATCACGCCCGGAACAAAAGAGACCGATTGCCGGACACTTTCGTTCAAAAGCTCTTCCACAGGCAGTGCTTCGGGCAGCTTAAGCCACAAATTGAAGCCTCCTTTTGGACTGACCCAACTCCATCCGGTAGCGGACAACTCCTCCTCCACAATTTCTTTTCTTATTTGAAGGGCGATGCGCAGTTTTTCCAAGTGTTGCTTAATCCGTTCTGACTCGAAGTAGTGTAGAAAAATTTTCTGGTTGACCAGTGGGGTCCCGTTATCAGCTAAAGACTTTGCGGTAATTAGTGGTTTTATCACGGACGGGCGGCCGATGACGGCGCAAATCCGTAGACCAGGTGCCACATATTTACTGAAGCTGCGAAGATAAATGACCCAACCATCTGTATCGTAAGAAAAAATGGGCTGAGGAGGCGGCTGATCGAAATACATCTCGTGAATGGCATCATCTTCTACTAATAAACAACGATAGCGTTCAGCCAGTTCAACAAGCTGCTTGCGTTGGTCTGTGGGAACCGTGTACCCTGTCGGATTATGAAAAGTAGGATTCATATAAAAAATACGGGGTCGATACTGTTTCATTAGTATCTCGACTTTCTCCAAATCATAGCCTTCGGGGTAAATATCGACAGGAATAAACCGTGCACCCTGTTGGCGGAAAATATCGAGCGCGGCACTATATGTCGGCCTTTCTACCAAGATGAAATCCAGCGGTCTGATGTATACCCGAGAAATGAGGTCAATTGCCTGTTGCCCCCCAGTTGTAATTAATAGATCGCTTGCTGTTAGTTGAATACTGTGATGACGCTTCATGTATTGGCAAAGGAATTCACGCAGTTCTTCATCCCCTTGTACATTGGAGTAGGTTCCCATCAATTTCGGATAGATGTCGAAAACTTTCTTAACATATTCGGATAGGTAAAGATTCGGCAGTAAATTCGGATCGATCAGTGATTGGGAAAATTGATATATAACGGGTACCTGTTGAATTTCAGATAAGGAATTTTTTAAGTGGCCGGAAGAGGCGATAGGGCTTCTTTCTGTATACTCTGAAATAACATGTTCAGTGAATTCTGGACAAACATAATAACCCGATTTCTCCTTTACGTAGACCTTATCGTTTTGTTTAAGCAACTGATACGCTCGAAACACCGTTAACCGGTGTACCCGGAGCTCTTGGGCAAGCAGTCTAATCGAAGGGAGTTTGTCATGTGCTTTCAACTCTCCACGCTCGATCCTGGTGATGATATAATCGTATGTTTGTTTAAAAAGTAGCTTAGTATCATTTTTCGATGTGTGCGTGTTCTTCATACGTTTTTCACTTCCTAATTCACTTATTATATATCATGCCCAAGTAATCTGTTCTGCTATGTTGCATCTGTTCTATTGTCTCCCTTGTATAATACATACCAAGAGGGGGAACATCCATGATTATTTTCAATTACTTGCTCGTATGTCTCATTTTTGGCACAACGTTTTTAGCGATAAAGGTAGGTGTCGACGCTTCAACGCCGCCTTTCTTCTCTGCGGGATTAAGGTTTTTCCTTGCAGGCTTGATCTTGTTCTTTTGGATGGTATGGAAGAAAAAGGCCAACTTATCGTTATTCATTCACAAAGAAATGCTGCTAACGGGAGTAGGTCTGACTTTCGGTACATTCTCAACATTGTACTGGGCTGAGCAATATGTCTCTTCCGGTTTCGCTGCCGTTTTATCAGCTACGGCTCCCATGATGATGCTCGTACTGCAAACACTTGTCCTGAGGCAGAAGACATCGTCACGTTCCGTTTTCGGCTGCATCCTCGGATTCGTTGGAATCGTATTGTTATTGCTTCCACACCTTACAATAACCGCTAACATAAGGTGGATAATTGGATGCGTCGCTATTATGGTCGGACAGATATTCTATTCCTCGGGAGCTTTATACTCAAAAAGGGTTATTCAGCGATTCCCGCAAGCATCGCCAATTGCGCTTAACGCGGCACAAATGATTTACGGAGGCCTGCTGCTAGTTATTCTGTCATTATTCACGGAACACGTTGACATCAAGAGCATGCTGACAACAAGGGCGATCGGATCTCTTTTATACTTAATCGTTATCGGCTCGATGGTAGGACACAGTCTTTTCTATTGGCTTGTTGCTAAAACGAATCCCGTTTTTCCTACTACATGGCTCTATGTTTCGCCAATGATTGCTCTCACTTTCGGCGTGGTATTATATGGCGAGACGATCACTTGGGTATCGGCAATAGGAGTGATTACCATTATTGCTGGAACTGTTTGTGCTAATCTGGATAGTCTAAAGCAATTGATCCATAAGAAGAAAACAGACTCAATACCTGTTAGTCAGGCTAAAGCATGATATATTCTCTCTACATATAGACAGACCAACAAAGCAGGCGCCGTGGCGACCTGCTTTGTTAATTAAGGTAACGTGAATATTGAAAGAATAGGTTCAACTGTTGATAGTTGAGCAGGAAAACGCCAAATACCTGCGAATTATTTTGTGAGTATGTTGTGAGGAGGAATAATGTGGGGTCCAGTATAGAAGTTGTTGAATATGATCCGAGTTGGGTTCTTTTGTTCGAACAGATACGAGACTTAGTACTTCCGGTATTAAACGACCTTGAAGTTAGAATAGAGCACGTAGGGAGCACTTCCATACCAGGGTTAGCAGCTAAACCAATTGTCGATATTGACGTGGCGGTAACGAAGCAGAGTGATATCCATGCAGCGATACAAAGGCTCGCCACTCTTGGGTACGTACATGAAGGTGATTTAGGAGCTACAGGTCGAGAGGCTTTTATTCCTCCAGATGGCATAACTTGGCATCACCTTTATGTATGCACTATTGAAAACGACGAATATAAGCGTCATATCCTTTTTCGAGATTATTTGAGAAGTCATCCGGAGGACGCTAAAATGTACGGTGATTTAAAAATGGAGCTTTCGCATCGATTCCAAAATGATCGTTTGGCCTACTCAAATGCCAAGAGTGATTTTGTAACTGGGATATTGAAACTTGCAGGATGGAAATATTGACATCTTCTTTTTTTTTGATTTTGTCAAGATTATTCTTTACAATGTTGGGAGTGCAGTACTGGCTCGAAATATATGTCATTGGAGGCAATGACTTGATGAATAAGTAAGATCAAGCAACTGTAACATTCATAAAAAAAAGCGAAGTATGCCTTATATCTATCGATAAACCTAGAGGCAGCTAACGAAGGAGCTTTCCGATAAGGAGGCTCCCTTTTCATATTCAAATAAAGGAAGGGTTGAAGATTTCAGTGACTCTACAACAACTAAAGTACGTTATTGAGGTTGCAAATCGAGGCTCCATTAACGAAGCAGCCAAGCGGTTGTTTATTTCTCAGCCGAGTCTTTCAAATGCGATTAAGGATCTAGAAGACGAAATGCAGCTTGCGATTTTCGAAAGATCTAATAAAGGGATCTCACTTTCTAAAGAGGGGATTGAATTCTTAAGCTACGCGAGACAGGTAGTAGAGCAGGCTGAATTATTGGAAAGTCGCTACCTTAATGCGAAGCCTTCCCCGCAGCATTTTTCGGTTTCCACTCAGCATTACGCTTTCGCGGTGAATGCCTTTGTGAGTTTGGTCCGGGAGTATGGCCAAGATGAATATGAGTTAGCTTTGAGAGAGACCAAAACCTATGAAATTATTGAAGATGTCAAAAATTTACGCAGCGAGATCGGCATCTTATATCTGAATGAGTTTAATGGGAAAGTCATCAACAAGTTGCTCAAAACCGCAAATTTACAATTCAACAGCTTATTAACGGCAAAACCTCATATTTTCATCAGTATTAAGAATCCGCTGGCAAAGCAATCCATCGTGACTATTGAACAGCTTCAGAATTATCCGTATCTGTCCTTTGATCAAGGGGAGTATAATTCCTTTCATTTCTCAGAAGAGATTCTCAGCACGATGTCACATAAAAAAAGCATTCGTGTTAATGATAGAGCGACGCTTTTCAATTTATTGATCGGATTGAACGGATATACCATATCGACAGGGGTTTTAAGCGCTGATTTGAATGGAAATGAAATTATTCCTGTACCTTTGGATTGTGAAGAAACCATCAATGTCGGTTGGATTTCTCATAAAAATGCTTCCCTATCCAAGCTAGGAGCGGCATATATACAAGCACTTATGCAGGCAATAGCCCAATAATAATTTTGATATAGCTTTTAGCTATGACTAGATATAGTTTATTCCAGTTACACTATATCCGCCAATCCGTGATATCTTTCTTGTAACAAATTGTAGAGGAGATTTACAAGATGGTGAAAAGCAGTGTATTGGGATATCCGCGTATTGGAGCGGATCGAGAATGGAAGAAAGCGCTTGAAGCTTTTTGGTCAGGCAAGCTTGAAGAATCGGAGTTGCACCGTCAGTTGCAGGAGATCCGTTTGAATCATCTGCGTAAGCAAAAGGAGAAAGGCGTCGACTTCATCGCGGTCAACGATTTCAGTTATTACGATCATATTCTGGATACATCCACAATGTTCGGCATTATTCCTAAACGCTTTCCTTATGAGGGCGGCATTGTACCATTATCGGTTTATTACGGGATTGCCCGTGGGACGAAGGATGCCACTGCAAGCGAAATGACCAAATGGTTTAATACCAACTATCATTATATCGTACCAGAACTGGGCGAGGCATCTCCTGTGCTTACCGAAAATAGACCGCTATTGGCTTATCGGGAGGTTAAGGAGAAGCTAGGAATCGAGGGTAAGCCGGTTCTCGTCGGACCGTTGACATTCTTGAAGTTGTCCAAAGGATACCCTATTTCCGAGACTGATGACTGGCTGGGACGATTGCTTCCGCTTTATGTGCAGATACTACAGGAGCTTGCAAATGAAGGGGTTCAATGGGTACAAATAGATGAACCAATTCTCGTCACAAAATTAAACGCAGATGACGTGCAGCGATTAAAGACAATTTATGAGACAATTGCCGCCTCTGTGCCGAATCTGAACATCATGCTGCAAACCTATTTTGAATCGGTAGAAAATTACAGTGATATAGTTAAGCTGCCCGTCAAGGGAATAGGGTTGGATTTCGTGCACGGCTACTCCGGCAATTTGTCATCGATAAAAACGCTAGGTTTTCCGGCGGATAAGGTTTTAGGTGCAGGGGTAATTGATGGTCGTGGTATCTGGAAGGCGCCACTGCGTGAGAAACTGGCACTCGTAGAAGAACTCGCTGAAATCGTTGCAACTGAGCGACTCATCGTGCAAACGTCGTGCAGTTTGCTTCATGTTCCGGTATCGGTAAAACATGAGACGAAGCTTACAACTGAACTGAAAGATGCTCTCGCATTTGCAGATGAAAAGTTGGATGAGGTTGTATTTCTGGCGAAAGCAGTCTCTCGAAGCGCCGCCGAAATCACAAGCGAACTGGAAGAACGCGATCGTGCTTTACTGGCGCTAAAGCTGTCAGATGTTTGCAACCGCAGCGACATTCAGCATACGGTCGCCGCCATCAGTGCTCAACATCCAGATCGCAGTCGACCGTTCTCCGAGCGTCATATTGCTCAACAGAAGAAATGGCAATTGCCGGTTTTACCGACGACGACAATTGGCAGCTTCCCGCAATCCCCTGAGGTGCGCAAGGCTCGTCAACTGTGGCGAAAGGGTGAATGGAACAATGAACAGTATACTGCCTTCATTCGAGATCAGATTGATATCTGGATCCAGCTTCAGGAAGAAATCGGATTGGATGTTCTCGTGCATGGCGAATTTGAGCGAACCGACATGGTCGAGTTCTTTGGCGAGAAGCTCGCGGGCTTCGCGTTCACACAGAACGGATGGGTGCAGTCGTACGGTTCTCGCTGCGTTAAACCGCCGATTATTTATGGGGACGTAGCGTTCAAGGAGGCGATGACCGTCGAAGAAACAAAGTATGCTCAGACGCGGACCAAACGCCCTGTTAAAGGTATGTTAACTGGCCCGATTACGATCATGAATTGGTCGTTTGTTCGCGAGGACATCACACGTGAACAAATTGCCTACCAACTGGCGTATGCGCTTAGACAAGAGGTGGAAGCGCTTGAGCAGGCGGGCATTGGCATGATACAAGTCGACGAACCAGCGGTACGTGAAGGGCTTCCGCTTAAGGTGGATGACCAAGAGAAGTACCTGGCATGGTCAGTCAGAGCATTCCGCATGGCCACCTGTACGGTACAGGATACGACACAAATTCACACCCATATGTGCTATTGCGAGTTTCATGACATGATCCATTCGATCGAGGCGATGGATGCCGATGTGATTTCGATCGAGACATCTCGCAGTCATGGTGAATTGATTCATAGCTTCGAATTGAACACATATAAACTTGGCATAGGATTAGGTGTTTATGATATCCACAGCCCTCGTATTCCACGTGTGGAGGAACTGACCAGTATGATCGAACGCGCCTTGCGTGTGTTGGATCCGAAGCTATTCTGGATCAATCCGGATTGCGGGCTTAAAACTCGTGGATTCGAAGAAACGGTCGATTCCTTGCGCAACATGGTTGAAGCGACGCAGATCGCTCGAGCGAAGCATTCGCCAACAACCTATAACCAAAAAGTGCTAGGCGTTCACTCTAATGGGTGAACGTTTTTTTTATGTACGAACACAATTTCAAGTATGGTACAATTTTCCTGATGATTTGATAAGAGGAAGGATTTCAAGAAAGAAAGTTGGTCATACGGATGAAAAACAAGATTATGACCGCTCCTTTACTTCATCGTTCCTGTTTCTGTTATTATGTAGTAAATAGTTATTACTGAGGAGTTTTTTTATGAAGACGATAGGACTAATAGGTGGAATGAGCTGGGAGTCGTCCTTGCTTTATTACCAAATCATCAATCAGCGTGTTAAGGAAAGATTAGGCGGTCATCATTCCGCAAAAAGTCTCATGTTTTCGGTAGATTTCCAAGAAATCAAGACGCTTCAAGATCAAGGGAAATGGGATGAAGCTACAAAAATTATGATCGAATCAGCACAAAAACTAGAATCTGGTGGTGCCGATTTGATAGTCATTTGTACGAATACAATGCACAAGATGGCAAAAGAAGTAGAAGAATCGATATCAATGCCATTACTGCATATAGCTGATGCAACAGCTAACGAAATCGTTAAGGATGGTAATAAGAAGGTTGCTTTACTGGGGACTGCGTTTACGATGGAACAAGATTTTTACAAGGGTAGACTCATTGAAAAGTTTGGACTTGATGTTATTGTGCCAAATGAAGCAGAAAGAATGATTATTCATGACATCATCTATCAAGAACTTTGTCTTGGTATCATTAACGAAAAGTCAAGGCAATCCTACATAAAGATCATTAATCGTCTAAGCCAGCAGGGAGCAGAAGCCATTATTCTTGGATGTACAGAAATAACGCTACTCATCTCACCAGATGATTGCCATATCCCCGTTTATGATACAACTAGACTTCATGCAGAAAGTGCGGTTGACTACGCTTTAAGTGAGGGCTAAAGTTTTAATAAGATGCATGCCGTTACTCACTTCAACAGGGAAGTGCAATGACGGCATGTTAGTTTTCGAGGAGTCTTATTTAATTGTGTTTGGGCTGGGCTTGAGGGAAGATGTTGTTATTTTTCGATGATAAAGTCCATAATACAGAATGGCAGAACATGCGACAACCATCCCAGCAATGAAATACATCGTATGGTAATTCGTTCTCGAAGCGACAGCGCCAAGTACATAGGAACCAATCCCATATCCGGAGTCGAAAAGTAAGAAATAGGTGCCTGTTGCAAGACCTCTGCGGTGAGCAGGTGCGGCTTGAATAGCGATCGTCTGGAAGCTGGGAAGCATCGCCCCGAATCCAAGGCCTAGCATACCTCCTGCAACTAGAAATATGACGGGGGATGACGCAATGCTTAGGATTACCATCCCTAAAGTGAAAAGGATGATCCCAGGATATACGAGTAAATGAGGACCTGAACGATCAAACCATTTGCCTGTAAAAGGTCTGGATATAACAATCATCAAAGCGAACACCATGAAAAAGTAACTCGCATAAGTATCCAATCCAATGGCTTGGGCGTACACGGAAAGAAAAGTTGTAATAGCTCCGTAAGAAAAGGCTAACACAGTGCCTGCCAAAGAAATTGGCAAAGCTCGCGGCTCAATGAACTTTCTCCAACCAGTCTCTGATTGCACGTTCACTTTTGAAATAGCTTGAGGAATACGAATGGTCACTCCAAACAAGAAAGCGAGTAGTGCGAACACAATGCATACACCAAATAGAAGACTATTATTATGAGTCTGCATAATGGTTAGCCCAAGAAAGGGACCAGTAACCATAGCCAAGCTCATGAAAAGGCTGAAATAACCAATGCCCTCACCTTTGCGCCGCTCAGGAACAAGTTCGATCGCAACTGCACCTGCAGCCGTTGTCGCCATTCCGAAACCTATGCCATGAAGAAACCTTAAGCCAAGCAAAAAAGTATATTGATGAACGAATGGATATATTGCGGTACAAATCATAAAAAGCGCCAGTGAGAAAAGTATGATCTTCTTGCGGTTCCATTCATCCATCCATTTACCAGTTAATGGCCGTAAAATGACGGTTGAAATAATAAATACGGTCATGACAAGACCAATTTGTTGTTGTCCGCCATGCAGCGTATCCGTGACGAAAATTGGCAGCGTAACGGCGAGAATATAAAAAGTCATAAATAAAAAAAAGCTGCTGAAACAGACAGCAACAAAATTACGATTCCACAATTTCTGATTCGTATTCACTGTGAATCCTCCACTTCTTTGATGCATGCATTGGCTTGCTTGGTCAATTGAATGATCATTTCCCGCAAATTCGATGTTTGTTCCTCTGTAAAACCGCTAAGAACCGAGGCGATTACTTTCTGCTCAATCGGCGTTAGGAGATCATTCAAGGCTTTGCCTTGCTCCGTTATAAAGGTAAGAAACGATCTTCGATCGGTCTCATTGGCCCGTCGTTCCACTAAACCTTTGCGTTCCAATTGATCGAGAATTCGCGTGATATTGGTTTGATCCTTTTCAGCTCGGACCGCCAGCAACTTCTGCGTAATACCATCTTCATCAGCTAAACGATTGAGTACAGTCCATTGCTCTGTCGTCATATCATAGGGCTGAAAATGGCTGTTCAATAACTGCGTCAACCGTCTACCAGCATGGTTCAAAATAAATCCAAATGAGTTATCCAGTCCCAAAATAATTCACTCCTCAAAATTAGTTGTTATAGCAATTATATTCCTAGCAAATAAAAACGTCAACGAAATGATTACTTAGATGCATAACATTTTCAAGATCGGACATATTACTTTATGACGGTGATTCAGCGAGGTGTTGTGTCGCATATTATGCAACGAACTACCAGGGAAGTTGTTATTGAATCTATATAGAAGCGAGGAGATGTGCCGCAGAATCATTAATGTAGTCATGTACTGCAGGAATGTGATGAGGTAGAGACCGAGCCAAGTAAGGTTCAAGGCAAAAGTACCATAAATCCTATTACCGTCGAAAAGGACCCTGAAAGGGGTCTTTTTTTTGGGGGAGGGAGTGTAGGAAATTATGCAAAATGCGGATCTGTGGATAAGTGTTTTAGAATGGAAATGGAGGGGAGGGAAGAAATTGTTGAGCCAAAGTCGTATAAAAGAAAGGGACAGTCAAGGCAAAAACTGTTGTGTTCCTCTAACTGTATCAACGTCAACACGCATATGCCATCACCAGATATTAGCGGAACGTAGAAGCCTTATATTGCTCAAAACTGCGTATATTACGTTTTTGCGGAACGAGGATCCTCTATTTCCCACTTTGGAGGTGTAAAACCTGTAAACCGCCAAAATAGCGCCCCCTCGTTCCGCTTGCCGGCCCTGCATCAGCATAATCACCGAAATAGCGTCTCCTCGTTCCCCGTGAACCTCAGATAAGCTGCTTATAATGTCAGAAAAAACTCCACATTTAGATTCGGCCATCTGTTTATCAGTAACTGAACGGATTTCTATCTCCCCCCCTCGTAATCAAACTTTTCACTATACCCTCCAATAACGGAGCACGTCCATATCATGGCCCAATCACAGACAAAAGCTCCAGAAACATGGAAGCTTTTTTTACTCTACTGGATCATGGTGTCACAAAAAAAGGCAGCTGAAGTTGAATAAGCTTCCTTCTATTTTAAATATATTTTTTTGCTAATAAGCAGTACAAACGCGAATTCGTGGACACAAAATTGAGAAGATGATATCCTAATTTAGGAAGAATTATGTCGAACTGCCCTGTAGGGCGGGATCGAACGTCATTGATATAAGGGAGACGCAGCCATGGACACTAGGCAATGGATGTCGGTAACGCTTTTTCTCGCAACGGCGCTGATGGTGTTCGTGTCTTTCTTGTCTTACAGGAAACGACATCTGCCTGTTGCCAAAACGATGATTCTGATCATGTTGGCAGCGGCTTTCTATGCGTTCGGCTATGCGTTTGAAGTATTGAGCCGAAGCCTGAACGATGTGAAGCTGTCACTCCAAATCGAATACTTGGGCATTCCATTCGTAACAACGCTCTGGCTCTTTCAGGTCATCCAATTTACCGGGACGGCCGCTCGGTATCGCAAGCGTCTAGCGATCGTGCTGTTCGTTATCCCCGTAATGGTATTTTTTCTCCATTTGACCAACGATTGGCATCACCTAATCTATGAGCGTTATATTCTGAATGAGAGCGATTCGGTTCCTTTGTACACGACTATCAAGGGACCTTGGTATAAGGTGCACACCGTCTATAATTATTCCGTACTGTTGTGCGGAATGCTGCTGTTTATCCCCATGTATTGGCGGGCTTTACCGATCGTACGAAAGCAAATCGTTGTCCTCCTTTTGGGTGCAATCGCGCCTATGGTGTTTAATTTGTTCTTTTGGTCTGGAATGAACGTGGATTTGACGCCATTTGGATTTGCCGTATCGGGTATTGCCTACGTGTGGGGGATTTTGCGGTTTAATTTACTTCGTTTAACGCCTCTTGCGATGGCTAAAGTATTCGAAACGATCCGGGATGGGGTCGTCCTCTTCGATTATGAGGATCAAATCGTAAGTTACAATAAAGCAGCTGAGAAGGTCCTTCCTGAACTCGGTATGCCGAAAAGATACCCCGTTGATATGGAGAAGGTTTTGTCCTCCAGTCCAGAACTGCTTGAACGAATTCGTGCCGCTAGTGATGGGGACGAACGCTTCCCGTTTCACAGATTCCAAGAGGACCGGATCAAGCATTACAACTGCAGTTTGTCTCTCATTTACGAATCAGGGAGTGTACTGATCGGTAAGATTTTGATGTTCAACGATATTACGGAATTGAAGGAGAGCGAGACCAGGTTGCGTGAGAACGCCCGGCAATTGTCTGAGCTAAACGCATTTAAGGACAAGCTGTTTACCGTCGTGGCGCACGACATTCGCGATCCGATCGCACTTCTCGTTAGCTTAACCGAGCTCTTGGGCGATGAACTGTCCGCCGCCGACTTTGAACATGGTGAATTGGTGAGGGAGCTTAAAGGACAAGTGCAAAGCACGTTCCAGCTCGTCGAAAATTTATTGGATTGGTACCGCAGCCAGAAAGGGAGAGTCGTGTTTCGTCCGTTAGGCTGGAATTTGCAGCAGGTTGTCCGGCAGGCTTTGCTGCTTGCAGGCACGAAAGCTGGTATGAAGCAAATTCGGATGTCGGAGCGAATCAACGAGAAGCTAACGGTTAGAGCCGATAAAGAGATGCTGGATCTAATTCTACGCAATTTGCTTTCGAACGCAATCAAGTTTACTGGAATTGGCGGGGCGATTGATATTGGGGCTGTTCTCGAAGGTGACATGATCATCGTGTCTGTACGAGACAATGGTTCGGGAATCGACGATCAGACCTCGGAACTGCTGCGTTTAGAGGAACCGTTCTTAAAGTTAATGGTTAAGGGGGACGATTCGGAGGATATGAGATTCGGACTGGCGCTGATCCGTGAATTCGTTCGTATCCATGGTGGCAGCCTTTGGTTCGAGAGCGAGCCAGGAGTCGGGACGACCTTTTCATTCACTTTGCCTGGATCGGCTAGTTTGCTGGAAGCATTCGACGATGGTGGAATGGAGGAAGAAGCTTATGAAAGTGATTTTGGTGGACGATGAGCCTACGATGCATTTGATTCTACGTAAAATGCTGGTTAAGATGTCAGGGGTTCACGTAGCGGGCGCATTCACGGATACGAAGTCCGCAGCTGATTTTCTAAGTGAGAACACCGACATTGGACTGGCTTTCATTGACATCTCCATGCCGGGCGGGAGTGGAATGGAATTCGCCGCTAAGATGGAAGCCTTGGCTTCTCCGGTGCAAATCGTCTTCGTCACGTCGCACAAAGAATTTGCCTTGAAAGCTTACGAACTATCTGTGGTAGATTACCTAGTCAAACCCGTTTCCCAGGAACGGCTGCAGCGGACGGTAAATCGCGCGCTGGCGAGCCAGCGGGACATTCATTCGCCATCACAGGCTGCTCCAACTTCCGCAGATTCCGGGAGGATCGTCCTAACGATGCTTGGCGATGTTGTCGTGAGCAACAATGCTGGCCGTATCAAGTGGATCTCGAGGAAATGTGCGGAGCTATTCGCGTACTTACTATTTTATCGTGGCAAACGAATACCTCGTTCCAGATTAGTTATGGATATTTTCGGGGGGATGCACCAAACCAATGCTGAGAATTATCTGAATACGACCGTCTATCAATTGCGTAAGTCGTTGGAACCTCTTGGCCTGCGCGAGGTCGTTCGATCGGAGAACGATGGCTATGCGCTTGAATTAAAGGATTCCGTTATCGATTATGTGGAATTCGAAAAGCAAGTGGAAGAGATGCAAACCATAGATGTCGGAAAAGTGGAAAGAGCGCTGCACATTGAACGCATGTATACGGGGGATCTTTTCGGGGACAAGGCGTATGTGTGGGCCATTCACGAAATGGTGCGCTATGCGGAGTTGTACACCTCATTCGTGAAGAGGCTTTCCGAAGTGCTTATTTCATTGCGGGATACAACCACCGCGTCGAAGCTGCTGCACAAGCTGAATGAGCGTAATCCGTTGGACGAATCCGTTATACGCCATCTTATGACGATAAGCGAAATGAATGGGGACAAAAAAGGATTGACGGCACTGTATACGGAGTATGTACGGCTTCTCAGCAGAGAGCTTGGCATTCGTCCGTCCGAAGGATTGATACATCAATATGACCTGCTACTAAGCCGATTAACCAACAAAAAATAATTATATTTGGATTAGCGTATTAACATCGATGAGCAAATATAAAATAGTAATGGGATTGAAGCCTACTTTTTCTGTCAAGACTAGTTAGTATGACTTTTTTGAAAACAGATGAGTGGTGAAAATGAAAGATATTACTTTTAAGGCTATGGCCGTCACAAATGAAATTGATCTGAATAAAATCGCTATCCACTGCGGTATTCCAAAAAAATACACTTGGGAACAACCTTTAATCCTAAGAGGCAGTATACTGAAATCGATCCTTAATAAAGAAAATGACGATATACAACAAGTGCTGGTGTTTTCTTTCGGCAGTGTTGTCTTTGTTAATCACACTCGTATGGATGAGATTACTGACTTTTTGAAATTCATCCAATCATTCGAACCTGATATTGATCTCCAGCCCGCTGAAAGATACACGGATGATTACAGCCTTCATATCGAAGAAATCGATAGCATGGAGTTGACTGACAAGTATGTAGTGGTAGCCGAGTATAAATCCTTTTACCCTGAATTAATCTCCACCGTACTTGCCAAATCGGTAGCTCTTGAGAAGATAGAGGAGCAGCTCGGAAAAATTCATGATAGCCTCGAAATTATGATAGACCGGCTTGAAAAAGGAAAGCTTCGTGTTAGCAACAAAGAATTGGCAAGAACGACCGCAAAAATCGTACGTCATGAGTATAACACACTTGCCTATATTATGATTTTGGATAAACCAGATTTGACCTGGACCAACAGTACGGCAAGCGAATTTTACGATGGGATGATGAATTTTTTTGAATTGAACGATCGATTTAAAATACTAAAAAGCAAAACGGATATTTTATATCACATTTTGGAAGGTTTTTCAAATATCAGTCATTCCATCCGAGGGCTATTTGTTGAATGGATCGTTGTGATTCTTATTGTTATTGAGGTTGTATTAACGATATTACAAATCGTAGGTTGGATTCCTTCACATTAGAAAGTTAGAAGAGGACAGTACCTAATATCGGATATAGAGTTCTTTTCTCACACTAGTGCCTGATCGATAAACAAAGACAGATCTTAAATGAAAAGAATTAATAATAGGAATGTTTAATTAAAACAAAATTTTCAATAAAGACTTTCAAAATTTGATGTTAAACTTTAGAAAATACAGTTATTAGAAAATAGTATTTTGCTAAGGTGAGAAATAACTTCAAGTTAGGAGTCTAAGGTTAAAATGAAACAGAATAAATATGATGATCTCGGATTCTTTGAAAAATACAGTGAGATGCCTCGCTCGATTGGTGGTCTGAATGCTGCTGGGGAATGGCCCGTTCTCCGTGCAATGCTTCCCGCGCTTCGAGATAAAAGAGTTCTTGACCTTGGATGCGGTTTTGGCTGGCATTGCAAATATGCACGGGAACAACAAGCCCGGTCAGTGGTTGGTGTAGATCTATCAGAGAAAATGTTAGCTTATGCAAGAGAAAATAACAATGATTCCGCGATTGAATATCGGAGGCTCGCGATTGAAGACATCAACTTTGCAGCAGGCGAATTTGACATTGTGATAAGTTCGCTTGCTCTTCATTATGTGGAGAACTTCGAAGTCGTTTGTCGTAAAATACATCATTGTCTTGTATCTGGAGGAACTTTCATACTTTCGGTTGAACATCCGGTCTTTACCGCTCTCGCTGCACAAGACTGGCATTATGGATCGGCAGGCGAGCGTTTGCACTGGCCTGTCGACGACTATCAAAAGGAAGGTCTACGGCAGGCGAGATTTCTGGAAAATGATGTCGTCAAATATCATCGAACTATCGCTACTTATGTGAATGCTTTAATTGATTCAGGATTTCGTATTATGAAACTCTCTGAACCTCAACCAACGCAAGAAACATTGGATAAATATCCAGAAATGAGAGACGAATCTCGTCGTCCCATTTTCCTCCTGATCTCTGCGGTTAAAAACTAAACATTACAATTCATGTAACTACTACAACGAAAAAGCATATGCATCATAACAACAGGCTGCCGAAAATATCGGCAGCCTGTTGCGTTGTCGGATTCTCTAAGCATCATGCGATGGAGTGGCTCTCCAGGGTCAGATAATAATAACGCAAAAATTTTTATTGAATTTTGTTTGCTGTTGTGTCGATTTTGTCGCCAGTGGTTCGTCGTCTTTGTAGAGGCTCGGATATTCGATGAGAAATGGAATTCGATCTAAATCAATAAAAACTTGAATGTGCAAAGGAGATCTACCATGTACGCAATCATTTCAAAAGACGGTACTAAGATCGTTTATGACAAAGTTGGCCAAGGGCCAGCACTTATTCTGGTAGCAGGTGCTTTCAGCTACCGAAAATTTCCGGGTCTGGTGCAGTTGGCTAATCTGTTGTCAGAGCATTTCACGGTTTACAGCTACGACCGCCGCGGTCGTGGCGATAGCGGAGACACTCAACCTTATGCCATAGCACGCGAGATTGAAGATCTCCAGGCATTGATTGATGAAGCTGGCGGTTCGTCCTATGTTTGGGGCTTGTCATCCGGGGCGGTTCTTGCCTTGCAAGCAGCATCGAGTGGGGCAAGCATTACGAAATTGGCCATGCATGAACCACCATTTGTGGTAGAAGCAACAGATCACATGCCACCGAAAAATTTCGTCATGCATGTAAGTGAGCTTATAACCGCTAATCGCCGAGCAGAGGCTATCAAGTACTTTATGACCAAGGGCATGGGAGCTCCTTCTTTCGTTGTCAGCTTGATGCGCATGATGCCAGGTGTGTGGTCTAAGCTTATGGCCGTTGCTCACACTCTCCCTTACGATGCAGCGTTATTGGAAGGATATATGGACGGAAAACCGCTTCCTACCCATTTATGGAATACAGTTACGATCCCAACGCTGGTACTTGAAGGCACTGAAAGTCCGGCATCGCTGCGCCATGGTGCCCAGGCACTGGCTAATGTACTACCCAATGCGCAACTGGTGAGTAAAAAAGGACTTGGCCATACCAAGAAACTCGATGCAAAAATGATTGCATCGGAGCTTGCAGCTTTTTGTATGGGCAATTGCTAACCATAACAAAAGGCGGCAGGAATTCAACTTGCTGCCGCCGAAAAAATAGTGTGCCAAATGTAATAATTTGACTTAAAAAATAGGAGGTAAACACATATGAGATTTATGATGATCGTTAAAGCTACAACAGATTCAGAGGCGGGGACTATGCCCAGCCAGGAGCTTATTGATGCTATGCAAAAGTACAACGAGGAATTGGTGAAAGCGGGTGTTTTGCTCGCTGCCGATGGACTGCAGCCAAGCTCAAGCGGAATACGGATTTCTTATCCGGAGCCCGGAGGCAAACCAAAGGTGATAGATGGTCCATTCACGGAGGCGAAAGAAATGATCGCGGGATATACACTGATTGAAGTTAAATCCAGGGAAGAAGCGATTGAATGGGCAATGCGCATGCCGGATCCCCACGGATATGGACAAGGCGAGATTGAGCTCAGACAGGTGTTCGAATTTGAGGAGTTAACGGACGATACCGAATCGCAGGAAAAAGAGGCAATTCTTCGCAAACAGGCCCAGGAGCAGAAGAGAGCGTGACGTTATCCACTACACAACGGACCATTGATGCAATATGGCGAATTGAATCTGCGAAGATTATCGCAGGGTTAACAAGAATGGTTCGGGATGTGGGTCTCGCAGAGGATCTTGCCCAGGATGCATTGGTGATTGCCCTTGAACGGTGGCCGGAGAATGGCATTCCAGACAATCCTGGCGCCTGGCTGATGACGACGGCCAAGCGGCGCGCAATTGATTTTATGCGCAGGACTAAATTGCGTGATCAGAAATATGTTGAAATTGCTAATGGTATGGATTTGTATACAGAGGAAGACATGGAACGTAATTTGGATGGGGAGATCGGTGACGATCTCCTTCGTCTGATCTTTATGACCTGCCATCCGGTGTTATCACAAGATGCCAGAGTTGCCCTGACGCTGCGCCTGCTATGCGGGCTTACAACTGTTGAAATCGCGCGTTCTTTCCTTGCCGCCGAATCAACGATTGCCCAGAGGATTGTCAGAGCCAAGAAAACGCTCAGTGCCGAAAAAATTCCTTTTGAGGTACCTGTAGGTGAAGCACTCAGAGAACGTTTGACTTCCGTGCTTGAGGTGATTTACCTGATGTTCAATGAAGGGTATTCAGCAACAGCCGGAGATCACTGGATACGTCCGCTGCTATGTCAGGAAGCACTCAGACTGGGACGCGTACTTGCCGAGATCGCATCGCATGAATCAGAAGTTCATGGACTAGTTGCCTTAATGGAGATTCAGTCCTCGCGTTTTAAAACACGGGTTAGCTCTAATGGCGAACCCGTTCTACTGATGGACCAAAACCGTGCACAATGGGATCGCCTGCTAATCCGCCGTGGATTGGCGGCACTTGAGCGCAGCCAGAAACTTGGACGCCCGCTCGGTCCATACTCGCTGCAGGCTGCGATTTCGGCGTGCCATGCACAGGCACCTACTGCAGCTGAGACCGATTGGATCCGCATTGCAGCCCTTTACGAAGCGCTCTCTAGGCAAACGCCATCACCGATCGTCGAATTAAACCGAGCGGTTGCCATATCTATGGCATTTGGTCCAGCCTTCGGGCTGCAAATTGTCGACGAACTCCGCGACGAACCTTTCCTGAAGGGATACCATCTGCTCCCGAGCATTCGCGGTGATCTCCTAGTGAAACTGGGGCGTTTCGATGAAGCACGTACAGAATTTGAACGGGCCGTGTCGATGACCCAGAATGCCCGTGAGCAGGCGCTTTTGATGAAACGGGCTGCTGAATGTGAGTCTAAAGCATCGAAATAATTTACAAGCTGCCTTGTCGATTACATGGTTTCTCGTTCGTCGTCATAGTAAGGGGAGGGTTACGGCAGCTAGCTGCTGCTTTAATGATCTTCCTACAAGGAGGGAAACGATTGTGCGGTTTATTTTGATTGTCAAAGCGACAGGGTACTCGGAGACGGGTGTAGAGTTCAGTAGGGAACACAACGATGCAATGGTTGCGTACAAGAAGTCTTTGGCCAGATCTGGCGCGCTACTGGCAGCAGAAGAGCTTCAGCCTAGCTCAAGCGGGATCAGGATTTTGTATCCATTACATGGCGGAGAACCAGAGGTGAAAGCCGGCCCTTTTCCGGTAGATCAAGAGCTCATAGCCTCATATACGCTGATCGATGTGAATTCTGAAGATGAGGCTGCAGATTGGGCGCTCAAGATGCCTTTTCCAAGAGGATGCGGGGCATTTGAAATCGAAATGCGGGAACTCAAGGAGCATACGGATTCAATGCGAGACCCAAGAATACTGGCCTTGGAAGCCGATTTAGAGGACCAAATCAATATGTTAAATAAGATAGAATAAAGGAGAGTATTAGAATGAATCAGGAAGTAACCGAGTTTATTGAAGCGTTAAAAGAACCATGGCAGCGGGAAATGTCTAATCATTTGCGTGAAGTTGTCTACCAAGCCATACCGGATGTGCAAGAACGTATTCAGTATAAGAAGCCCCATTTTTTGAAAAATGGAAAATACGCTGCTGTCATCTCGACGTCGAAAGACGCGGTCAGTTTTACAATCTTTAACGCTGCCGAGCTGGAGCTTCCGGAAGGCAAGTTCGATGGGCCCCCAGAAAGAAAAACACTGAAGCTGCGGAAAGGGGATTCGTTTGATTCCGGGCAGCTCGTCTCATTGGTCAGCCAAGCTTCAAGCTCGCTTTAATCTCAAATACAAACTTTTGGGCACAAAAAGAACAACGCTTAACTTTGTAACGTCAAAGTTAGCCGCTGTTCTTTTTTATTTGCTGAGAGAAATGAAATAACAGATTTAAAATAAAAGGTCATTTCCATTTTCGAATATAGTAATAAATGACAGTCCTTTGAAGCAAATTATTGAGAACGAACTCGGTGTAGGACAAACGATAGTCGAAGGTTTTATGCGTGCGACGAATTTGTGTGTACTTAACCGACGGTTTGTTAATTTCGGATATGGAACCTCAGCATGATGAAAGGTCATCGCTTGTGCCAAACGTAGTCAATTTCGAAGTGGCCTGCAATATGCTAAGTCTAACAATCGAGGTGTCTAAAGTATGAAGGAGCTTCTGTTGTCATTAGGAGCAGGTTTAATTATTGGTATGTTATTCAAGGTATTGAAACTGCCTTTGCCCGCACCGCCTGTACTTTCGGGTATTCTAGGAATTGTAGGGATTTATCTAGGCGGCAAGATCATGGAATTGTTTCTAAAATAGGAAGCAGGACTGGGTGCCGGTATTACTCTCGTCGCTTTTTAGGGACGGGAGCTTTTATTTGTTTTCCAAGCAAACAATTATACCGAATACATACAGCATACATTCAGTTAATCTTAAGAAAATTTTAATATTCGCTCCATATAATGAAACTATCGATAAAGCATGATATGGGAGGGATTCACATGGCAAAAATGAACAAAAAGTGGGTCGCCCTGTGTTCAACAGCCATTGGAGCTATTTATGCCGCTGGATATTTCGCAACGGAGACTCAGGCTACGATACAGCAGCCACAACAACAAGCCCAAGTTACACAGACTAAAAGCAGTCAAGTAAATAGACTTTATAAAGAGGGTACCTATACGGGTACTGGAAGCAATCGACGTGGATCGATTCAAGTGGCAGTCACCATTAAAAGCGATAAAATTACGGATGTTGAAATTAGCCATTTTGCCATGCATTATACAATAGATGACGTCGTAGGGCTGCCCCAAGAAGCTGTACAAAAACAAAGTGCACAAGTACGGAATGTATCGGGCGCTACCTACAGTACTCAGGCATTTAAAGACGCCGTACAAGATGGGCTTAACCAGGCGCGAAACTTATCATGAGCAATATCATGAAAAAAACAAAATTATTTATGGATACCGTGGTAGAGATACAGGTCGTCACTCGGAAATCAAAGGATCAAACAGAAGCAGCCATTGATAGGGCTTTCGAGGCATTTCGGAAAGTCGAACAAGCTTGCAGCCGTTTCAGCTTGGACAGTGAGTTGATGGCGGCATGCCGAGTAATAAAAACACCCATTCGGATTAGTCCGTTTTTATTTGAGCCTTTGAAGTTTGCTTTGGAGGTGGCGAAATGGACGAAAGGCGCATTTGATCCTGCCGTGGGAAAAGTAATGGAAGATATGGGGTTCAATCAACATTACTTAACTGGGGAAACCATCCATAGCTCCTCATCGGGTTTCGCTACCTATCGAGATATCATATTAAACGAGCAATATCATACGTTGTTTTTGCGGAAGCCATTAGTGATTGATTTAGGTGCCGTGGCTAAAGGATTCGCCATCGACTTGGCCGCACATGAGCTGAAAGAATTTGAAGGATTTGTCGTCAATGCTGGCGGTGACCTCTATGCTGGTGGAGTAGATGAAAATGGCAGCAAGTGGAGAATTGGCATCCAACATCCCGAACATAAAGAAGAAATTATACAAACGCTTGATATATCGAATGAGGCGATCTGTACATCTGGAAGTTACGAGCGCAAAAGCGCATTAAAAGCCGGCATGCATCATATCATCGACCCAATAACGAAACAATCACCGAGTGAATGGATAAGCTGCAGTGTCATTGCCCCTTATGCGATGATGGCGGACGCTTTCTCGACGACTTCCTTCTTATTGGGCGTGGACCGAGGGAGAATGTTAATTGAACAAGCTGATCTGAAGGGGATTTTGATTACATCCGACTTACAAATAGATAGAGTAGGGGGGATATAAATTGACAGCTAACCAATGGATAAAAACACCAAAGGGATATGTCGTAGTCTCCTTGGTTGCTTTTCTATTTATAGCCTCCATATGGTCAATTGATTTCAGGGGCATTTATAATAGTATCATTGCCGTCGTTGTATCATCAGCCGTGGATATCCTTTGTTCCCGTATTGCAAAAAGGAAGCGAATGATACCGGATGGTGCGGTTATAACAGGGTTAATTATAGCTTTAGTTTTAAGCACAACTTCTTCATGGTATATTGTTGCTGCAACTTCAATCATGGCTATTTTGTCGAAACATTTACTTGTCCATAAGAAAAAACCAATCTTCAATCCAGCGGCTTTCGGACTGCTTCTGTCCATCCTTTTCTTTCGAACAGGACAAAGCTGGTGGGGCGCATTCGGGGATCTTCCCACATGGACAGTTGTGTTTCTATTCATTGGCGGTTACATGGTGACGAACCGAGTGAACAAATTTCCTCAAGTTTTTTCATTTCTTGGAACGTATTTCATCTTTTTATTTATGATGGGGATTCTTCATGTCGGAGACGCCACTGACGCACTTCGATCACCTTTTATTAATGCTTCGCTTTTCTTTGCTCTTTTTATGCTTACTGATCCGCCTACTTCACCGGCTAAAAATAAGGATCAAGTCATTTTTGGCATCCTTTGCGCGGTCGTGGGTGCAGTTATTTATGGCATTTTTGGAGGTTTGATGTACTTATTTATAGGATTACTAATCGGGAACCTATACCACGTACTTGTACCGAAGCTTAGGAACGCTGCTGGACTTACTAGTTGAATGAGGGATTAACATTAGCGAATTTTTTAGTCAAAAAGAAACAGCTGATGCCGCTTACATGATATTGTTGGAAAATTTTGAGTCATGTTCTCTATGATTTCACATGTTACAATTTGTGAGATCCATATGGATCAAATAACTCAGGAGGCCGAAGCTTTCTATGAAGCACGGGGGACCCATTATTTGGGGTGAAGCCGCGATCTGCGGCCGGGTGATTACTCTTTGACCCGAATCCGACAGCTAACCTCGCAGGCCGCAAAAAGGAGAGGTTTATTTTGAAACGTTACAAAAAGCTTGTGGTTACCGGCGCAATTGGATTGAGCGTCCTCATTGGTTCGAGCGCGGCAATGGCCGCACCAGCAACGCATACAGTATCAGGCAATGATACCATGTGGTTAATATCCAAGAAGTATGGTATTAGCCTTTCTTCACTTATTAAGGCAAACCCTCAGGTTGCCAATCCGAACGTGATCTGGTCTGGTATGAGCCTCAACATTCCTGGAAGCATAAGCTCAAATGCAGGTAACAAAACGCCAGTTACAACTGCTCCGTCCCAATCAACGTTTGCTAACCAAGTCGTTAACTTAGTTAACCAAGAGCGAGCTAAGGCAGGACTTCGTCCTTTAACCAGCAACAGCGCACTTACAGCCATGGCTTTGGATAAAGCGAAGGATATGTACAACAACGGATATTTCGATCATACCTCGCCGACCTATGGGTCTCCATTTGATATGATGAGCACATACGGCATTCGTTATTCCTACGCAGGTGAAAACATTGCGAAAGGTCAACAAACGCCTGAAGCTGTCATGCAAGCTTGGATGAACAGCACAGGCCATCGTCAAAACATTCTAAGCCCCAATTTCACCCAAATCGGTGTTGCTTATTATAACGGCGAATGGGTACAGGAATTCATAAGTAACTAACGCAATAACATTTGTCTGCAGAATAATACGAGGGAAGGGCTGTCTCAAAAGTAGAAATCTACTTGAGGACAGCCCTGTTCTCTTTCTTCAGCAGATGGTTGCACGACAATTCCATTTAACTAGGATTGGTTTCTTTTTGTTTCGAGTCTTCTTCATGGAATACATGTATCCGTTTACATATGGTAGGCTTTCACTAAAGGGAACGTAGCGACGCTATTTACGCGAAATAGCTCTAATTCAAGCAAATGAGGAACGTAGCGACGCTATTTCGTTGTTCTTAGCTTCGAATAGCTCAAATCTCATCAAATAACGCCTCCTCGTTCCGCCAATTCAATTTTTAGCTCATTTTTACCAATTTAGTGGCTTGTCGTTCCGTTAAGATTAACGCTAGTCCAATGGACCTCGTTCTTATTGGTGGAAGTCCTAATGGATACGTGTAACTTTTTAGGTAGATACCCCTCAAGGTTAATAAAACCCATTCGGACAACATCTTTTTCGTTTTTTTATTTTACCTCTCCATTCCAAAATAAGTAAGATATAATAGAAATACACGAATGAATGTTCTGAGTAAATTTGAGCCTTGAGGTGGCATCATTGTATCCAATCTATTTAGATGAAATACCCAATGAAATTTATGATTATATCGGTGTCATTAAAGACATCAGATTTCCAAGGCAGGGTCATACTTCTGATGTAGCAATAATTGAAAGTTTACGAGGTTGTTTTGTAATAAAAAGAACGAAAGGTGAACAGTATTGTTCCTGGTTATCTCAAGAAATTGATGTTCTAAATTGTTTACATAACACAAAGTTACCTATTCCCACCGTATATCAATTTGTACAACAAAAAAGTGAAAATCAGTCTTGGGCATTGCTGCAATTTTTTGAGGGGGAACCATTAAGACATGCATTAAATAAAGAGAAAAATTCGAATAAGAAGCATGAAATGATATTCAATTTTGGTTTAACCTTGTCACAAATTCACTCAACTCCATGCCCCAAGGAATTAATTGGAGATACAGTTTGGTTGGATGACATGTTGAAACGTGCAGAATATAATCTTATACATTACTCAGTAGATGGAACAGCAGATCTATTAGAACAATTGAAGGAAAACAAGCCACAACCAATAAAAAGCACACTAATTCATGGAGATTTCACTATTGATAATGTATTAGCACGTGAGGGGAAAATAATAAGTATTATTGACTGGAGTGGTGGGGCGTTTGGCGATCCCAGATATGATGTTTCTTTGGCAATTCGACCCAAACCTAACGCTATTGAAACGGCATCAGAGATTAATACTTTCTTTAAAGGTTACGGAACTGAGATTTTAAGTAAAAAGGAATACGAATATTTTGAAGATGGTCGTTATAATTTCTTCTAATGTGTCTAATTGCTCCAAGATGGCTTCGTTAAGGTTACTCAAGTTGCTTGTGATGAAAGTAAGATCATATTTATTGTACTCCGCTGAAGTCGTATCCATCCTGTGATAAGCATAATATGCTGTCTAATAAACACTGGAAAAGGATGGATGGCATGCAATCTAAGTTAGCACGGCTGGCTAAGTGGAACCTACATCGCTTTTACTCGAGGTATCCTGAAATTGCAAAATATTTACCTCCAACAATGATTTTCAACCCTTCTACACTTTCTAATTTTTTGAAAAAATACAACTCTGTATATATCAAAGCTAATAGGCAGCATACTGGAAAGGGCATTATTAAAGCGTGGCGGGCGGCTAAGCATTACAAGTTTGTTAGGGTCAGAGGTAAAGCAAATCTTGCATCAACAACCTCTGAGTTATATGACAAAATCCTTCATTCAGGCTCTAAAACAACATATATTATTCAAAAAACCATTGATTTGGCTCAAATAAACGGTAGACCTTTTGATATTCGGGTTATGATGATGCGAGATGGCAAATGCAAATGGCATTATGCAGGGATGGTTGTAAAGGTGGCCGGGGAGCAAAGTGTTGTTTCAAATGTCCAGCGAGGTGGAGGTTACGTTATGAGGATTGAGGATGCTTTAACTCAATCTTTACACTTCGATAAACGTCGTATCGAGAAGATGAAAAAAGAATTGATTTCCTTATGTAGTAAAATTATTCGATACTCCGAAGAATTCCCTTTTTATTCCTATCAGAGTGGTATTGATCTTGCTGTAGATAAAGAGGGTAGGATCTGGATTATTGAGGTCAATCTTCATAATCCATCCCATGGACTCTTTAATAAGCTTAAAAACAAAACATTCTATCAAAGAATCCGTTTTTTGTTCGCTGATTATAGAAAACATAATAAACGACTGATATAGAAAAGGGCCTTTCTACTAAATCGTAGGAAGGCTCTTTTATTTAAATCCTCATTTATGGACATCAATTGGGTATTCGCCTAAAGCACTAGAGACATGAGCGGAATAAAGTACATGTAGAAGTTTAAGGCGAGAGCGAGGTATAAAAGTGCAAATTCATGTGGTGCAAAGAGGAGAGAATCTATGGCTGATTTCAGGTCGTTATGGCGTGAATGCCAATCGGATTATCGCTATCAATGAACTTCAAGAACCCAATCGTTTAGTCATCGGTCAGGCATTAGTTATTCCACCGCCTTATCCCGAATATGTGGTCCGGTTAGGAGACACGCTTGGGACGATTGCCGGCCGTTTCGGTATTACCGTAGAATCCATCGCTAGGGCAAATTTAATAACCGATACCACGCAGATTAGGCCTGGACAAGTATTAATCATTCCTGTTTTATACCATACCGTGAAGCGGGGTGAGTCACTTTGGGAGATCGCCCACCGTTACGGCGTTACTGTGCAGGCCATCGCACAAGCTAATGCAATTACAAATCCTGCACTTATTTCCTCAGGTCTAAACTTGAGAATCCCTGAAAAGCAGAGGCAGATCATCGATGTCAATGCTTATACCAACGTTTTCGGAAAGGTGGCTGCTGGGCAAGTTCGGAAGGATGGGATGCATCTAACGTACTTATGCCCTTTTGGTTATCGCATGAAGGACGATGGAACCCTAGAGCCCGTGGATGATCAGCAGCTCATTGCCGTTGCATATGAAAAACATGTCATACCTGTCATGTCGATCACTAATTTTTCCGCTACGGAAGCCGGATCGAAGTTGGCACATACCATTTTATCCAATCCCGATCTGCAAAATAAGCTACTGACTAACATCTTAACGATCATGGAAAGCAAAGGCTACCATGGTTTAAATGTTGATTTTGAGAATGTATATCCTAGTGATCGTGAGTTTTATAATCAATTTCTTCGACTTGCTGTCCGCAGGCTGCATGAGAGAGGTTTTTTTGTATCATCAGCCCTTGCCCCAAAAACAAGTTCAGAGCAAAAAGGTTTGCTCTACGAAGCTCACGATTATGCCGCCCATGGAGACATAGTCGACTTTGTCGTACTCATGACGTATGAGTGGGGATACAGATTCGGTCCTCCTCAGTCCATTTCCCCGATCAACGAAATACGACGCGTTCTTGACTATGCGGTCACTGTTATTCCTAGAAATAAAATATTTATGGGCTTTCAGTTATACGCACGTGATTGGCTCCTTCCTCATGTAAAAGGACAACAGGCAGAGACATTTGATATGCAAGAAGCTGTTCGCCGAGCCATTCAACATGGGGCAGAGATCAAGTACGATCAGTTGTCCCAAACGCCATACTATCGCTATGTAGATGAAAAGCAACATACACATGAAGTCTGGTTCGAAGATGCAAGAAGTGCCCAGGCCAAATTCGATCTGGTAAAGGAATATAACTTGAGAGGGGTCAGTTATTGGGTACTTGGTTATCCGTTTCCGCAAAATTGGGTATTGCTCGAAGATAATTTTCAAATCCGAAAGCTTATATGACAGTTACTTTTTTTCAAAAAAAAGATGTGCACCTGAAGGGCGCACATCTTAACTTAAAACACCACAATAACTCCTTGTACAGATGCTGCTCCTGCACCAACATTCGTGATTCGGAGTCTGTATGTTCCGGCCGGTATACGAAAGCTCAAAGCTACTGTAAGGGTTCCAGTCAACGTTACGCTGTTAGTAACCGGGATGCCAGTTATGGCATTCACAATCTGATATCTGACAACAGGGGTTGTAATACTGCCAGCTCCGCGGCGTTGGGAAACAATGATTTCTCCTCTATTTACTAGGTTCCGGACCTGGAAGGTTCCTGTGAAAACCGTTCCATTGAAAAATGGAAATGTAAACGTGAGTAATCGTTGAAGATGCGCAGATCTTCTTAGACTTATAGATCTTGATCTTGATTTCGATAGATTTAAAGAAGCTCTCAACCAATTCACCCCATCTCTTTTGATATATTAATAGAATTTGTACATATTTCATTTTGGTTCTTGATTATTGAAAGATAGACCATAATTTAGTTGAAAATGAATCTATTAAAACGTATTATAAGGATTAAAAAATAGAGACTTTGGAGTGATTGTAGTGGATATTAAAATAGATGATTTAACTGGACCCGAAGTGGTTGCATTAATTGGAGAACATCTTCAGCATATGGCATCTCTATCTCCGCCAGAAAGTACACATGCCCTTAATTTGGATAAATTGAAAAAGCCGGAAATTACTTTCTGGAGTGGATGGGAACAAAATGAATTAGCTGGTTGTGGGGCTATTAAGGAACTTGATAGTCAACACGGAGAGATTAAATCAATGCGAACTTCTTCAACACATCTAAGAAAAGGTGTTGCAAGGCGAATCCTTGAACACATCCTAGAAGAAGCCAAGCGACGCGGCTATCAACGGGTAAGTTTGGAAACGGGGTCAATGGAAGCTTTCGATCCTGCTAGACGAATGTATGAAAGTTTTGGGTTTCAATATTGCAAGCCGTTTGCGGACTATGTAGAGGACCCCAATAGCGTATTTATGACAAAGGAATTATGAGTTTAATGAGGATGAAACAATGGACAATCAGATAACCATTCAGGCTTTAAAATATGGAAATATACGACATTATGAGTGGAACACAATTTTATTAGAAAAGACGGATTCACACATTATTGTCCTAGGCGAGTACGGAAGAAAATTAAATCATTACACGAAACAAAAGGTATTTACCGTTGAGACTTGGACGATTGAATATTTCCCATTTGATTCATGGTTTACTGTTAGTGCCGATGTTGTTGGAGGTAAAATCCACCAATTTTATTGCAATATAAACCAGCCAGCGAAGATCGAAGGTAACACTGTTTCTTTTGTAGATTTAGACCTCGATTATGTACAAAGAAACGGTGAATGGAAGGTTGTTGATGAAGATGAGTTTGAGAGTAATGCAATTAAATTTGCTTATCCAGAAGCATTAATTCATAAAGCTAGTCAAGAGTTGCAGGACTTAAAAGAACTTGTTAGAAATCAAACATTCCCTTTTGATGGCTCGCTCGAAAAGTTTATTGACTGTATTCCAAGATAAATTATGTAGGTTAATTATGACTTACTCACGATAACATTTTATGGTAAAATGATTACTGGTAACGAATGGAATTTAAAAGTTACTGCTATCTCACCTTTGTTGATAACAACTACTGTTCATTCAAATTATTAATTTAATTGGGAAAGAGGAGTGTAGGTAATGACTCAACAGGAAGATATTATTAGAACAGTCAATCAATTGTTTATTTTTACAGATGAACGGAACTGGGTAGAAGTCAAGAAGTGTCTTGCAGTTGAAGTATGGTTGGATATGAGTTCCATGGGCGCAGGGCAACCAGCCATTATCAGTGCTCAACAAATTGTTGATGGTTGGGATGAAGGGTTGAAAAAGCTGCAAGCCATCCATCATCAGGTAGGTAACTATATTGTGGACGTGTCAGGAAATGAAGCAGATCTCTTCTGCTATGGGACGGCAAGCCACTATTTACCTAATCCGACGGGCCAAAATGTGAGAACATTTGTTGGGACATACAATGTTCATTTGACACAAATTGAAGACGTATGGAAAATTGATAAATTCCAGTTTAACTTAAAATACATAGACGGAAACAAAGATTTATAATTAGATTTAACGATTTTATTGTAAAAAGCAATTAACCATCGCATCTTTGATGCGATGGTTTTGCGTCTAGGTAGCCGCTGTACAAAAGCAGCACAATAAGAGATATATCTGCGATTTCGAATATGGTGATCACCGCATCGCTCTGATAAGATACTAGCAAACAGTAGAGACGAAAGGGTGGGAAAGATGCCATTTTTATCATTAACGAGTTGGAGCTTACATCGGAATTTGGGGCCCTTGCGGTGGACCCGTTGGGATGAAAACACGTTTACTCAAATAACGGATACCCAAGACCAACCTGAACTCATCTCTCTGCTTGAATTGCCGGCGGTTCTTGCGAAGAAAGGATTTAGGTCAATGGAAGTGTGTCATTTTCATTTTCCGGATATAAGTGAAGCCTATTTGCAAAGATTGAAACAAGCATTCACGGAAGCAGATCTCCAGTTTTACACGCTACTAATTGAATATGGTGATATTTCCAGTTCAGATGATTTGCGCAGACAATCGGACATCGCGTGGATCAAAGGATGGATCGACATTGCTGCACGAACGGGAGCTGAAAGGGTGCGCGTGATAGCCGGTGATGCGGCACCTACGGATCAAGAAGCTTTGCAGAGATCAATAGATGCACTCCGAGAACTAAGTTCTTATGCTGCTGTGCAAGGAGTACGCGTTGTTACAGAAAACTTTCACACACTAACTTCAATCGCGGATAATTGCCTTGCTTTATTGGAAGGATGCGGGGAGCTCCTTGGACTAACCTCGGATTTTGGCAACTTTAAAGGAACCGAGAAATACGGTGAACTTGCCAAAACGATTCCACACAGTGAGTCGATCCATGCCAAAGCACAAACAAATGCGAATGGATATCCGGATGAAGCTGAGTTTATTCGCTGTATGGAAGTTGCCAAGCAAGCAGAATATGAAGGACCTTTCACTCTTGTATATGACGGACCTGGCGACATGTGGGAAGGCATTGAGCGTGTAAGGCAGCTCACAGAACCTTATTTGAAATAAAATAATCACATTACAAACCGCTTGTATGGCGGTTTTTTGTTTTTTTATTAAAACTTAACATGTTTTTGTTCATGTAAATGCCGTAAAATGGGAGTTACAGGAAGAAGATCATGTTCTATTCAAGAACTAACCAAAGGAGAGGGTTTGTTTGATAAGGCTTGTAAAGTACGATGATCATTCATTATTTAAGGAGGATGTTAGCTCATTCTTAGTACAATATGAGGCAGAAAACAATTTAGTATTAGGTGTCTTACACTCATTAAGTGAAAAAGATGAAACTCCTCTTTGTATGGTTACTGTAATGAAAGATAACGACATAGGATTGGTCTTACTACAAACAAAGCCTAATCAAATTATTTTATCAAAATCGCTTTCTTTTACATCGAAGGAAATTCAAGTTATTGCAGAAGAGTTAATTAACGCAATTCAAGAAATACCCGGCTTTATAGGTGAAAAGATATTAACTTCTGAATTGGCCATGTATATTTCGAATGTAAAAGGGATTCAAGCAAGTGTCCTCATGGAGCAAAAAATTTATAAACTTGTAAAAGTTAAGAAAAAACCAAATTCGAATGGAAACATTCGGAGTGTTATAGAAAGTGATCATCACATAATTAAAGAGTGGTTGTATCAATTTTGTAATGAAACTAACCAACCTATAAGTTTAGAAGAAGCAGATACACGAGCTGCAAGGATGATTGATAAAGGAAATTTAGTTGCATGGGAAGTGAACGGAGAAATGGTTTCCATGGCTGCTTCTATACGTCCAACCCCAACAAATATAACAATCAGCTATGTTTACACGCCAATTAGAGAAAGAAAAAAGGGATATGCTTCTGATTGTGTTGCCGCTTACTCTCAAGTCTTGTTAGATCGCGGATATAAAACAACAAGTTTATACACGGACCTCAATAATCCTACTTCCAATAAAATTTATGTTCAAATTGGATATGAACCGATAATGGATTCAATCGTTATTCAATTTTAATAATCGACAAAGCCTACGTGCCCATTAAACAATCTTTATGTCAAAAACTGGGGGGATCATCATTATAATGAATGAGTTAGATGGGTTATTTCGTAAAAGAGTTGGTTTTCCAGAGAACGACATACTTACTTTTGAAAAGTTAGATAGCATGCTTGAGAAAACAGCAAAATCCCTTCCTTTTGAAAATTTAAGCATTATCTCAAATGAAACTAGTGTCATAACAAAAGAGAGTTTGATCACCAAAATACTCGTAAAAAATGAAGGAGGTCTATGCTATCAATTAAATCCGTTGCTTTATTTTTTCTTGGTTGAAAATGGGTTCGATGCAGTGTTAGTTCGCGGAGAAGTATACAATTATACAACGATGGACTGGTCAAAACTAGGGAGAACTCATGTTACTATTCTTTTGCAGCATGAAGGTCATACGTACTTGGTTGATACCGGATTTGGTGGCAATCTTCCGCTAAAACCTGTGCCCCTAAATGGAGAAACTATCTCCTCTCGGAATGGAGAATTTCGAGTCAAAATGATGGAAAGTGATTATGGGGACTATGTTCTTGAAATCAAACTAAAATATAAAGATACTGAGTGGAAAATAGGGTATGCTTTTGATACAAAACGACCATTAAAAGGTTTATCTGAATTGAACGAAGTCCAAGGAATCATAGTCCAGCACAAAGATTCACGATTTAATAAACACCCACTGATTACCCAACTTACAAGCGATGGAAATGTAACGTTAACCGATACTTCTTTCACTCAATGGATTAACGGGAAATCAAGTAAAGAAAAGATTGATAATGTTAAGTTCAAAGAGCTTGCAAAACAGCATTTTGGATTTCAAGAATTATGAGAAGCCGTGTTGAGACGGCTTCTTTTTGATTGAATAGGAAATTTTCAACTTAATCCTTAGGTATATAAAAGCGATTGTTCCCTACCTGTATGTCTTGCAGTGTATCAATGCCGTCAGTGTCATGGTCGAAGAAAAGCAAACGTGCTGTGGTACCGTCCTTATAATTGAGAGTTATTGTATTACCTGAAATGGAATATGTCCCAGTATCGCTCTTAGAAGTGGACGAATTGGTATCGGAGACGATAACATCCAGGCTGGCTATGCTAAGGTCTGTGCTTTCGAAAGTGCCGTCGCTTGTAAAGGAAAGATATTCGGTCGATGATGTGGAAAAAGCATTGATGCCAACAAGACCGCTATAACTGATATATTTGTACGTTCCCTGTAACGTCAATCCATTTGTAACCGGTGCAACAGGGGTCATGAGAACACCGTCAATGTATAGTTCCCCATCCTTTGATGTTTCGATGGTACGGCTGTTTCCAGCGCTTAAATTGAGCTTACCTTCAGAAATGGTGTAAGTGCTGCATTTATCCCGAGTGCAATCGATCGTTTCCGGCCCGCCTTGCGGAGGTGCTCCGACAAAGATGTGGTTGTCGGGGAGAAATGTATAGATATCCCAGCATGCGCCACCGCATTGATATCCTCCGAAGTCGTCTCTAAAGCCGTAGTACATTCCTTGTAGAGCTGACAAATCGACGGGTTTAGCCGGCTGAATGGGCTTAACGGGAGTACTTGGGGCATTCGGCTTTGGCTCTTGGGCTCCTGGCGCCGGTTTCTCGGGTGTAGTTGGCGGCGTCTGCTGCTTTGCGGCATAGTCGGCTAACCGTTTCAGCATCTCTTCCTTTGTGAGGCCAAGACTCGCCAATAACTTTTCCGTTATAACGGAGATTTCCCGGTTAACCGGATCCCAATGAACGAGTGCCCCGGTCGCTTCCCCAATAAAACGAAGGGGAACCATGGTGCTGCCGTCTATAATCTGTGCACCTTGGCTGAGCTCGACTTTTTTTCCATTCACTGTGGCATTGGGATCGTCAATACGAAGCTCAATTTGTAGCCCTGACTTAGACCCTGTTACAAGCTTCTGGGTTTCGTCCCACTTCACGCTCATACCCATTGCTTCAAAAAGGGGTCTGAATTGAACAAGTGTAGTGCCGTCGGCAAGAAGAGGATCGACTTGAAATGAGATTCTTGCGGTATCGACGAATACTTTCAGGGGCGGTTGGTTGGCAGCGTTTGTTTTAGCTGCAGGATACACGGAAAGGAGGAGGATGACGAAGAGTAGTGAACAAATAATCATGTGACGTGACAAGCGCAATACGGATACCTCCTAGAAATTCGATTTTATTAGAACCAACATTAGGCTAATCGAATTCCCTATATTTTCCAAGGTACAAAAGTAACGTTTCCTACGCGATTATTCTCGAATCTGGTCGAAGGAACATGGATTGCCATGTTTTTTATCCATATTTAAATCCACCATAATCAATGATCACGATCTGTTTATTCCGCTTTAAACGTAAGTTTGGAGCATATGGCTTATCATAATGTCCTACACCCTTTGATGGAATGATTCCATTGTCCCCAAATTTCTTTACTAATCTCATAAGTTTTCGTCTATACATTGGAGAGTTGGGGAATTTTCGATCATATTTTTTCATGGTTACCCAGCGATATGCCGTGTCGTAATCGATAATTTTTGCAAGATATTTTTTGATCGGTTTCAAAGATGATTTATACATGTTGACTTCCATCTTGTTGCATAGGATCCCTTTTTTTGATTTTGCTATCTTCAAAACATAGCCGTCACCTAAATCGTATACCACTCGCGTTCCACCAGATCCAATGAATTTCTTCCCTTTTATTTTCCTTTTCATGTACGGATTCATTTTAATCAAGACAGGATTCCCCTTTCTCAACAATGTAATGCCCCCAACTGCGCCATTTACGGATTTTATTATAGACTTAGTATATGTCGAGACCCACGATCGAACTAGATTATTCAAACAAATGGTAAAAAAATGAAGAGGCCCTGGCTAAAGAGCCAGGGCTTTAAATAATATTATTCACTCATTCGCTGCTTTACGACAATGTTTTTCAAGAATATTCTCAAATTTCCAGTTACGCTTGTTTCTCCATTGAGTATACGAAGTAGACTTTTTGCTGTAACATGAGCTGATCCAACATTTACTCGTTTTATTAACTTAGTTCCAGGTGTGTTCAACCCATCCAACCCAGTAAAGTAATACTTAATTCCTAGCTGATCCCCGATATCTAAAAGTGTTTTATTATACCTCCCATGAGGAAAACAAAATAAATCATCTTGATTCCCCAATTTCATTTGAATGATTTCATCTGCTTTTTTAAGATCAAATTTGACTCGTTGTTTGTATTCTTCCTCGGTTTCCATTCTGTTCTGGTCTTTTAAATAGATAGGATTAGTTAAGGGCGAAATAGGATTTCCGTTTTGATCATCAGCAAAATCATGAGAATTAAAGGTGTGGGAGTAAAAATCAAAACCATCACTCTTCATTGTTTGAATTTCATCCCAGTTCAAAAAAGGAGTTCCAGGATTGGTTCCTAAGTAGTTTACAATAATGAAATTAGTAGCCGTCATGTTTTGCTCTTTCAGAGCGGGATAGGCATATTTGTAAAAAGACTCATACCCGTCATCAAAAGTAAGTACAACGGCATCAGGGGGAACAGAGCCTTCTCCATTTAGAAAATTAACGAACTCCTTCATTGAAATCACATGATAATGATTAGCCTTCAGCGCTTCTAAATGTTTTTTGAATGTATCAGGAGTAATGGTGAATTCAGATTCGATAGGATCAATGTGGTGATATTCAAGAACGGCAACCCGGTCGCTGTAGTGGTATCCGTTAGAGGTTTTATACTTATCATTTAATAGTGCATAACAAAATACTAAGAACGCGAATGTTATACAAAGGTATTTTATAAAGTTCTGTTTAAACATGTTATGAAATCTCCAACTTTCCAAGGAAAATCATGCCGGTAGAGTAGGGAACTTGTTAATTTTTACAAAATGAATCTGTAAAGAGCCGACAAATGCTTTACTTTGATTGTAATGAAGTTCACATTTGTACCCATACGAACGTGCTATAGATTGCAGCGATTTAAACGCTGGGAGCGCTCTGACCAGAGATGTAATCTGTTGAATGACATGGTTTGGCAATTTCATGAACATAGATGTCGCATTAATACCATCAACAACGGATATAAAACTGGGAAATGACGATTTCTTGAAATGGGAGAGATGAATATTGTCCTCGGCAATTTGTAATATTTCTTTGTTCAGACGATTTAGGTTAATGGTAATGTTTTTGTAAAAGTAGATACCAAAACCGATTTTGTTAGTCAAGGGATTTAAACGTTTTTTCCATTTCAACACTTGCGCTTCCAGATAAGTCTCCAACTGCTCACTGCATTTAGTCCAGTTAAATCGTGATGTGAAAAATTTTCTCATGATTCTACTCCTTCTTTTAACATATTACCTAATTAAGACGTTGGAACTATGATCATTGTTCATTTTAAAATTATCAAGTAGATGCCTTTATTTGAATACATATAGAAGCAAAAACAAAAAGGGGTGATGTACATGCGCCCAGGTTACGGAATGTTCCAACAACAAGCCGCCAAAATGCGGTTGACTCCGCACTTGCGAAAAGCTATAACGATCCTGCAGCTCTCGACACCGGAATTGCTGGAGGTTGTCCAGCAGGAGATGAATGATAACCCGGTATTGGAATTCGCCGGAAACGAATGGGATGCATATAACACAGCTAATAAATTCCATCGCGCAAACAGCGGTCGTGCCCCAATTGATGTCCCCATGCATCAAGCCGCATCGAACGAAATATCCCTGGAGAAGCATTTAAAGGAGCAGCTCGGCTTTGTAAAAAAGATCTCCCCATCTACTCGTAAAATCGTCGTGTTCATGATCGGAAATTTGGACAACAATGGCTATCTTAGAGCCACATTGAATGAAATTTCCGACGTATGTAAGGTCGATCTCATTCAAGCGGAGCTTGCGTTAAGGATCTTGCAAGGCTTTGAACCCGCCGGTATTGGAGCTAGAAATTTAAGAGAATGTCTGCTGCTTCAAGTCCAGTCCCTGTCGCAATGTTTTCCATTAGTTTCCTTATTAATTCGTAGTCATTTGAAAGATGTTGCCGATTACCGAATTCATAAATTGTCGAAGATTTTGCAGGTGAGCGCACAAGAAATTCAGGCTGCGATTGAAGTGATCAAAGGATTAAATCCTAGACCCGGCGCAGCCTTTCACATAGAAGCTATTCATTATATCATACCCGAGGTCATCATTGAAAAGACTGATGAACAGCTCGTAGTGATGATTCATCAAGCAGCGGCGCCCCGTCTTTCGCTTAATGGATATTACAAACAAATGGGGAAGGAGAGCGGCGGCAATATGGAGGCAACAAAGTTCCTTTCGAGTAAATTAAATTCAGCGATGTTCTTCCTGAAGTGTTTGGAGCAAAGACGAAAAACCATTTTTCGAGTAGCGCAAGCCATTGTGGAGGAACAGACCGAGTTTTTTTGGAAGGGAGCGTCCTATCTCAAACCAATGACTTTGAAACATATTGCCGATAAACTCAGTGTGCATGAATCTACAGTCAGCCGCGCAACGTCTGGCAAATATGCCCAAACACCATGGGGCATCTTCGAGCTGAAGTACTTCTTTCCCTCCGGTTTGCAAATGGACCTTGGAGATTCAGTGTCCTCGGAGCGAATAAAAACGAGAATAAAGGAATGGATACATGGGGAAAACCGCGCCAAACCTTACTCCGACCAGCAGCTGACAGAGCTTATGATTCAGGAAGGCTTCCAAATATCTCGCCGTACGGTAACCAAATATCGGGAGGAGTTAGGCATTTCTTCTTCACTGAGAAGGAAACGCATATAGTTTATAGAGGGAGCAATTTTACTTTAACATTTTGGTCCACAAATTCATGTCCTCAAATTTATCGTAGATATCGCAATTTTTCGTTAGTCTGCCGTAATAACGGTACCCCATTTGGAAGAAAACGGCATTCATACCGAAAGAAAGGGCTCTGGATAAAGAGTAAGCACAAGTGATGTTTCGCGCGATCAATTCATCTTCCAAAGCATGCATAAGTAATCTCATGAGTCCTTGATTACGATACGCAGGGAGTGTAGCGCAATCCGTCATTTCCGCATTGGCGTAGACCGTATTGATCTCTGCGGAGGCGGCACTAATCAATTGATCCGGCGTTTCAACGAGATAATAAATCGTTCCCTCCCGCATGGTTTGTTCGACGTACAAAGGATCGTTCATCGGTGTCGGATAGGTTTGAAATATGTGATCGTATAAAACAGCAAGCTGCTCAGCATCCTCCATCCGAGCAATACGCAGTGTACAGTGTGCCGGAACCAAGGGCCGATCCGGCTTGAGGCGAAGAGTTTGCACTTGCTTTAGAATTTGGTCCTCCTCCATCCAATAATCGCTAGTCCGCCGCTCAAGATCATCATACAGCGCCATACAGTAAGCGTCGCCACCATTGAAATATCCTTTATAAATTCCCTCCAGCATACAGCCTTTGGATAGAAAGGTTTGCCAATCATCCTCTCTCGATTTGATAAACACTTTGGTCAACGCATTTGCTTTGGCAATGTCGACTATTCGCTTACAGATGGCATCTACATTACCCAGATAGTCATCCACCCGCAGCCTCTTATTTAAGAAATCGAGGCAATAGCTTACCTTATATTCCTCGCCATTTTCTACCTGATTTGTATACGTTGGGAGATGACTTGGCATCCAGCATTCCCCTTTCTCCCTAAATTCGTTTATTCAGCTATCTGCAAAAACGGTGCCAACTGCAAACAGAGATCATGATTTGTGCTGCAAGCACGCATTACCCTATGAATTCAATTTTTTTGCTGCCAAAAATATAGCAACTGCCAAATAATTGGCGGCTTTTCCCGCGAAAACCTACCCTGCAGATGTTAGATGCCTACTTCGCAAAGTTGGCATTTATTTTGCATAGTAATCAGGTAGCGATAAAAATGTTCTAAATAAAAAAATTCTGGGGAGATATAGGGATCTTTGATTGGAGATCAAAGTCTCACCTTTTAGGAGGACGGACGAATATGAATTGCATGTGGTGTGAAACAGAGGATATCCGGGAAAGCGTGAAAGATTGCTACTGGATCATGCCGGATGGGCGAATGTCGGTTCAAATTTTGGATGTCCCTGCTATCGAATGTTCCAACTGCCATACTTACGTATTGGAGAGTATTGCGCAGCAAATTGAAGAGACCTTATATTGGCATGATGTGTCCGGGCTTGGAACCTCATTTCGCTATGAAGATTTGCTGAAGGCTCCAAGGGTTAAGAATATGTTTCTCAAATAAAGCCGCAGCGATGGTTATCAATGGGGGTGCCTTATGAAGCGTGAGCATTTAATCAAGCCGGTTTTGGATCACCATTATCCCACCATTCTATATGGAAAAGGCGTCTTTTTGTACGATGATCAAGGCAAAGCCTATATGGACGCCTCGTCGGGGGCTGTGACAGCGGGAATCGGGCACGGGGTTCAAGAAATCGTCGATGCCATGCTGGAGCAGGCGAGTAAGGTCTCTTTTGTTTACCGCTCCCAGTTTACCAGTGAACCAGCGGAAAAACTGGCGAAGAAGTTAAGTGATTTGGCGCCAGGCAATGATTACTGGGCTTTCTTTGTGAACAGCGGATCCGAAGCAACGGAAACAGCGATGAAGATTGCCATCCAGCACTGGCAAGAGAAGGGACGTCATGGAAAAAATAAAGTTATTTCAAGACGAATGAGCTATCACGGTATAACGATGGGCGCTCTTTCGATGTCAGGCCATGTCCCTAGAAGAAGACGATTCATTCCGTTATTGGAGGACTTTCCGGTCGTCGTTCCCCCTTATTGTTATCGCTGTCCGCTGGGCAAAATCTATCCGGACTGCAAGCTCTCGTGTGCGGAGGATTTGGAAACAGCCATTAAACGGATAGGAGCCGAACATATCGCTGCATTTATTGCTGAGCCGATCATAGGAGCGGCAGGAGGTGCCATTGTACCCCCCAATGGATATTACAAGAAGATCAAGGAGATCTGTGACCGGAATGAAATCTTATTCATCGCCGATGAGGTCATGACGGGCATTGCTCGTACAGGAGCTATGTTCTGTATGCAGCATTTTGGCGTCGAACCGGATCTGATAGCTCTAGGAAAAGGCATGAGCGCCGGATATACGCCAATGGCAGCAGCTTTGGTCAAGGATCACGTGATGGAACCAATTTTGCAGGGATCCAAAAGCATCATGTCCGGCCATACTTACAGCGCAAATCCGCAATCGGCGGCCATTTCACTGGCGGTTCTCGCCTATATCGAAAAGCATCAGTTAGTCAGGGCAGCAGAGATCAAAGGCAGCTATTTGCTGAGCCAGATGCGCCAAATGGCAGACCAGATCGAGATCATCGGCGATGTAAGGGGCCAAGGACTTCTTCTGGCTATTGAATTTGTTTCCGATCGGACCGACAAGCTGCCGTTTCCATCGGGGCTGGGTGTCACCTCTCGAATCGTCGAAAAAGCTTTTCAAAAAAGTCTCCTTGTATATCCTGCGGCAGGCGCTGTGGACGGGGCAGGGGATGCCATTATAGTGGCGCCTCCTTTTGTGATTACAGAAGAAGAAATGGACCAGCTCGTGCGGATTTTGGATGAATCCATTCGGGAAGTCATGGTTGAGATTACCCGATTCGTTTTGGAGGAGATATGATGGTACGACATGAGAATTCACATGCGGTCGTAGACGGAAAAGTAAGGACCTTGGAAGAGGCGCTTCAAGCGATTACCGATGGCTGTACGTTGATGTATGGCGGGTTCGGCGGCATTGGAACGCCTCCGACGTTGATCGAAGGTATTTTGCAAAAGGGGATAAAAGATCTGACGCTCATTGGGAATGATACGGGGTTTCCGCATATTGGCATTGGTCGATTAGTCACAGCAGGGAGAGTAAAGAAAGTAATTGCCTCTCATATCGGCTCCAACCCTAATGCCGGCCAAAGGATGGAGGATGGCACCATGGAGGTGGTGTTTCACCCGCAAGGAACGCTAGCAGAAAAAATTCGGGCAGGCGGCGTAGGTCTTGGAGGGATACTGGTGGATGTCGGCATTGGAACGATCATGGAGCAAGGAAAAGCGACTGTGTCGATTGACGATAAAAAGTATCTGGTGGAGCCGGCACTAACAGCAGACGTTGCCATTGTTCATGCGAAAAAAGCCGATCCGTACGGGAATCTTGTCTATGATAAAAGCGGAAGAAATCTTAATCCATTGGTCGCCATGGCCGGAAATTTTACGATTGCTGAAGTCGATGAGATTGTACCGCTTGGCGAGCTTGACCCTGAAAACATTATAACGCCGGGCATTTTCGTGGATATGGTGATACTCAGCAAAGGGGTGACTTGGGAATGGGTATGGGAAAAGAAACCCGCGTCCGAATAGCAAAGCGGGCTGCTGGGGAATTAAAAAACGGCATGGCTGTCAATCTAGGAATCGGCATTCCGACCCAAGTTGCGGATTATGTTCCTGAAGGTATTCATGTCGTTTTTCATGCAGAAAATGGGATTTTAGGAGCAGGGGGTGGCCCGCTTCCGGGGGAAGAAGATGCTTTTCTCTGCAACGCAGGCGGATATCCCGTCACGATTACCACCGGTGCTTCCTACTGCGATAGCAGCATTGCTTTTGCCATGATTCGCAGAGGATGTATAGATATCACGATACTTGGCGCGTTAGAGGTCAGTGAGCGAGGGGATTTGGCCAATTGGATCGTGCCGGGGAAGCGGGTGGCAGGGATCGGAGGGGCGATGGAGCTTGCGCAAAAAGCCAAAAAAGTCATCGTTCTTATGAACCATGTCAATCGCCAGGGGGAATCCAAGGTTAAAAAACAATGTGACTTGCCACTAACAGCGCAAGCATGTGTCAAAATGATTATTACGGAAATGGCCGTGATGGAGGTCACAGAACAAGGATTGCTTTTAAAAGAAATCATGCTGCCTTATACGATAGAGGATGTTGTAAGTCAAACGGAAGCTGCATTAATCATTCCGAAGAACATCACGTACATTCCATAACCGTGTGTTATAAAATCGATTTCTCATGCCTATCTGAAGGAGGGAATTCCTTTGCCCAATCAGAACGCCGGACTGCAAAAGCAAATTCATGAGTGGATGAGGCTTCATCGTGAAGAAGGAACCTGTTTTCTGCAGAAGATGGTCAGAATCCCCAGCACGCAAGGCAATGAGAAGGAGGCCCAGAACTTAATAGCCGAAAAATTCCGAGAGTTGAAACTAGACGTTGATGTATGGGAGCCGGATGGTGTGGCTCTTGAAACCCATCCTTATTTTTGTTCCCCTAGAAATCGTTTTACGGGCAGTCCCAATGTAGTGGGTGTCATGAAAGGGGCTGGAGGGGGACGTTCTATCCTACTCAATGGTCATATAGATGTTGTTCCGGAAGGAAATCGAGAGCAATGGCAAGATGATCCTTTTAGCGGTAATGTGGTGGACGGGAAGCTTTATGGACGCGGGGCGACAGATATGAAAGGCGGAAACGCCTCACTTCTTCTTGCTGTGGAGGCTATTCAGAGTCTTGGCATTAAGCTGAAGGGCGATGTTATTGTCCAAAGTGTCATTGAAGAGGAAAGCGGAGGGGTAGGGACACTCGCTGCGATTATGAAGGGATATCGGGCAGATGCGGCACTTATTCCAGAGCCTACCAATTTACGCATATTTCCGAAGCAGCAGGGTTCTATGTGGTTCCGGATTGAGGTCAAAGGCCGTTCTGCCCATGGCGGAACCAGGTATGAAGGGGTTAGTGCCATTGAGAAAAGCATGATCGTGATGCAGCATATCCGGGAGCTTGAGGAGCAAAGAAATGCTCGGATCTCGGATCCTTTGTACGCTCAAAACCCCATTCCTATCCCTATTAATATAGGCGTCATTCAAGGAGGGAATTGGCCTTCATCCGTACCGGACACGGTTAAGTTAGAGGGTAGAATGGGCGTTGCTCCTGAGGAAAAGCTTGATGAGGCTAAGGCGGAAATGGCCCGGTGGATGAAAGGGCTTAAGGGAAAAGACCCTTGGTTTGAAGCGCATCCGGTTGCTGTTGAATGGTTTGGAGCCCGGTGGGTGCCAGGCAGCGTGGATCCAGAGCATGATTTGATGCAGGTTCTGATGGAGCAATATCGGGAAGTTAAGCAAGAAGAACCTACGATTGAGGCATCGCCATGGGGAACAGACGGCGGTTTGCTGACGCAGCTGGGCGAAACGCCATGTATTGTTTTTGGCCCAGGCATCACGCAAGTGGCCCATTATCCTGACGAGCACATTGTGCTGGACCATGTGTTTGAGGCAGCGGAGATCATCGCGTTGACCCTGATTCATTGGTGTGGTTTGGATGGAATGGAGGCATAGGGACGGGGTGGTGAAATACGCCATGTGGGAATTGGCGGAGTTGAAATTAATTTGTTTTAAAAAGTAGTCGAAAAGACCTCGCCCACGCGAAAGATGATTGACGTTGGCGAGGTCTTTATTATGACATGCAAGATTTTCTATGTTTGGGTTTTGGGCAAAGAAGTGGCTGAATGATGATTTCATTACCGGACAATACGGTTGGAGCATGAAGGCTTTTTCCGACTTCTCAGTTAGTAAACTGCAATTTATAGCTACTTTCAGCAACTGAGCCGTCCTTTTCCGACTTCTCGCAGCTAGTTTACTCCACTCTGCCTTCTGAGAAGGCCATTTCCGCTTTCTCAGTTAGTAAACTGCAATTTTTAGCTACTTTCAGTAACTGAGCCGTCCTTTTCAGACGTCTCGTAGCTAGTTTACTCCACTCTGACTTCTGAGAAGGCTTTTTCCGCCTTCTCAGTTAGTAAACTGCAATTATTAGCTACTTTCAGCAACTAAGCCGTCCTTTTCCGACTTCTCGCAGCTAGTTTACTCCACTCTGGCTTCTGAGAAGGCTATTTCCATCTTCTCAGTCACTGATGTCGCCCAAGCTATCTGGATGGTTGGAGAAACCCACACCCCATGCTGTCGACGTGTATGGAGGCTGATCCATACCATGGACCTGAGCTACAGTCTCAGTTTATTGTAACTACGCTCAGTTTTCAGCACTTGGAATACTCTCTTTATCGTTCTTATCTTCCTTATTCTCTTTCTGCTGTGCTTTCATCAATTTGTCTTTCATTTCATCCCTCTTTGGCCGGCGATCCTTCAACGATGCGTGCTCCGGTGTTTCCTGATAAATTTTCCTTCTGCCGATTCGGCGCAAATTTTCTGGCACCAGGTTAAATTTTTCATCTTTCATGAGCGCAATAATTCCGGTGCTTTCAGGCTGTTTCTCGATACCGTTGATTTCGTTGAAATATTCGTCAGCACGGCCCGGGATATAGTTTTTCGGCTCGGGGTAACCGACGATGACACCTTCGTAATTACGCAGAATGACCTTATCCTGGCTTTGCGAGATCAAATAGTTCGGCTGAAGCGCAATTTTCCCGCCTCCGCCTGGAGCGTCGACGACGAAAGTCGGTACCGCGTACCCTGAGGTATGGCCACGAAGCGATTCGATAATTTCCAGACCTTTGGAAACAGGAGCCCGGAAATGGCCGATTCCTTCGGATAAATCACATTGATAAATATAGTAAGGACGAACCCGTATTTTCACAAGTTCATGCATGAGCTTTTTCATAATATAGGTGCTGTCGTTGATTCCGGCAAGAATGACCGACTGATTGCCTAAAGGAACTCCGGCATTCGCTAGCATTTCGCAGGACTTTTTTGCTTCGTCCGTCATTTCCAAAGGATGATTAAAATGGGTATTCAGCCAAACTGGATGATATTTTTTGATCATGCTGCACAAATGCTCCGTAATCCGCTGCGGGAAAACAACTGGGGCTCTCGTGCCGATACGGATGATCTCGACATGGGGAATCGCCCGTAAATTTTTCAAAATATACTCCAAAATATTGTCGTTAATCAATAACCCATCCCCGCCAGAAAGCAGAACATCACGCACCTCTGGTGTATTTCGAATATAAGCAATCGCATCATCCAATTGTTTTTTGGGAACTCCCATGCCCACCTGGCCGGAGAAGCGGCGGCGTGTGCAGTATCTGCAGTACATCGAGCATTGATTCGTTACTAGAAATAGAACCCTGTCTGGATAACGATGAGTTAAACCGGGAGTAGGGGAGTCTTCGTCTTCGTATAGGGGATCTTCGAGATCATATTTTGTTTTTAATAATTCAGCGGAAATGGGAACAGATTGCATGCGAATCGGGCATCGCGGGTCATCTGGATTCATCAATGATGCGTAATAGGGGGTAATATTTAAAGGAATGGTTTGCGTTGAAATGCGTACACCCTCTTCTTCCTCGGGGGTTAAATTCACGACTTTCTTCAGATCTTCCAGGGTACGAATGGTATGTGTCAGCTGCCAAAGCCAATCATTCCACTGCTCATCCGTTACGTTTTTCCAGAGCTCAACTTGCTTCCAGTCACGTCGTTCCATTATTGCACCTCCAGTAATGATGCTTACTTATGAGTAGTAGATGCAAAAAGCGTGCCAACATTTCCACGCAAAGTAAAAGCAAAAAAGACTCCTGTCGGAGCCTTGAAACGACGAATTTTATGGCTTCTTCACGATGCCGTATCGACTCAGTTTATACTGTAAAGCTTGGCGCTTGATTCCTAGCGCTTGCGCGGTGAGAGTGACGTTATATTGATGATTTTCCAGTGCTTTCGTGATGGTTTCCTTTTCCATTTGCCTCACTTTATCGGTCAATCTACCAGCTGAGATGGTTGCTATTTCGTCGCTCCACGGAGAGGATAGCCGGGTATGAGCTGTGGTTTTTATAGGATTCCCTATGAAATAAGAAGGAAGATGATATTCTTCAATAATTTCACATTCCAGTTCCATCATATTATAGGTGGATTCGATGGCATGACTTAATTCCCGTATATTGCCGGGCCAATGATAATTCATTAAGCGATCCAATGCAGCAGGGGAGATGCTAGTTATTTTCATGCCGAACATGTGATTGAATGTATCGATAAAGTGGTAGGTGAGTAGCGGAATATCTTCTTTTCTTTGCACAAGCGGAGGAAGATACAGATTCACGACATTTAGCCGGTAGAAAAGATCGCTGCGCAACAATCCTTTGTCTAACGCTTCCTTTGGATCTATATTCATGGCGGTAATGATACGGACATCGACTTGCTGTTCCTGTGTTCCGCCGACTCGGCGAATGATCCCGTCTTGAAGCACACGCAATAGTTTGGCTTGGAGGAATAAATCCAAACTATTTAACTCATCCAGAAAAAGAGTTCCGCCGTTAGCTTGCTCAAATAATCCAGCACGGTCAACGGCGCCAGTAAACGCTCCTCTTGTAGTTCCGAACATGATGCCTTCCATCAGTTCGTTGGGAACTGCCGCGCAGTTTTGTGCAATAAATAAACGGTTTCGCCGAGCTCCGGCGTTGTGTATGCTCTGGGCGAACAATTCCTTGCCGGTGCCGGTAGGTCCGGATAGCAAAACAGGCGAACTAGTACGTGATGCCTTTTTGGCGAAGGAGACGGTATGTAGGAAGGCTTCGCTTTTGCCAATTAAATCACTGAAATGGTAGCGAGCAGAGCTTGGGTTTTTCTTATCTTTGAACGGTGATTCGTAGATTTGATGCCTGAGATCAAGGATTTGGTCGTGGAGATGAACAATGCTTGTTATATCCTTGGCCACTTCTAAGGCACCGATGATCTCGCCATTTTCCACAAGAGGATATGTGCTATTAATAGTCGTGATCCGTTTGCCGGTGACACTGACATAGGTTTGTATTTTTTCTCGTATTTCTATGCCAGTTTGCAGCACTTTTATGAAGGTGCTTGTTTCATTCGTTAGGGAAGGAAAAAGGTCGAAGAAGTTCTTTCCTACCACTTGTTCTCGCTTAAAACCATCGGTTTCAGCCATTTTATCATTATAAAAAATGGTTATTCCCTTGTTATCGATCAGATGAACACCGACATCAATGATATTCAACATTTTCTCAAAATACTTCGCTCCATGATCGTTATGCTCGGACATTATGTTCACCTGCCTCACGAAGAATGGTTCAATTAACACCTTATGAAATTCTGTCTGGAAAAATGACTAGTAGGAAAAACATTCCCTCATACCCGATTTCAGATTCCACACTTTTATTTTTCGCGTTATTGATTTATGATTAAACAACATTTAAAACATACGGTCTATCGAGGAGAAATGTGGGCATGTCAAAGATCATGAAACCAATCGAGGTGAAAAGGGGAATCCTCCGTTTTGTTAATGGTCATGCCGAGGAAGCCCAGGATAGCATTGTAACGGAATATCCAGTTACGGTGAAAATTAACGGACAAGAATTTGTTACTATGGTGTGTACGCCAGAATATATAGAAGATATGGTCATTGGATTTTTGGCTTCAGAAGGCATTATCAAGAAATACAATGATATCGAAAACATATGGTTACAGGAGAGAGATGGATTTGTCCATGTGACAACAACAACATTCAATCCGTATACCCTCGATTTTCAAAGTAAACGATATATTACCTCTTGCTGCGGGATGAGCAGACAAGGCTTTGTTTTTGTTAACGATGCATTGACAGCCAAGAAGATGGAGGATATTCGTGTAAAAGTTTCCATCGATGATTGTTTTCGCTTAATGAATGAGATGCAGCAATCTGCTGATACTTTTCGTCATACGGGCGGGGTCCACAATGCAGCCTTGTGTGACACTAACGGAATTGTTTTAAGCCGGATGGACATAGGCAGACATAATGCACTGGACAAAATATATGGATATTGTTTAAAGAATGACATTCCCATCGGAGATAAAATTATCGTATTTAGTGGCCGTATTTCTTCCGAAATTTTATTGAAAGTAGCCAAAATAGGCTGTGAAGTGATATTGTCCAAGTCGGCTCCGACTGAATTGGCTTTAGAACTTGCGGAACAATTGGGAATCACTACGATTGGTTTTATCCGTAATCAGTCGCTAAACGTGTACACGTGTCCGAAGAGAATTATAAATATTTGATAGATAGAAGCGAGGGCCAATTACATGGAAAATGTCGTGCTGGATAAATTGCATCGCCCTTTAAGGGATTTGCGAATATCGGTTACCGATCGCTGTAATTTTCGCTGTCGGTACTGTATGCCTGAGGAAATATTCGGTCCTGACTACTCTTTTTTGCCTGATGATAACATTTTATCGTTTGATGAGATTGATAGATTGGCACGGATTTTCGTCTCTTTAGGTGTAAAAAAACTGCGTATTACCGGTGGAGAGCCTTTGCTGCGTAAAGATCTCCCCACACTTATAAAACGTCTAAAGCAAATCGAAGGCGTAGAGGACATTGCTTTAACCACGAATGGTTCATTACTAAAGAAATTTGCAGGTGATCTATTCAATTCCGGTTTATCCCGGGTGACTGTGAGTTTGGATTCACTAGATGAAGAGCGTTTTGCTTATATGAACGGAAATAGAAGCAGGGTGCAAACGGTTCTGGAAGGCATGCAGGCTGCGTCAGAAGCGGGAATGAAAGTGAAAGTAAACATGGTTGTCCAAAAAGGAAAAAATGACCAGGATATCATTCCGATGGCGCAATACTTCAAAGAGAAGGAGTATACCCTTCGGTTTATTGAATATATGGATGTTGGAAACTCCAATGATTGGAAGTTGGATGAAGTCATGTCCAAACAAGAGATTTTAAAGATCATTCACGATTCGATGCCAATTGAACCCGTCCTTGCGAATTATCACGGAGAAGTGGCATCCCGCTATCGTTACGTTGACAGTGATCAGGAAATAGGAATTATTTCGTCAGTGACAGATTCCTTCTGTTCTTCCTGTACAAGAGCCCGTATTTCAGCTGAGGGAAAGCTGTATACATGCTTATTTGCTTCTGGAGGTTATGATCTTAAAAATCTGCTCCGCAGTGGGCAATCGGATCAGTCTGTTACCGATACGATTCGTGCCATTTGGAATAACCGTTCCGACCGTTACTCGGACGAGAGATTAAGTCATACCCATCATAAGTCATCTCCTAAAGTAGAAATGTCGCATATCGGGGGATAAGTGAAACGTCTCAAATCACTGATCAGCGGCGTTGATATTCCTTGATTTATGCGATTGCTTCCCCGTGACATACGTCCAAGCAAGCAATATGTACCCTACATATAATTATACTGTAGTGAAAATCACTGAGGGGAATGAGTAATCAATGAGTGGAGTAGGTTATGGAGACGGTTATGGTTATGGACGTTCAAGCGCATTTGTTTTAGTTCTTTTTATTCTTTTGGTCATCATCACATCAGCTTTTGTCATTTAATATCCAACTATAGCAAGAATATCAATAACGGCCCTATCGCGAAAGCGAACACGGGCTGTTTTTTCTTGTTGTTCCACGAAAGCAACCAAGTATGATTTTCATTATGAAGACCCAATGAATACTCCTTTATTCAACTGGATAAAATAACCTTTGAAATGAGGGGCAGCGTGATGAATAATTGGGTAAAAATCCAGAAATTAATGATATGGGGCTTTCGACGCTACAAGAAAGAAAAAGTTATTTTCAGTCACTGTTACACAATTCGGAAGATCTGATCATACAATCATTGAGTTGGAATCAACGACAAATTAATTTGATTTATCTGGCAACCTTAACCGATCAACATGAGATCCTGGATAAGATCATCTTTCCATTGAAACGATTCAAAGAAGGCGAGTTTCTAGACGCCATCCCTCTGGATCAGCTGCAAATTACTTGCTTAATCGAACAAGCGGGGGAAGCCATTTTGAATGGCGGCTGTGTTGTCGATTGTGAAAGTGAGACTGATTTCTACATCTTTCATACATCCTCTTCAATAGGACGAAGCATCACAGAGCCAATCAATGAGAAGGTGTTTGGTGATTCGCATGAAGGATTTATTGAAAGGTTAAATACGAACCTTCATCTGATTCGAAGAAAAGTGGTTAACAAGGATTTAGTGATTCGTTATTTCATGGTAGGCATGGAGACGAACACACGTCTGGCGATGGTTTACATCGAGTCATTGGCGAATCCAGAAATTGTTAGCGACTTAGAAATGCGATTAACATCGATCCGTATCGATTATATTGCTTCCATGGGTTTTGTGGAGCAGCTCATTGAAGATGCCCCTTTCTCTCCATTTCCACAAATATTAAGTACCGAAAGAGTGGACAGAGCAGCAGCCAATTTGATGGAGGGAAGAATTGCCGTCTTATCCGAAGGATCAGCGAAAGCGATTATTTTACCTATCAATTTCTTTGCTTTTTATCAGTCACCTGATGATTATAATGCTCGTTGGATTAACGGAAGCTTCTTCCGTGTGTTACGGGTTTCCAGTTTCTTCATTGCCATTACCCTACCAGCTGCATACATTTCAGTTGTCTCTTTTCATTTTGAGACCATCCCGAATGAATTGGTGCTTCTCATGCAAAGTGCCGTACTGGAAATTCCGTTTCCTCCAATTATTGAAGCTCTATTGATGGAAATAACCATTGAAATGTTAAGAGAAGCAGGATTGCGCTTACATACTGCCGTAGGGCAAACCATCGGTATTGTTGGAGGGCTTGTTATTGGAGATGCCATCGTGAAAGCGGGGCTGGTGTCCAATGTCATGATTATTGTGGTAGCATCGACGGCGCTTGCCTCATTTGTTGTGCCATCCCATGAGTTCAGAGAGACGGTGCGTTTTCTGCGTTTTCCGATGATGCTTTTGGCTGCTACTTTCGGCTTTTTGGGAATTACATTCGGATTTACATGTATTTTGATCCACTTGTGCAAATTAGAGGGGTTTGGAACGCCCTATTTTTACCCCTTATCTCCATTCAAATGGAGGGATTTGAAAGACTCTCTCGTCCGGTTGCCCATTTGGAAAATGAACCGGCGTCCTGCGGACAGTCTTCCCCAAAAAAAGCTGCGGGAATTATTTTCTAGGGGATGGGTGAAGCATGAGCGTAGAAAAAGATAGGATCTCCAATAAGCAGTTGGCTTTTTTCACGATACAAACAGCGATAGGAGAGGGAGCTTTAACCGTTCCTTTTAGTGTTCACTCTGAAGCATCTATAGACGGATGGATCTCCATGCTGCTTGCAGGATTTGCGACCCACCTAGTTATTATCTTGATATGGATGATTTGCAGGAAATATCCAAAGATGACGATGATCGAATTTCTCCCCCAAATGGTAGGGAAATTTGCAGGTCATCTTCTTAGTGTTCTTTATATTATTTATTTTATTGGAATAGCAAGCGTGATCCTTATGAATTACTGCCGAATCATTAATGCCTGGATTTTCCCGACGACACCGAAATGGGTCATTATGACATTAATGATGGCTACCAGTTATTATCTAGCCAAAGAAAAATTGAAAATAATTGCCCGATTTGAAACTCTGGTTTCTATACTTCTAATTATTATTATCATATTGATCATCTTCCCTATTAGCAAAGGAAACCCTTTGTATATTTTTCCCATAGGTCAATCAGGGCTTGGTAATATGATGAAAGGTATGAGAGAAGCGGTTATTACGCTGGCCGGTTTTGAGCTTTTGCTCATGGTTTACCCTCAAGTCAAGGGGAAAGACGGAGAAATATTAAAAACGATGTTGATATCATACACGTTTGTCACCCTATTTTACGTATTAATAATCCTGTCATGCTTTATGTTTTTCAGTCCGATGGAGCTCAAAATCATTCCAGAGCCTGTTCTATACATGCTTAAGGCATTTTCTTTCAGGATTGTAGAAAGATCGGACTTACTGTTTTTATCGCTTTGGGTTGTGATCGTTATGACGTCTATTGTCAATTATGTTTTTCTAGCTTCAACAGGGATAACCCAAATATTGAAAGTAGAAAACAGTTCTAAGGTGACTTTGCTGGTCGTTGTGGTTTGCTTGCTGCTTGCTCTGCTACCGCATAATTTTCTGTTTATCATCAAGCTCAATAAATGGTTTTCTTATTTCGCGTTGTTCATGATCTATTTGATACCCTTACCATTATTATTATTATTGAGCATTCTAAGAGGAAGGAGGAAGGCAGCGGAATGAAAAGAATCCGGCTAGTATTACTCGGTATACTTTCCATGAGTCTCTTAACTGGTTGTTGGGATCAAATGTTATTTAAAAACGTTCGTTTAATTCTAGGGGTAGGTATTGACAAAGCAGAAGGTGAAAATGTACTAGTCACCTTTGTCTTACCGGATGTCTCGGATAAGAAGAGAAATGCACCCGAAATCATATCGGTTACTGGTGAAACTGCTCGAGAAGCAAGAGGTAACTTAGGGAAAAAACTAAATTTGGTTCCGGACGGGGCCAAGAACCGATTTCTTATGATTGGAGAACAGCTGGCGAAGAATGATATCTATACGGTTCTGGATGTTTATTATCGCGATCCAAGAAGTGCTTTAAACGCCAAGATTGGAGTTGTCGAAGATCGCGCCGAATCACTTTTGCAAACAGGATATATGAGAAAGCCAAATTTCATCTTGAACCTGGATAAGCAAATTCTTAGCGCAGAAACATTCACGATCCTTCCAGAAGAAAATATTCAATCGATTTGTACCGTTTTATTTGACCCTGGACAAGATGTGATTTTGCCTTATCTGGCAGCGGGGGATGGAACCCCTCTTATTAAGGGAGTAGCTTTGTTTAACAGTAAATCCTTAACAGGGACACTAGACACTAGAGAGTCAAAACTCTGTTTGTTATTAGCTGATCGAATGGGTAAAAAAGCAATCCTGACATTACCTATTCCTAATCAACCGAAGAAAATAGGCAGCAAAATGACATTTCGTGTATTTCATACAAAACGGAAATTAGATGTTAATGTAAATAAAGGCAAGGTCGTGGTCACCATTGATTTGCTGCTAAAGGCAGAAGCGGAGGAATTCTCTCCGGATCATTTAGATGAAACCGGACAAGTTTCCAAATTGAACGAGTTTTTCTCAAAAGAGCTAACACAAGAAGCTCAGAAGATCATTCAGAAGCTGCAGAAGGCTAATTGCGACGTCTTTGGAATAGGCAGAAGGATCATTGCCTTCCATCCGAATTATTGGAAAAGTGTGGATTGGGACAGCACCTATCCGACTATTACAATTCAACCAAACGTTAAGATTGAAATATCGAGACCTGGAATTATTTTTTAGTGACGGAGGTATCGACGAAACGAAAGATCGACACTAACATGCTTAAACAGCAGTTCTTAGGTACTGCTGTTTTTGTATTTCCCAAAGTATTCTCTCAATAAAGAAAGTAATTTTAAGAAAAATTTTATTTTTAACCCCATTTCTATTTTAATAGTTTTCCTTATCCTAGAGAGAATGAATGGCAAGGAGGAAACTAAGGATGAAGACGTGGGTTATTGGGCTTGTTTTACTTCTACTGCTTGGCTATGGGTTTGCTCAACACAAACTAAAATTCGTTAATGAGAAACCACCGATAAAAACCAATCAAGCGCAAGAGGTAACTACTCAAATGAAAGAGCTTAAAGTAACAGAAGATCAGATTTTTAAAGGCAATTTGTTATTGGTCAATAAGGATCATCCTGTACCTCCAAGCGGCGAAGTGTCCAAAGCGGTCAATCTGCTTGAGCATAAGGAACTGCTGAATGGATTCATTGTGTTGGATAAAACAATTCAGTTGTCACCGGACTTGGTGCAAAAATTTTCGAAAATGATTGGAGCCGCAGAAAATGATGGGGTTAGCCAATTTTTAATAAGCAGTGGTTATCGGGACAATAAAGAACAAAATAAGCTTTATCAACAAATGGGTGCTAAATATGCGTTACCAGCAGGCTACAGCGAACATAATTTAGGTTTATCGCTTGATATTGGATCTACGCAAGCGGAGATGAGTCGAGCCCCTGAAGGAAAGTGGCTTAAAAAAAACGCTTGGAAATTCGGGTTTATTTTGCGTTATCCGGCTGACAAAACTGCAATCACAGGTATTCAGTCAGAGCCGTGGCATTTTCGTTATGTTGGTTTGCCGCACAGTGCAATTATGCAGGAAAAGAACTTTGTCTTGGAAGAATATTTGGATTTCCTGAAAGAAAAGAAGACTTTTTCGACAATTGTAGATCATCAAACCTATGAAATCACTTACTATCCTGTCTCGAAAAGCACAACAATCCCTGTGCCAGCGAATGGGCACTATCAGATATCAGGCAACAATATAGACGGTGTCATTGTGACTGTGTATTCATGATCAGGGCTCACGAGACTCAAGAAGGTGAGGATGGCGGCTAAAACATAACCAAATGTTGAATAATAGTATAATTCATATTATGTTTACACTGTATGCATATAAGAGCAATACTAAGGTGATACAGGGGTGGAACGAATGAAGTCGATCACAATTCTGATAGCAGATGATGAGGCAGAAATTGCCGATCTGATTGAGTTGCATTTAAATAAAGAGGGTTACCGCTGCATTAAAGTTGCAAATGGGCAGGAAGCAATTACTACTGTTCAAACGCATTCCATTGATTTGGCGATATTAGATATCATGATGCCCAAACTGAACGGCTATGAAGCAACAAGGCAAATTCGAGCTCAGCATCATCTGCCTATCATTTTTTTAAGCGCCAAAGCAACCGACCTTGATAAGATTACAGGACTGGTAGGAGGAGCTGATGATTATGTGACCAAACCGTTTAATCCAATGGAATTGGTTGCTCGTGTGAATGCTCAGTTGAGGCGTTCCATGCAGTTCAATTCATCGGCGCAAGCAAACAAACTGACTGTGGAGGCAGGCGGACTCGTCATTTATCCCGAAGAACGCACCCTATTCCTTTACGGCAAGCCGATTGAACTAACTCCAAAAGAGTTTGATATTTTGTATCTACTAGCCAGATATCCAAAGAAAGTTTTTCGTGCGGAAACCATTTTTCAACAGGTGTGGGGCGATGCCTACTATGAAGGTACCAATACGGTCATGGTTCATATTCGTACCTTGCGGAAGAAGCTTGGTGAAGACATTCATAAAAACAAGCTGATTAAAACAGTTTGGGGGGTAGGGTATACATTCAATGGATAAAATGATCCAAAGCTTTCGATTTAAAATGATTCAGCTCTTTGGTTTAAGTATGCTATTTTCCGCCATCATTACCTATATGCTCTATAAAATTCTCCAACTCTATTATTATACGACCAAGATGGAAAATCCATTGACTAGAGTTCGTTATTTTATTAGAGATATTGGCGATATTAACTTCTTTTTACTTATTTTTATTCCTCTCTCTATTTTGTTTTTCTTTCTCCTGACCAAAAGGTATGCGGCATATTTTCATGAAATATCTTACGGAATTAATCAACTTGCAAATGGCGACTTCAATAATCGCGTAAGAATTCCGTCCAATGATGAATTCGGAGAAATTGCGAGAGACATTAATCTAGCAAGCGAAAAATTGCAAAAAGCTTTGGAGAGAGGCGATTTTGCAGAAACCAGTAAGGAACAATTGGTCTTGAATTTGGCTCATGATTTGCGTACGCCGTTGACTTCTGTTTTAGGCTATTTGGATTTCATACTTCAGGATAATCAATTGACTCCAGAACAAATCAAGCACTATACGAGCATTGCTTATACCAAGTCTCAACGTTTAGAGAAGCTCATTGACGAGCTATTCGAAATCACACGAATGAACTATGGGCAGCTTACTATTGATAAAAAACCAATCGATTTGAGCGAGCTTCTCATTCAATTAAACGAGGAATTATATCCTGTTTTTGAGAAAAACAACCTAACAACTCGATTAAATGTGACTCCTCATTTGACTATTTGGGGTGATGGAGAGCTGTTGGCACGCGTATTTGAAAATCTTCTGTCGAATGCCATTCACTATGGAAAAGATGGTCAGCTTATAGACATTAATTGCAATCTTGATGCAGAAAATGTGGTAATTCAAGTGGTTAATTATGGAGATTGCATTCCCCCGGAAGAGCTTCCGTTTATTTTCGATATGTTTTATACGGGTGATAAAGCGCGCACACATCGTGAGGGGAGCTCTGGACTTGGCTTATCCATTGCGAAGAACATTGTAGAGCAGCATCAAGGCACAATTTCGGCCCAAAGCAGTTTAATCCGTACGCTTTTTGAAGTCCAGTTCCCGCAAAGAATGGCATCCGAAGAGCAGCGGCTATAGCGTGCGAGGCGAGACACCTCAGTTCGAGAACGGGGGGGACGCTCGAGTTAATTGGTGGAGGAGTTGCTCTGTGGTAGCGCCTCTTTTTTAAAAGATAAGAATTTATATGTTTTTTGGATTTGAGGCAAGCGAGGCTTATCCCTGTTTAGCATCGTTAGCGACAGATTTGGCCGAGCCGAGTGAGAATGTGGATATGCATAGTCATTAGGTACGTGACTACTTTCTCCATTGGTTTCGTTTTCTGATTCGCGGGAGAAGAGGGAGACAAGTAGGAAGCGACGCGGCTGCTGATGGATCCCGCCATTAAAAATCTACGAGGTTTGCGACTGGATTGGATATAAAGACCAAGATCATTCCGGGAGAGCTTCAAAAAGCAGTATGGTATGACGCCGACAGTATCGCAATAAATTCTTATAGGGTTCCAAATATATAGTAAAGAAGAAGCAGCTAGTTCCTTAATCAAGGAAGGGCTGCTTCTTTGTCTTCTTTGGATTAGGAAGCGGATACCGATTCCTGGCCTGTATGCTCATCTTTTCTCGCAAGAACACCTCCGAACAAGAAGGTCCCTAGCGAGAGTGCCAAGCAGATCGCGGAGAAGATGCCGATGGATGAATATCCGCCGAACTGTACATAGAGCAAGCCAGCTATCCACGCACCTAGTGTGTTGGCGCTGTTCATCGTCGAGTTGGCCAGGCTGGAGATCGTTCCACGGATGGAGGCGTTCAATGAAGTTAACGCCCCCATGACAACAGGGAAGATAATCCCGAGGGTTGAGAAAATGATCAGATAGATCAACGTCACGAAACGGAGGTTCGTCAGATGGGGCATAATCGTGTATAGTGCCATGAGCATCGACATTCCTATTACGATCGCGTTCGAAATGCCTAACTTTCGAGTCACATAAGAGCTAATCATGCTTCCCAACAGTGTGCCAAAACCAAGGAACATCATCACAGTACCGATCTGTCCAATTGGAAGCTCGAATCGATCGGCCATCCACTTGCCAATGAAGGCGAATGCAGTACCGCTCCCTAAGTGAAGTAGCAGGTAGGCAAGAAAGCCGCTCCGTGCCTTACCGCTCATGATCAGCGGGACATACCGGCGAAGGATTGACGTTCGCTCGAACGTTGTAGGCTTCATGTCGGGCAATGAGAAGAAGGCAACGGCGATGAGCAGCAGCGAAGCGATTCCAATCGTCCAGAAAGGAACGGACCATTGGGCGACCGCGAGCCAGCTTCCGATGGGCACGCCAAGTGCCTGAGAAGCAGCTAGTCCGGCGAAGGCGATACCCATTGTCTTCGGCACTCTTGACGCTGGCATGATGACGGGAATGGATGCCCAGACCTGCGGTGCCGTGAACGCCGCGCTGACGCCAGCAAGGAAGCGGAATAGGCACATTGTCCAGAAGCTGTCCGCGAAGCCGCAAAGTATCGTCGAGACGGAGAATCCAAGCAAGCCGCTGAGCAGAACGGTTCTTCGGTTCCAACCGTCGGACAGAGGTCCGGCAATCAAAGCGAATAAGGCTGAACCTAATGTATAGGCGCCAAGCATCCACCCAGCGATTCCCGTCGATACGCCGAATTGCTTCTGTAGTGTCGGGAGCAAGGGCGAGATGAGGAACGTATCGGTTCCGATCATAAACATGATGAAGAAGAACAGGGCGGTATATTTACGCATTGTAAATCACTCCTAATGGTTTAATATGGCTTACGGTTTCTATCGTAAAGCATAATAGTGACATTTTCCGTCACTAATTGGATTAATCATAAAAAAGATTATACGAAATAAAGGCTTGCCTTTTATAATAATCGGAGTTATTATAGACTCACAATATCCGTGAAATGAGGTATTGAACCCGAAAGCTACAAGTCAAACAAAATGCTCCGATTTGGCCCGGAACACGAGATACTTGACGATCCCATTATATAAACGATATTATCGATGTATAAAATCTATTATTGGGATGGATGATTGACTATGAAGTACTCGAAAGCTACGGACTATGCCCTTCACACCATGCTCTATCTAGTAGCAGCCAGTCCGAATAAACCTGTTGGTGTGCAGCAGTTGGCGGAGCGGCATGAGGTTTCCCCTACCTATTTATCCAAAATATTAACCAAGTTAGTCAAGGCGGGAATGATTGAATCTATATCAGGCGCCAACGGCGGATATAGGTTAAAACGGAATTGGGAAAACATTTCGTTCCTTGATATTATTCAGGCTATTGAAGGATCTGCATCTTTATTCGATTGTAGCTTGAATCATGGACCCGAATGCCTGATTCAGCAGGTGGTACTATCGGCTGAAGACAAGATGGAAGAACATTTGAGAAATCAGAAGATGTCTGAACTCGCCAAAAAAATGAAGATAGTTTTGTAAAAAAATTATCTTTTTTTAAATTAATTATAGATATTGCGAGTCTTTGAAATCCGTTTTATTTTACATATAAGTGAAATAGGAGAGTGAAAAGTTTGCAAGCAACAATGGCAGAAACAGCAGTGACACGACTTCATGCGATGCAAATATATAAAGTCATGCCCATCATGATTTCATTATTGAGAAGGCTTTAATGAGAGGAGATATACGATGACAAACGGTTTTTTTGACGTAAACATGTGGGAAAAAGCTTGGAAGGAAGATATGACTACAGGAGTTAACAAAATGAAAGGAGCCGGAATTGATCCAACACATTCATTTGATGACAAAGCCAGTAAATTCAACGAGCAGGCGTTTAATGAAGAAGGAAGACTAAGAACAAAACGGATCATGAATTGGCTGGAAGGTCAAGGTGTTACCTTCAAGGATGCCTCCATTCTGGATATTGGAGCAGCCTCGGGTGGATTTTCAGTGCCATTTGCAGAGAGAGGGGCCCATGTTACCTCTGTAGAGCCTTGCCTTCCTTTGGTCGAGTTGCTAAAGGGAAATATAGCGGGCATAACCAATGGTAACGTTGAGGTTGTCCCGGAACCGTTTGAAGATATTGACGTCCTGGCAAAGGGCTGGAGGAACGCCTTTGATATTGTATTTATCTCCATGTGCCCGGCTATTGTTGATTGGGAGAGTGTGGAGAAGGTACTGAGCTGCGCACGGCAATTTTGCTATATTAGTCTGTCCGCGGGTCCCAGAGAGCACAGTTTGGTCAATGAAATTTTGCCTCTTGTCACCGATCAAACACTGAAAACCGGTCATTCGGAAATGGCCTATCTGCTCCATTTGTTGTATCTAAAAGGATACTCCTATGGGTCACTTGTGACTCGTGAAACGAAATTCACGGAGGTTACCAAAGAAACGGCACTCCAAGAGGTTATGAGTGGTCTACACATGTATAATCTACCTGCTAATGAAAGGAATCGGGAAATCGTAGTCGATTATTTAGAGAGAACGTACTCCTCAGATAAGATCGTTATCCAGCAGGGAGGCCGTTTTGGCAAGGTGTTGATTCAATTGCAGAATCAGAACATGTACACTAGAGAGAATTTGTAATAATCCAACAGTACACCTAACACATCGCAATGAAATAGGCGGTGTGTTTTTATTGTATTGGATATAGGAAATTATGCATAATGCGGGTCTGTTGATAAGTGTTGTCGAGTGGAAAGGGAAGGGAGAGGAAGAAGATAGGTGAGCCAAAGTCGAATAATGCTTTATACAATGCAAGGGTTGCCCAAAAGGGGGACATGAACCTGTGTATATATACTTTACATGCTGAATATTTGGTATGAGGATATCAGAAAGTAAAATGAGTGGTTGCAGTGGATGAATGTGGTGGGGAGAAGAGGATGGGGAGGAACCGACATTCTTTTGTCCAGCATGCAATGGAACGATGGTACGAAAGAAAAAGCCGAGGGTTGAATGAACCGTCGGCTAGAAGTTTCTATTCACCCGCAGGGTGATTTTGTTTTCCGCGCTTATTCAGCACGAACGCGCAGGATGGTCTGCTGAGAAGTCGATTTTCGGTTTCTCAGACTCTGTCGGCTCGCAGAGCTCTCGCTGTAAGCGCGTTTTAGAGATAGCCCTGATCTAAGACCAATTACTGCAGAGCTCGCGTTTTAATTTATGGGGTGACCCTGAGTGAATCCAATAACATACAGGTGCTTATAGGGTTTCCGAAGTGTCAAACAAGGTACATTTAAGCTGTTCGCGTACAATATTCCGTATTTCTTCGAACGATTGAGATGATTTTTGTGCATGAAAGACTTATCGAATCGGCTCCCCATAGTATGGTAAAATTGGGTTGAGGAATGACGGAAGTGTTATTTTTGAATCATATTACGGTCAGAAAAGCGGAAAAAGATGATGTTGTTGGACTTTCCGATTTGTTCGTTGAATTTATTGGTCAAGGGTCTAATCTAACTGCTATGAAACAACAGATTGAGGTTCTTTCTGCTAACTCTAACTATTACATTGCCGTTGCCATCGACAGGGATAAAGTTGTTGGAACTTCTATGGGAATAGTTTGTTACGACCTTGTTGGTAATTGCAACCCTTTTCTATTGATAGAAAACGTTGTTGTACTGCCAGAATATCAAGGTCAAGGAGTTGGTAACCTACTCATGCAAACACTCGAAGACTTTGGAATTATTAACCATTGCAACTATGTTATACTGGTTTCTGAAAGTAAACGAGAATCATCACATAAATTTTACGAAGCAATCGGTTATTCAACCGATCAAAGAGGATTTAAAAAGCGATTGATTAAGCAAGTTTAAGGCAGACTACGGTGTGTAAAACCCGCCTATCTATGAACAGCGCTTAACTATAAAATCGTTGTTGAATAGGAAACCGTTTAAGAATAAAATAAATAACAAGATATATATTCCAGGAGTAAGAGGAAGTTACGAATTTCCCATAAAATGAACAACAGAGAATTGACGATTTGGTTAGAACCTATCCTTGCACAGTAGGTTGTCAAAAAAAGTACGCAAAATGAGAGGATGATTCTATTGTTCAAGAAGTTTGCAGCAGATGCATTAGGTTTAAGTGATATTGGAAAGGTAATTAATCCAAGTGATTTTGACAAGGTAGATTCAGATGACTACGTCATGCATGAGGATGGCGAGAAGATTTTCATCATCATCAAATCGAAGAAGGACGAATACTGCTTTACTAACCTAGCGCTAATCCACCTTGATGGAGATAGTGCGATTAGCAGCAAGCGTATGCTGAAACGTTACAGCTACCACACAAATGCCATTTCTCAGGTGTATTTGGAAACTGCAGGAACGATCGATCTTGACGTTGAGATCAAGTTCGTTATCGGTGACGTCAACTTCTCGATTGACGTGGACAAGAAGCAAATTGAACAGATCAAAGACTTGTATAAAGCTTTAATTAAGATTTCCGAGACGGTAGCACATAACGAGGACTTATTTGGTTACGCGAAGCAAAGCATAGTTATTGCTAAAGAAGCGACAGGTCGTATTACAACTCAAACTACTTCCCCTGTAGCGCAATTCGATGCAATCAACGAATCAGTCTACAATTGGTTGAAGGGTAAGCACTCTGAGTTAAAAATTAAGGATTTCGGTTACATTTTCGAACGTTATATCAACAACTAAATGGGTTATCGACAGTAATGAAAATGCAGCGTTCCTCAGAATGCTGCATTTTTATTTTCTCTGCAGAACCTGCTTCGATACCATAGTCAAGAAATAATATTAAAACAGGAGGAGGCTGCCGACAGTATTGGATCGGCAGCCTTCTGAGCTAATGAGCAAAACAACATAAAATCCTTCCTTTCGATCAAATCCATCCAACATTGCATTAATAAATTCTTAAGAAATGATTCACACGTACTTAATTGTTCTTGCCTATGATTTAGAAGTGATAAATTAATTAAGCTCAAAGTTATTGCAAAGTGAATTATTTACTTACTCGAAGAGGAGGTACATTTTAAAATGAATATAATTCCCAAAGTTTTGATTTTGACTGCCGGGTATGGTAATGGACATTTACAGGCTTCTCAAGCTTTGAGTGAACAGTTCGAACAGCAGGGAGCTAAACAAGTTATCACTCTAGATCTCATGAAAGAAGGACATCCTTTATTAAATACGATTACTGTTTCTCTTTATAAAAAAAGTACACAAGTGGCTAGAATGGGACTGGATTATTATGGTTGGAGTTACTATTTGACAAGGGAAGCGGAGTATGATGCCCTGATTAATCGCTCTTTGAATATTTTGGGTCGGAAGAAATTATTTCAGTACATTCAACAAATACGACCAGATGCAGTAGTGAATACCTTCCCATTTGGGGCAACCCCTGAGGTGTGCAGGACACTTGGTATTGGCAACTTCAGTGTTATAACCGATTATGCTTTGCATTCCAGATGGATTCATCCCAAGGTAGACAAGTATTATGTCGCTACAGAGGTATTGAAGGAATTACTTATGAGTAAGGGTTTTTCGAAAAATCAAATCCAAGTCAGCGGCATTCCAATACGCAAACAATTCGATGAAATGAAAATAGACAAGCAATCTGTCATGTTAAATAACAATAAGAAAAAATCAATTTTGATTATGGCGGGCGATTATGGGATCTCGAGCTACATGGAAGAAATAGTTTTATCATTACTAGCCATTGGTGATTATGAGATTACGGTTATCTGTGGGAGAAATGAGAAGATCAAGCATAAATTGGAGGATCTTCAATCGTTTCATCCTAACTTGAATGTTCTCGGATACGTTAGTAATATCCACGAATATATGTCAAATACGACTTGTATCGTTACGAAAGCAGGAGGTCTAACTTTGACGGAAGCAATCTCCATGCGCATTCCAATTTTCATATTCAAACCATATGCAGGACAAGAGAGAGAGAACGCCATTTTTTTGGCTGAACAGGGGGTTGCTTCGATTTCAAATCATGCGGGTGAGCTTGCCGCTCAAATAAAAGGTTTGATTGATACCCCGTTGCTTCATACAGAGATTAAGAGTCGAATGCTTGCGCTAAAGAAAACTCAGGCGGCTTCTGTTATTGTGCATGACATCATGGAAACGATTCGTCAACCAATTTCTGTTTCCGTGTGAGCAGGAAATTTTAATGAAAGTTATGCTGAAACATTCAATCTTGTTCCCTGTAAACCTCAGATTAGCAGCTTTTATATCAGAAATCACTCAAAGCCTCTATTTCCCGATTTCCGGCTTCTCAGACTATGTGGGCGAGCTTCGGCTTGCATAGCTATCACTGTATGCGCGGTTTTCGCGCTTATTTGTTTATCGGAGAGATATTCAAAGATCATTTTTTGAGAACATTTTAGGTTGTCGTAAGCCATATTATGCTCTAAAATAAATATTATTATAAGGTTGAATTAAGCTTTGACTATTCACGATTATGAGGATATCAAAAATAGAATTTCTATCGAAATTACAGAATGGTCGAAAACACGAGATAAAAGTTATAATAAGAATGTTTTATTAATGGCCGCGAAATCGCGACTTTTTTGTTTTATGGAATAAGATTGTTGTCAAAATATATTGACAATAACTATAGTCCATTTCCTATTTTGACAAGAACTTTATTCGCCGCAGTTCTTGTCGTATAGCTAATAACTATCATATAATAGTTAAATAAATATATTAATCAATAGTCTTATCATTGATCCAGAAAAGGTGTGTGACTAGGTCGCGCCTTGGCTTGCTGTAGCGCCTAAGCAGGAGCGCCTACATCCTTTCTGCAAATTTCAGGGTATAAGGATGGTAAAAATGAGCAACAGAGAAACTAAAACAGACGTTATCTTAATTGGTGCCGGAATCATGAGTGCGACTTTAGGGACACTTCTGAAAGAATTAGTGCCGGAATGGGAAATTACAGTGTTTGAGAAGCTCGAAAATGCAGGAGAGGAAAGTTCTAACGAATGGAATAATGCAGGAACAGGGCATGCGGCACTGTGCGAGCTTAACTACACTGTCGAAAAACCAGACGGATCTATAGATATTAGCAAAGCGATCAAAATTAATGAACAGTTTCAGCTTTCCATGCAGTTTTGGTCTTATCTAGTAAACAGCAAGCTGATACGTAATCCGCAGGACTTTATCGTGTCATTGCCTCATATGAGTATGGTACAAGGGGAACAAAATGTTGCGTTTTTAAAGAAACGTTTTGAAGCGATGTCAACTAATTCTCTGTTTCAAGGGATGGAATTTTCAGATGATCCCGAAAAATTGATGGAATGGATTCCGCTTATTATTCAAAATCGTCCATCGAATGAACCTATTGCCGCAACCAAAATCGACTCTGGAACGGATGTCAATTTTGGTGCTTTAACACGTATTTTGTTTGAACACTTAAAAAGTAAAAACGTCAATATCAAATACAAACATAGCGTTGATAATATCAAGCGTACTAGCGATGGCTCATGGGAATTGAAAGTACGAAACGACAGTGGTACCGTTGAACGACATACTGCAAAATTCGTCTTCATCGGAGGCGGGGGAGGAAGCCTGCATTTACTGCAAAAGTCCGGTATTCCTGAAGGAAAACATATTGGAGGTTTCCCAGTAAGCGGAATATTTATGGTGTGCAATAATCCGGAGGTTGTAGCGCAGCATCATGCTAAAGTTTACGGCTTAGCTAAGGTTGGAGCTCCACCAATGTCTGTTCCGCATCTTGACACAAGATTTATCGATAATAAAAAATCGTTGCTATTTGGACCGTTTGCCGGCTTCTCGCCAAAGTTTTTAAAAACCGGTTCCATGTTTGATTTAGTAACTTCCGTAAAACCGAATAATCTCGTAACGATGTTGTCGGCCGGCGCAAAAAATATGTCATTGACAAAATACCTGATCGAGCAAGTGATGTTATCGAAAGAAAAGCGTATGGAAGAGTTAAGAGAGTTTATCCCGAACGCCAAAAGCGAGGATTGGGATCTAGTAGTAGCGGGCCAACGTGTTCAAGTTATTAAAGATACTGAAGATGGGGGCAAAGGGACACTTCAATTTGGCACGGAAGTTATTAGTTCCGCTGATGGCTCAATTGCAGCATTACTAGGTGCTTCTCCTGGTGCTTCTACTGCTGTTCACGTTATGCTTGAGGTATTTAAAAAGTGCTTCCCGCAACATATGAAAGAGTGGGAACCGAAAATTAAAGAAATGATTCCTTCTTATGGCGTGTCACTAATGGAAAATCCAGAGCTTCTGCACGAAATTCATGCTTCAACAGCAGAGACGCTTGGTCTATGCGAAAAAGAACTAGTCAAAAGTTAATTATTTGGATAAAAAAACGTAGAATCTTTGATCTCTCTATAGATTGAAGGTTCTTTTTTTTGAAAAATCGCTGTAGGGGCCGACGGTAACGTATGGCGTTTCTTATCTTTAATGAATTGCTTCTAACGCTTTCCTGACTTTTCTTGCGAAAATAAGCGGTCTATCAACTGATTCAATATTGATATAAATCAAACGTGGTTGCTCGAACAGCCATTCGCTGCGAACAGACGAAACTTTTATTCCTTGATTACGAATGGCCGAAATGAATGTATTGACCTCTTTTTGTAAGAATGCCGCTCTACCTAAACAAAGTGCTCTGCCCGTTTTATTATTTAATGATTCGAACGAAAAAGAAGACGTTACGCTAAATCTTTTTCCCAAAATTGTTGCTTTTATTTGATCTCGATTTATTGTCGTCACACATTTTCCACCAGCGAAGCCGGGTTGTCCACCGATAATCCTTGAGAACTGCTCACAAAGCGAACTGTTATTTGCCATACTTCGTTCCTCCTCTGTTTTCTATTTATGGTATGAGCAAATGAACAGGGTTGAAACAGATTATCACCTAACACAACGATGAATTTGTAAATAAGGGAGGTTATGGAATGTCTTCAGAAAACCAAAAAGTCAATATTCTTGGAGACTTTTTGAAATCCCGCCGGGAACGGATCAAGCCGGATCATGTCAACACTGTCGGTCGTTTAGGAACAAGAAGAACGCCGGGACTACGCAGAGAAGAGGTTGCCCATCTTGCGGGAGTAAGCGTCACCTGGTATACCTGGCTGGAACAAGGGAGGGCCGTCACTGCCTCAAGAGAAGTGATCGAGAGCGTAGGCAAAGCCTTGCAATTATCTTCAGAAGAACATCTCCACTTGCTTCGTTTGGCAAATTATAGCGGTGAGGGGGAAACTTACCCGATCGCTAAGGAAATAGATCCAGGGCTTCAGAACATTATCGACCAATTGAGCTACCCGGCAATCATCGCAAACAATCGAACTGAGGTGTTGGCCTATAATCGGCTGGCTTCTGAAATCATTACGGATTTCCATACGATACCCGCAGAGAAACGTGTGATGACCCGGTTGATATTTACTGATCCAATTCTGCGCAAGCAGTTGGCGAACTGGAAGGAATTTGCTGATTATACGATTGGGGTATTTCGCATGTATTTTGATCAAAAGGCAGGCGATCTCTGGTATGAGGAATTCGTGCGGAGGATGTGCAAGGAAAGCGATGAGTTTCTATCGTTATGGCGTTTGCATGATGTGCACATAAAGAAATCCATACAATACACGTTTGATCATCTCGTCGCAGGGCGATTATGCTTTCAATTGAATACCTTTTCTAATATTAATGGCAATGAAAACCTACACTGCTGTATATTTACTCCCATTGCAGGTACCGACACTGAGACTAAATTAGTACATATTTGCAAATAAGCCTGTTAGTATGGATACCTGTATAACTGCAAACAGGTTGCCTCCTTGGTCATCGAATATAATAAACTTATTCTCAATCAAGGAGGTTACATAAATTGAAAGCTATCATCATTGATCGACCAGGAGGGCCAGGAAATTTGCAGCTGCGTGAGAAGCCGGATCTACAACCGGCCCCCGGTATGCTGACTATAGACGTTGCTTTTGCTGGAGTCGGGTATTTCGAAGTGTTGCTTAGTCGTGGGGAATTCATTTCCGTTTTTCCGATGCCGCTTACTCCCGGTTTGGAAGTATCGGGATATGTACGTGCCATCGGGGAAGGAGTAGAGGGATTCTACGTTGGTCAACCCGTTGCTTCGATGACACTGCATGATCTTAACGGCTTTGCATCCATGGCGAATGTACGGCCAGATCTGACGGTACCGTTAGATCAATTAGGAGCCGACCTCGACTTAGCGACAGCTGCAGCCTCAATTGTAAATCTAACAACCGCTTATCTGGCTATAAAAGATGTTTATAGAATGAAAACGGGTGACAACATTCTCGTTCATGCAGCGGTTGGCGGGTTAGGCAGTTTTATCGGGCAAATGGCGAAACGTCTGGGAGCAGGCAAGGTACTCGGAACCGTCGGAAGCGCTGAGAAAGTAAAGCTGGCCGAATCTCTCGGATACGACGAATTATTTGTCCGCTCCGATTTTGTGGAGCAAACCCTACGGGCAACCGAACAAAAAGGCGTCCATGCCGTCTTTGATCCTGTAGGAGGGAATATGCGCAAACAAAGCTTAGAGGTGCTTCGTCCATTAGGGCAGCTAGTTGTCGTTGGAAACGCAAGCGGAGAAGAGGATGTTACTCATTCTTATAATCAAATATGGTTTTCCAACAAACAGATCGCAGGTTTTACATTAGGCGGATACAGCGACAGTAATCCTGTGGAGACTGGAAAAGCGGCCCGAGAAGCGTTAGGTATGCTGGCAAGAAAAGAAATACATGCGGAGATTCAAGGCGTGTATCCTCTGGAAAATGCCGCAGAAGCACTTGCTCTCTTGGAAGAGAAGAACACGGTCGGAAAACTGGTTTTGCAAATACACCATAATTAAATCGCATAACGCCCTTCCACGTAATGAGAATAATTCCTCTTTCTATCGTTGTAACTTTTTGTAAACCATGTTCCACAAACAAAAAATAAGAACATATATCCATTGCCTTGATGGAGTTCAACGCATACATGAGAAATAAGCTTAAAGTTGTTGCAAATCAATAATTTTATGATAAGATAATATAAAAAAAGCGCGGCAAAGAAGCCCCCGTCAATATTGGCAGGGGCTTCTTTTTTTCGTGGGAGGGGGTGATTCTCGATGCAAGAAGAGAAAAAGAGATTTATCCAGGAGTTTGTACCTGGCAAACAGGTAACATTAAGTCATTTAATAGCTAATCCTGATGTGGATTTGTTTAGTAAACTAGGAATAGAGAAGGCGGGTTCTATCGGCATTCTTACACTGACGCCAAGCGAAACGGTGATTATTGCTTGCGATCTGGCAACCAAAGCGGCTAACGTTTCGATTGGGTTTCTTGATCGTTTTACCGGAAGTCTCGTTTTGGTAGGTAGTGTATCCGAAGTCGAGATGGCGATGCAGCAAATTAATGCTTTTCTTTCTGAACAGCTTGGATACACACCGTCACGTATTACGAAGTCGTAAAGGAAGTGTATGCCATGAACACCAATCATCGCGCAATGATTATAGGATCTATTGGCGCCGGGAAATCCACGATGACGAATGCGTTGCTTGGCCGTAAGGTCGATGCCGTTAAAACCCAAGCATTAGTCTATAGGGATTGGATTGTCGATACACCTGGAGAGTATACGGAGAATCCCTTTTTTTACAAAAGTATTATGGCCACTGCACTAGAGGTTACTCATATCCTATTTATCCAAGATGCAACCAATCCGAAGACGATTTTCCCTCCGGGATTTGCAAACGGTTTTACCAAGCTGCCCATTGGCGTTGTAACAAAGGCTGATGCAAATCATGCGAATGTAGATCGAGCATTGAGGCAGTTAAAACAGGCCATTCCGAAGGGGGCTATCGTGATTGCATCATCGTTGACAGGGCAAGGAATCAAAGAGATCCAAGAACTAGTCCTATGCGCAACTTTTGAGGCAATGAAAGAATATTGTGCGCAAGCGGTGGTAAATCATGTTTTTATTCATGAAAGCCTTTACAATTAACAAAAAATTAAGTATGATTACTTTAACAAATGAATATTCTATTGGCAAAGGTGCCATCAACAGAAAGTGGATTTATCATGTTGAAGGCTCTTTTTTTATTCTTAAAGGAGTCTTGAGCTATGAATGATGCGCAGCAGATACATGATTTATGTAAAACGTACACTTCTCTAAGCGATGAAGATGTAGGCTTTATCATTGAAAAGAGTAAAACCATTCAAACTATTGCAGATATCGCTCAGGCTAATATTTTTATTGATTGTCCCGTAAAGGGCGATCGTAATGTCATTGTAGTTGCGGAAGCCATTCCATCCACCTCGCATTCTCTGTATAAAGGAAGTGTTGTTGGGAAAATCATCTATGAACGTTACGAGCCAGCCGTATTTCGTGTATATCGGACAGGAAAACCTGCATTGATTAATCGTGCTATCACGCATGAAGGCGTACATGTCAACCAGAATGTGATGCCCATTAAGAATAGCTACGATAAAACGATTGGTATGCTGATCCTGGAAAAAGATATTACGGCACAAGTGAGGCACGAGAACGAACTTGCCATTCTTTCTGAAACAACCGAGGAATTTAGCCGAACTTTCTTTGATTTAATAACGAAGAATCGAATCATTCCCGATCTGATTGAAGAGGCTCTTGTCTTATTAAGAGCTGATGGGAAGATTATGTACGCGAATAATTTTGCGATTGGATTAATGGAAATCCACAGTGATAATAGTTTGACTAACGGTGATTATATTAATAGACCCATTAGCGAGATGCTTTGCTTTATTCAAGAAAATGACTATTTGACTAACGGCGTTATTTGGCGGGAGGCCATTGATAAAGATAAGGTGTATATACTTCGCGGCATTGATTTGCCAAATAAGGATGAAGTGATGCGAATCTTAATTCTGCGCGATATTACTGACCTTCGGGATAAGGAGCGTCAGTTGATGGTGAAATCGGCAGTTATTAAAGAGATCCATCACAGGGTGAAGAACAACTTGCAAACGGTAGCGAGCTTACTAAGGCTTCAATTACGACGCGGTGTGCCGGATGAAGCGAAAGTCCTTTTTCAAGAAAGTCTTAACCGTATTATGGGTATCGCTACCGTACACGAAGTACTTTCGTACAGCGGCATTGAAACGGTTCGCATGAATCAAGTAATCGAGAAAATATCGAAAATACTCGTGAATAATATTCAAAATGACCAATGTAAAATCAATATTCAGATGGATATCGAGGACATTGAACTTTCGTCCAATCAAGCAGTATCTTTGGCTCTTATTCTAACAGAGCTGGTGCAGAATAGTGTGAAACATGGTTTCGTCGGATATGCGGTAGGGACCATTAGGATTCAATTGTTTGTCGATAATGAGCATATTCACCTGATGATTCAAGATGATGGAGTCGGGTTTGAACATCAGACAGACACCGAACATTTGGGCCTTGAGATTGTAAGGAGTTTGACGAACTATGATCTGAACGGGATGTTTGAAATCGAACGTGCTTCTGAGAAGGGTACGAAAGCAAAGGTCGTCTTTCCAATCGGTTGAAAAGGGGGGGGGTACGATGACCAAGTCGCGTATTATGGTCGTTGACGATGAGTCCATTATACGTATGGATATTAAGGAAATGCTTCTGGAAGCCGGTTATGACGTTATCGCCGAATCAAATTCGGGAGAGTTGGCCATAGAACTTGCTGCCAAACTTCGTCCTGATCTCATTGTGATGGATGTCAAAATGCCTCGTATGAACGGAATCAAAGCGAGTCGTATTATCCAACAATCTTGGCAAATCCCAGTCGTCTTATTGACTGCTTATAGTCAGACCGAGTTTATTGAAGAAGCGAAGAATGCGGAAATCGTGGGTTATCTGGTGAAACCAATTACGGAGAATGATTTGATCCCAGCCGTTGAAATTGCGCTTAATCAATCCAAACGATTGCATTCATTAATGGGGAATATTAAAAAATTAGAGCAGCAAATCGAAGATCAAAAAATCATTGAAAAAGCAAAAGGTATTATCATGGAAACGTATCACCTCAATGAAGAGGCAGCCTATAAAAAACTGCGTTCTTATTGTATGAATCATCAAGTTCAGATGATAGCTGTTGCACATGATGTGATCAAAAATCGTTGTTTAAATGAAAATATGATAAAAACGTAATAAATCGCTTTGTTCAAAAAAATAGCTTAGGCAAAGACGCCTATTATCACTATCTCATTCAGATAGTGATAATAGGCGTCTTTTTCTTGCGGGGGGTGATGAATTGAATCAACATCGTCAAGAAGCGGAAATGATTATTAGTGCAGGCATCGATATTGGCACTAGTACGACCAAGCTCATTTTAAGCCGATTTTCTCTCATGAATACAGCAGGTACCAGTCATGTGCCGCGGATTGAAATCATTGATAAACAAGTCTTTTATAAAAGTCCTATCTACCGGACGCCATTACGCTCTAATGTGCTCATTGATATTGAAGCGGTACAGCTGCTTGTTAAAAAAGAATATGCCAAAGCAGGTATTGGGACGCAGGATATCAAGACAGGGGCCGTTATTATAACTGGTGAAACTGCTACCAAGCATAATGCGGAGGAAATGATTCACAGTCTGTCCTCACAAGCAGGTGAATTTCTAGTCGCAACGGCTGGCCCGGATTTAGAAGGAATCATTGCGGCGAAAGGATCCGGGGCGTATCAGTATTCTAAACAATCGGGGAAGACGGTTGCGAATATAGATATCGGCGGGGGAACGGCTAATATTGCTGTTTACCAATCCGGAAATTTCAAAGGGACATGTACACTGCATATCGGCGGCAGATTAATCGAGTTAGACAATAGGAGAATAAAAACGATATCTCCGCCCGTACAAAACCTTCTTACCCAACTTGGACATTTTCTTTCTACCGGTGATCCAATTCATATGGATGATATCAATAGTGTTATCCATGAAGTCATCCACGCCATGGTCCGTACACTTGTTCATATTCTCGAAGGGAGAGTTGAAGGTACAGACAGTATACTATTACTTGGACACCCGCCCGATTGGGAGATCACGATCGATGAAATTATGTTTTCGGGTGGAGTAAGTGAATGTATATATAGGCTGGAGACAAATTCAGAACAAGAGCAAACGGTAGATTATGAGGATATCGGATTATTATTAGCCGAATCGTTACGGCAAAGTCATGAATTGAAGCGATGGAAGTGGATTACACCTGTTGAAACCGTGAGAGCTACAGTGCTTGGAGCCGGCACGCAAACAACGGAAATCAGCGGTGCGACCATTCAAGTTGAAGGTTCCCGATTGCCCATTAAAAATCTGCCTGTGTATCATTTGAAGTTTAATGATGGTCTTGTTAACGGCAAGCGAATCATGAATCAGGCGATGGAGCAGGCTTTACAGATTTATGATCCCCAAAGAGAAGGAATCAACTTTGCTCTCTATATCACGGGACTATCGGTGTTGAGATTTCGCGAAGTACAGCAATTGGCTGACTGGTTGATTGAATCGTATCGCCAACAGCCGAATCAATCCGAGCCATTAGTCGTCGTCATACAGAGTGATATGGCTAAAGTTCTAGGCCAAACTTTACAAGCGATGAACTCGGGACGCGACATCATATGTATTGATCAAGTACTCGTCGAACACGGCGATTATCTCGATATTGGCCACAAACTGCAAACTGAGGTCGTACCCGTCGTTGTAAAGACACTTGCATTCCACTCTTAAAGAAAGGATGGTTGGCAGATGAAACTGAAAACCCTTCTCATGGGTCAAGTGTATCAATTCAATCACTTAAAAGAAGTATTTGCAAAAGCGAATGAAGAAAAATCAGGCGACAGACTTGCTGGGCTTGCGGCTGAAACCGTTCAAGAGCGAATTGCTGCAAAGCAAGTGCTAGGTGCACTATTGTTGAGCGACATTCGCGACAATCCCTTGCTCCCGGCAGAAGAAGATGAAGTATCACGTATCATTGAGGAACAAGTGAATGAACCGATTTACAAGAAGATACAGGGATGGACCGTATCTGAACTTCGAGAATACATTCTTGATGACCGCACGACGGGAGAAGATCTAAAGCGCACAAGCAGAGGGCTCACAAGTGAAATGATTGCAGCAGTGACCAAACTGATGTCTAATCTCGATTTGATTCATAGCGCGAATAAAATAGAAGTCATAACCAAATGCAATATACCGATCGGGCAAAAAGGGGTGCTTGCTTCCCGGCTCCAACCTAACCATCCTACGGATAACGTTGACGGAATGATCGCTTCTTTAAAAGAGGGCTTATCATACGGAATGGGCGATGCGGTTATTGGCATCAATCCGGTTGACGATTCTGTCGAAAGTGTGAAGCGACTGCTGCATGCAACTCGTGATTTTATGAACACATGGGAAATACCGACGCAAAACTGTGTACTGGCCCATGTCATTACACAAATGAAGGCTATCGAACAAGGCGCTCCCGCGGATATGATTTTTCAAAGCATTGCAGGTACGGAAGCTGCGAATCGTTCTTTTGGCATTTCAGCCGCATTGCTGGATGAAGCCGATGATATGGCCAGAACGCTTGGAACAGGAACAGGTCCCGAGGGGTTATATTTTGAAACAGGGCAAGGATCGGAATTGTCTGCTGAAGCCCATTATGGCATTGATCAGCTAACCATGGAGTCGCGAAACTATGGATTCGCTAGGCGTTATAACCCATATATTTTAAACACGGTCGTTGGATTTATCGGACCGGAATATTTGTATGACAGCAAACAAGTGAAACGCGCCGGTCTTGAAGATCATTTTATGGGCAAGATGCATGGGATCTCGATGGGGGTAGACATCTGTTATACCAATCATATTAAAGCGGATCAAAACGATATTGAAGACTTAGGTGTACTACTTACGGCTGCAGGCGTCAACTTTATCATTGCAACTCCGATGGGAGATGACTGTATGCTTAATTATCAGTCGATGAGTTATCACGATGTAGCGACGTTGCGTCAAACGATGAGTCGCCGGCCATCCCCCCTGTTTGAAGCTTGGTTAGAGAAAATGGGCATTATGGAAAATGGCAAATTAAGCAGAAGAGCTGGGGATCCTACCATTTTCACACGATAACAGGGGCCCCTAAATTGGTTCAGCTTATGCTTATGATGCCAGTTTTGTTTACGCAAAACTCAGCTTATGCTTACGATACAAGCTTTCCTAAAGGAAAGCTCTCAGGAGGTGAAAACATGAATGAAGGGCTCATTGAAACAATTACAAAGATCATTCTGGAGAAAATGAATGCTCGCCAAGACGTTCCCACAACTACTTTAGAAAAGAAAATGCCGGAAATTGTGGATGGAATGGTAAGAATATGGGATCATCTGCAAAGTAGTGCTGAGACAAGAGATTCGTTTCCGTTAGTGCAGACCTCATCGCCGTTCACTAACACCCTGAATGAACCATCAGAAGATCAAGGTGGTATGGTGAGAATCTGGGATCACCGTACGGTTACCAAGTTATCAGACGATAAAAAAACTTTACCGGATCTACACGATGATGGAATCCTTCCGGAATTGCAAACTCGCTTGGGAGTTGATGAACCTCAATATAAAGATGAATTGCCAGAACTCATCCAAAAAACGCCCGCCAGAATCGGAATTGGAAGAGCCGGTTTGCGGCCGAAAACGGAAGCTTGGTTAAAGTTTCGACTTGATCATGCTGCCGCGGTAGATGCCGTTTATGGGGAAGTTTCACCGGAATTGTTGAATAGTCTTGATTTGTTTTCGGTTGAGACGCAGGTTTCGGATAAAGAGGAATATATCCGTCGTCCGGACCTTGGAAGGCGATTGTCGGAAGAATCGATACAAACCATTTCCAAACGTTGTGTACATGCGCCAAAAGTACAAATTATTGCCTCCAACGGACTTAGTTCGCAAGCCATTGAAAAAAACCTGGAGGATGTGCTTTTATCGCTCCAGCAATCCTTGAAAAATCTTAAGCTTGAATGTGGTACTCCATTCTACATTCAAAAAGGCCGTGTAGCGGTCATGGATGAAGTCGGAGAAGTGTTACAACCTGAGGTTGTCGTACTTATTATCGGAGAACGGCCAGGCTTATTAAGCGCAGAATCATTAAGTGCTTATATGTGTTACAAACCGCGTAGAGGTACGATTGAAGCCGAAAGGATGGTCATTTCCAACATTCATTCGGGAGGCATTCCGCCAGTTGAGGCTGGCGCCTATTTAGGAAACGTCGTCGAGAAAATACTCAAATATGAAGCGAGTGGCATCTCACTTGTTCAAAAGGAGGCGTCGGTCAGCGATGCTAGACAGAATTAAAGCAGAGGTGCTGGCTGTCCGTATCATTCCGAATGTAGATGAGTCTTTGGCTGCCCAATATCAGTTGAAACCAGGATATAGGAGTTTAGGAATTCTTACGACGACGATTGACGATATCGGGTATACGGCGCTTGACGAAGGGACCAAGCGAGCGGAAGTGGAAGTCGTGTATGCTCGTTCCTTCTATGCCGGCGCCAGCCATGCATCAGGTCCTTTATCGGGTGAATTCATCGGGATCATTGCCGGACCCAGTCCTGACGAGGTAAGAAGCGGGATCGAAGCGATCGAAAATACGATTCAATATGACGCATTTTTCGAATCGCTTAATGAAAGTCGTACCCATGCCTTGTACGCGCATGTCGTAGCAAGAACAGGCAGCTATCTTTCCAAGTTGGCGGACATTAATGAAGGAGAGCCACTCGCCTATTTAATCGCTCCGCCTCTAGAGGCCATGTACGGTCTAGATGCCGCTTTGAAGGCAGCGGACGTACGGCTTGTCAAGTTTTTTGGCCCGCCTTCGGAGACAAACTTTGGCGGCGGATTGCTTACCGGTACACAATCGGCTTGCCGCGCTGCAGCGGATGCATTTCGAGAGAGCATTATCGAAATTGCCAAAAAGCCTGTCTCGTACTAGGAGGGATGCCTATGTAGAAGGTTCGTTGATTACTTTAAGAAAGGAGCATATGAAAGATGCAATTGGAGAAAGATTTACAATCAATTCAAGATATGAGAGATGCCGTTAAGAAAGCGAAAGAAGCTCAAGCGAAATTCCAAGCTTTCTCTCAAGCAGAAGTAGATCGCATCGTAAAAGCCATGGCGGATGCTGCTTATGAGAAGTCACTTGAGCTCGCATCCCTCGCTGTCGAGGAGACAGGGCTTGGTGTAGTAGAACACAAAGTGATTAAGAATCAAGTAGCCTCAAGAGATGTGTATCTGTCCATTTGTGATCAAAAGACTGTTGGTATCATCAATGAATATAAAGACCAAAAAATTGTTGAGTTTGCAGCACCCTTTGGTGTGATTGCAGGTATTGTCCCGACAACGAATCCAACATCTACAGCCATTTTCAAAAGCTTGATTGCGCTAAAAGCGCGAAACGCGATTGTGTTTAGTCCCCACCCATCTGCTGCAAAGTGTACGGTGGAAGCCGCTAACATTTGCTTGCAGGCAGCTGTGGCTGCAGGTGCTCCGGAAGGTATCATTGGCTGGATTCCACAGCCGACGATGGAAGCTACGGAAGGCTTAATGAAACATAAGGATATCAATCTTATTTTGGCAACAGGCGGCGGCGCTTTGGTAAGGGCAGCCTATAGTTCGGGTAAACCTGCCTATGGCGTTGGACCAGGAAACGTGCCGGTATATATTGAGAAAACCGCCGAAGTATCCAAGGCCGTGGGGCGAATTGTCGACAGTAAGACGTTCGATAACGGAACCATTTGCGCCTCGGAACAAGCCGTGGTTGTTGATCGGAACATCCGAGAAATGGCCATTCGTGAATTTAAAAACATGGGCGCGTACTTCTTGAACGCGGAAGAGAAAAAAAGGCTGGAACCGGTCATTTCTCCCGCTCCTGGCAAACTCAACCCTAAGATTGTGGGTCGAAGTGCAAGGGTAATCGCTGAGCTGGCCGGCATCACCGTTCCAGAGGATACGCGATTATTGATCGCGGAAGAAGCGAATATCGGGAAGGACATTCCATTTTCCATCGAAAAGCTGGCTCCTGTCTTTGCTTTTTACACAGTTGACGGTTGGCAGGAAGCTGCAGTCATCTGTGAACGCCTGCTGGATTTAGGCGGAAGAGGTCATACGTTAGCTATTCATACGACAGATGATGAGATTGCCCGAACCTTTGCTTTTCGTATGCCGGTATCAAGAATTGTTGTAAATACGCCATCCGCGCTTGGTGCAGTTGGTGGAACGACCGGACTTAAACCTTCGTTTACGCTAGGTTGCGGTTCCTTTGGAGGCAATATCACCTCTGATAATTTGACAGCACATCATTTGATGAACGTTAAACGTCTTGCTTACGGCATTAAACATGTGGATGTCCCTAAACCAGGCAGTACGAAAGCGCAGGTAAGTTCAAAACCTGCGGTTGCGGTACAAAGCGCCAAAGAAGAGCAGATTGAAGAAGTGGTAGGCAAAGTTTTGGCCAAGGTTGGCGCGGCAGGGAATATAGACAAGGAAACCATCGTTAAATTAGTTAACCAAGTGATTTCACAAATTTAATCCATTTAAACTCTAGGAGGAATTTAAAATGACAAGAGAACTTACAGCATTGGGAATGATTGAAACTAAAGGGTTGGTAGCTTCTATTGAAGCGGCGGATGCTATGGTCAAAGCGGCGAATGTTCATTTGGTCGGTAAGGTTCATGCAGGCGGAGGACTTGTAACCGTGCTTGTTCGTGGAGATGTTGGCGCTGTGAAGGCGGCTACGGATGCAGGGGCAGCTGCAGCGCAGCGCGTAGGCGAACTATTATCCGTTCATGTCATCGCTCGTCCTCATAATGAGCTGGAAAGCATTTTGCCTAAATTTGATTCGGAAAAATAATAGATTGTTGAGGTCGGAAAGTGAGGTGTACGTATCATGGACCCACAGATGATAAAGTCGATTGTCGATGAAGTGGTGCTTCATCTTAATCAGGAAGAAAAGAGTAAACCATCTGTACCGATTGGCGTCTCCGCGCGGCATGCGCATTTATCAAAGGAACATCTTGCGGCATTATTCGGTAACGGATACGAGTTGACGAAGAAGGCGGATTTATCCCAGCCCGGTCAGTTTGCCGCGAATGAAACGGTACTGATCGTCGGACCAAGAGGAAGTATTGAAAGGGTTAGAATACTCGGGCCGGTAAGGGGAGCTACGCAAGTAGAAGTGAGCATAACTGACTCTGTTAAGCTTGGAGTTCAGGCTCCTCTCCGAGAATCGGGCGATACTCAAGGTTCCGCACCTGTCACGATCGTGGGCCCTAAAGGCAGCATTCATGTTAGCGAAGGGTTAATCATCGCACATGCGCATATTCATATGACACCGGAAGACGCGGCTCAATTTGGTGTTGAGAATGGCGAAGTGGTTCAAGTCAAAACTAAGGGTAAGAGAGCGGTCACTTTCGAAAATGTGCTCATTCGCGTTTCTGAGCGCTACAAGCTTGAAATGCACATCGATACCGATGAAGCGAATGCTGCGCTATTGAAAACTGGGGATAACGGGAATTTAATTAAATTAACGGATACAAAGGGTTTAAGATGACGGCAAACCTTGATAAGTCGGTCGTTGAGCTAATCGTCCGGGAAGTTATTAAAAGTTTACAAGCCGTGAAACAGGAAAAAGTTTACGAGAAACCAAGTTTGCTTCTTGTTCATGAGGAAAACCATGATAAAGAGGAAGTAAATAAGATTGCTGCAGGCTTACAAGCGAAATGGCATGTGATTCCGATGTCATTTCGCTCCCCTGAGCTTTTATCTGTGATGATCGATATCAGGCATGTTGTGTTAATGGACATCAACCAAGATATATTAATCCGTGGAGCCTTAGGGTTCACGGGCTCAGCTCCATGCGAGCTTTTGGCAAGCATTTTACTTAATGGAATACCGGTGACGTTAGTACCTACACGATCCTTAGAGTGGATCCTTCATTCTGAAGACTCGGAAGATCAACTGCCGGAGCCTGCCAGACACTACAGGCAGCACATTCGCAAGCATAAAGATATGCTCGTTTCTTTTGGTGCCACATTTGCCGGGCTGACCGGGTTGCAATTTGCACCAGCTGCGAACGGTAGATCGGATTATGATAACGACATGAACAACAAGACATTGTATTTTGATAATAAAGTACTGACTCAGAGAGATGTGCAGGTTGCCGATGTTTCCACTATTCTTGTTTCTCGGCTGACCCTTGTTACCCCGCTGGCACGTGACACTGCAAAGGATAAAGGGATTACGATCCTTGTTAAAGAATCATGAGGTGGTGAGAACATGCAAGTTGGCACTGTAATCGGGAATGTATGGGCAACACGTAAAGAAGATGATTTAATTGGTTTGAAATTTTTATTTGTTCAGCCTGAAGGGCCTACCGGTTCGCCGATTGATGCTCCTTTTGTCGCTTTGGACCGAATTGGTGCAGGCGTCGGAGATAAAGTGATGATTACAAAAGGGAGTGCAGCCCGATTTGTGCTCAAGGATATAGATTTGCCAATTGATGCCGTCATTATCGGTATAGTAGACTCTATCGATGTAGAAAGCAGGTGATCGACATGTCAAAAGCATTAGGCATGATTGAGACAAGAGGTTTTATAGCCTCTATAGAGGCGGCCGATGCCATGATTAAATCAGCAGATGTCAAACTTATTAAACAAGAACAAGTTGACGCCGGCCTTGTAACGATCTTGGTTGAAGGAGATGTAGGAGCCGTTCAAGCTGCACTTGAAGCAGGGAAAGAAGCGGCTAAACGAGTCGGGGTACTGGTTGCTGCACATATTATTCCACGACCGGATGATGAGCTTGGTACGATTCTAAAAAAAAAAGTGAATTGACCGTTCCAGTTACTCAGCAAACTGAAGGCAGTCAAGTATTGCAGGATCCAATCGTTGAAACTTATGATGTTGCAGAAGAAGCACTTGAGAATGAAGTAACAGAGAATGAAGTAACAACCGGAATTGAAAGTCATGAAGAACAATCAGGTAATGATCACCAAACCGATCCAACAGCAAAATCTAATAGAAGAAGACGCCCGAATAATCACTCTTAAATCCGTAGAAAAACTGGGGGATTGCGTATGACGTTAGGATTGATATTAATTGCAGTTGCACTTTTTGTGATGCTTGCTATATATTTGAAGGCTAAAAACGGAGTGAAATTAGCTCGCCAAAAGGGGCATACAGGCGATGACCTGAATGCATTCGGATACAAACAAGAATTAAGACGGGATATGGGGGGGTTCTCCAATTTCGCTATTTCTTTCTCCGTGATTTCGATTCTAACCGGTGGCGTTACTCTATTCGGCTTCGGTTTTAATCAAGGCGGGCCGGCTATTATGGGCATGGGTTGGCCGATTGTTGTCATCTTTGTCTTATTTTTATCGGCTGCCATCGCGGAATTGACTTCTGCCATTCCGACATCCGGGGCCATCTACCACTGGGCTTCTATTCTTGGAAATCCGGGATACGGATGGTTTTCCGCTTGGTTTAACATGATCGGTCAAGTTACGATTGTCGCGGGTATCGATTACGGATGTGCTGGTTTTGCTTCTTCGTTGTTATTCGAAAATCCGACGAAATCCGAAACTTTGCTAGTCTATGCAATTATTTTGCTCAGTCATGCCAGCTTAAATCATGTTGGTATTCGAATTGTTTCTAAACTCAACGATGTATCTGCCTTTTATCATTTGATCGGGGTAGGTTTGATTATCGGAGCTTTGATATATTTCGGACCTACACAGGACGTTAGTTACTTATTTGATACGAGTTTCTCCACAGTGGCTGACAATTCTACACCTTACTGGTTTGCGTTTATCGTCGGATTGCTGCAAGCTCAGTGGACGATCACGGGATATGATGCTTCCGCCCATACAAGCGAGGAGACGGTTGATGCAAAAGTCCGCGCTCCTTGGGGTGTATTTTCATCTGTTGTCATCTCCGGTATTTTTGGCTTCATCATGCTCGCGTTGGTCACGATGTCCATTAAGGATCCGGCTGCTGTAGCTGCCGCAGGCGGGAATGCCTTTATCGTTGCAATCGAGCAATCCATGGGTGGCGTTTTCGGTAAGGTTATTCTTTGGATGGTGACGTTTGCAATGTGGTTCTGCGGCTTATCCGGAGTGACTTCCGCATCCCGTATGATTTACGCTTTCTCTCGCGACAAAGGGTTGCCGTTATCTAATTTGTGGGGTAAAGTATCGGAGAAATTCCGCACCCCTGCAAATGCGATTTGGATTACGGTACTATTAGCTTTCTTATGCGGTCTTCTTGATAATGTATACGCAGTTGTGACGGCCTTAACTGTAATTGGTTTGCACAGCTCTTATTTAATCCCGCTCTTCCTTAAATTGCGTGCGCAAATGAAAGGCGTATGGACGAAAGAAGATAACGGTCCTTGGTCATTAGGCAATTGGAGCGTTTTCGTAAATGTGGTTGCTATCGCATGGGTTCTCTTTTTAGATGTACTATTCTGCATTGCGCCAAACGATGTCAAAGTTACGGAGCAATTCACGATTCATTATGCAACAGGAAAAGCATTCGCCGTATTATTTGTAATCTTGATCGTCATGTATGCGACTCGGGCACGAAAACACTTTAAAGGTCCACATTTGGGAACCTTCAAAGTGATTAATGATAGAATTAATTCGGGCCACACAAGTGTAGAGAGCAGTGGACAACTCGAGAGGGGCTAATCCATATGGCGTTTAAACGAAAAAAAATTGCCGTGATCGGTGCTGGATTTACAGGAGCAACTGCTGCGCTTATGCTAGCGCAAAAAGAGCTTGGAGACATTGTATTGGTTGATATTCCGAACTTGGAAAACCCAACAAAAGGCAAAGCTCTGGATATGCTTGAAGCCGGGCCTGTGCAGGGATTCAATGCCAATATCACAGGTACATCCAATTATGAGGACATTCAGGATGCAGATCTGGTCATCATTACGGCAGGGATTGCCCGTAAGCCTGGAATGAGCCGCGATGATTTAGTTAATACCAATGCAGGCATCATGAAAGGTGTTTCAGAAAATGTGGCCAAGTACGCACCAAACAGCTACATCTTGATATTGAGCAACCCGGTAGATGCCATGACGTATGTATGCTTTAAAACGACTGGTTTTCCGAAAAATCGCGTCATCGGCCAATCCGGAGTTCTGGATACAGCCCGTTTTAATACGTTTGTTGCACAGGAATTAAACGTATCTGTTGAAGATGTTACGGGATTCGTACTTGGCGGTCACGGGGATGATATGGTTCCGCTTGTTCGGTACTCGAGCGTTGGAGGCATTCCAGTAGATAGACTAATCTCTGGAGAACGTATTGACGCGATTGTTGAGCGCACACGTAAGGGCGGCGGTGAAATCGTAAACCTTCTTGGTAATGGCAGCGCTTACTACGCGCCTGCAGCTTCTTTAGTTCAAATGGCAGAAGCCATTCTTAAGGATAAGAAGCGCGTTCTACCTTCCATTGCCTACTTAGAAGGGGAGTATGGATACCGCGATATATATCTCGGTGTGCCAACGATCATTGGCGGAGATGGTATTGAAAAAATACTAGAATTGCAATTAACAGAGAAAGAGAAAACTGATCTTGATAAATCTGCACAATCCGTTCGAAACGTCATACAAATTATGAATTAAAATAGTGATAGATCAAGTTCTGCAATCAAACGGGACTTGATCTCTTTTTTTATGTTGAAGAGGGATAACATTGTTGTCCAATGTCACTTTAGATTTATGCACGGATTTATTCAGGCTTCTTTCACATGTACCCTGTAAAAACGGGAGACGTTATCATTATTGAGCCGGGAGAGGATCACCAGCTCATTTCAAGCGTAGAAGATCCTATTGTCGTCATTTGGTGCCATGCCGGAGCGACTCGAAACAAAAATCAAATATAAAGATCCAAAGATTCGATGAACATGGTGGTTGAGTGAAATGGGATAAATTGGATAAGGGCTGGACCTCCGATTGGGGTGCCGGTTTAATTTGTTATTATATATACGGACTTTGGATTTTCAGTTCACGACATCGATCGAGAAAGTTTGGTCCGCCTTAACCGATTCAAGCTAGCTTACCAAGTGGGTTATGGAAAATGATATTAAGCCCATCGTAGGAGTCCAGCGTTCAGTTCCCATTAGTATTTGTTCGACTTTCTATGCATGATGAATGGTACAATGTGAATAGAAGTAGAAATTAACACTATCGGAAGGATGGTAAGCATGAGCGAATCTAATCAGGAGTATATCGTAATCTCGGGTGGGAGGGAGAACAATCTCAAGAATGTATCCTTGCGTATTCCCAAGCGGAAGATCACGATCTTCACCGGGGTATCCGGATCCGGCAAGTCATCGATCGTTTTCGATACCATCGCTGCCGAATCCCAGCGTCTGCTGAACGAAAACTTCAGCATGTTCGTCCGCACCTTTCTACCACGTGTTCCGCAACCGGACGCAGACACGATCGAGAACTTGAGTATGGCTGTTATTGTGGATCAAAAGCGGCTTGGCGGCGGTTCCCATTCCACGATGGGCACGATTACCGATATCTCGCCCATTCTGCGTCTTCTCTTCTCCCGCGTGGGTCAACCCTATGTTGGACAAGCGCACATGTTCTCGTTTAACGATCCGCAAGGCATGTGTCCCGAGTGCAATGGGATCGGTCGCAGGCTGGGCATCGACATGAGCAAGGCGGTGGACATGTCAAAGTCGTTGAATGAAGGGGCAATCCTGCTGCCGGGCTATGCGGTGAACAGTTGGGATTGGAACATGGTCACGCAGTCGGGTTCCTTCGATCTTGATAAGAAGCTGAGCGCTTATTCAGAAGAGGAACTGGAGCAACTGCTGTACGCCAAGGCGAGGAAAATGGAGATGGATTTCGCCGGGAAGGCAATGAATATTACCGTAGAAGGCATCATCGAGAAGTTCACCAACAAATATATCAAGCAGGATGTGAAGACGAAGTCCGAACGCACGCAGCAAGCAGTTGCGCCGTACATCTCAGAGGGTCCCTGCTCCAGCTGTCGCGGTGCAAGACTGAGTCAGGCTGCACTGGGCTGTAAGATCAACGGACACAACATTGCGGAACTGTCCTCCATGGAGGTCGGACATCTCATCCGCGTCATTCGGGAGATTGACGACGCGATCGCCGCGCCGGTCGTCAAGTCACTGACGGAGCGACTGCAGCATCTGGTGGATATCGGACTTGACTATTTGACGCTGGACCGTGAGACGGATACATTGTCCGGCGGCGAGTCGCAGCGCGTCAAGATGGTGAAGCACCTGAGCGGCAGTCTAGTGGATGTCACTTACATCTTCGATGAGCCCAGTGTTGGCTTGCACCCCCGTGATGTACATCGGTTGAATGATTTGCTTCAGAAGCTGCGCGACAAGGGCAATACCGTGATTGTCGTCGAGCATGATCCCGATGTGATCAAGCTGGCGGATCATATCGTCGACGTCGGACCTCACGCCGGAAGCCGCGGCGGTACCATCGTGTATGAAGGAAGCTTCCAAGGCCTGCTGGAGGCAAGTACACTGACAGGCACCCATATGAAGCGGCAGCTCCAGCTTAAGCACGATTGCAGGCAGCCATCCGGCAAGCTGTCTATCAAGGATGCCCTACTTCACAACCTGCGGAACGTGAGTGTAGATATTCCAACCGGAGTGCTGACAGCAGTTACGGGTGTCGCCGGCTCGGGCAAGAGTACGCTGATTAACGAAGTATTTCTCAACCAGCATCCGGATGCGATCGTCATCGACCAATCGGCGGTAGGCGTGTCAACACGCTCGAATCCCGCGACCTACACGGGCATTATGGATGATGTACGCAAGGCGTTTGCTTCCGCGAACAAAGTGGGTCAAGGCTTGTTCAGCTTCAACTCCAAGGGGGCTTGCGAGAATTGCCAAGGGCTGGGTGTTGTGTATACAGACCTTGCATTCCTAGACAGCGTGAAGCTGCCGTGCGAAGTATGCGGAGGTAGACGGTTCAAGGAAGAGGTGCTCGCGTATAAGCTGAACGGCAAGTCAATTGCAGAAGTGTTGGAGATGACTGTGGAGCAGGCATTGGATTTTTTTCAGCTAAAAGAGGTTGTACGCAAGCTTCAGGCGATGAGTGATGTGGGGCTGAACTATATTACACTCGGCCAGCCGCTCAGCACGCTCTCGGGCGGGGAATGCCAGCGCATCAAGTTGGCAAGCGAGCTGCATAAGAAGGGCAGCATCTACGTGATGGACGAGCCGACGACCGGCCTACATATGTCAGATATCGGTCACCTTCTGGTGATCATGAACCGCCTCGTGGATGCCGGTAATACGGTGATCGTCATCGAACACAACCTCGATGTAATCAGTCAAGCGGATTGGATCATCGATATGGGACCGGACGGTGGCAGCAAGGGCGGCCAGGTGGTATTCGAGGGCACACCTCCGCAGATCATCCATGCGGAGCAGTCGATCACGGGAAGATACTTGATGTAATGCATTAAATACACTTCAGATCGACTAGGTTTGGCTTTTTTTATGTTTCGTTGGTTTCGTAAAAGTAGATAAGTTAAATACGGTGGAGCATTTGCCACAGCAACTGCTCATTTTTTTTACCGATAGGTAGTGGCTCATTGGTCATCACTTATTTTTTCGCTTGACCTTAACACAGACGTCAGGGTTTAGAATGAGATTATCTCGAGCAGAAGGAGAGTGTGAAATTGAATTTTTGAGGAATTAGTAAAGCGGAACGGAAGCAGCAGCCAAGTGTCCCCAGAGTGTGAAAATTAATGTGTATAATCGAACTGGAAGGGAGAGAATGCTTTTTGGATATTACACCACAAGAAGAATCCATGATTAAGGCTTTCCGTGAGTCTGACTTACCACCTTTATTTGTGCTCATACGAGTCAGAAATGATATTGCAAATGATATTGGAAATGTCAAAGAGAGCCAAAGAGATGTTATTGTTAAAACATTAGAAAAATACATCGGTCCATTATGGGAAGACTACCATGAAGGGAAAAATCACAAGTAAAAGCTTAGGATTCTAAATGAATAAGTTCGCTAAACATAAAACATCGCCAAGTTTGTAGGCGATGTTTTATGTTTAGATGGGATGAAGTTCCTTTCATTTATGACATCAAGTTCTTGTCAATTAGACTTGCATTTAGTGCCATTATCCAAGTATTCAGTATTATCGCTATTGCCATGTTCGACTACAGATTTTTACAAGAGCTGAGAAACTTGAGACAGATTTATGCCCTAATTTTGCGAAATCCGGATTTCTCAATTGCTGAAGGGGCGCATCAAATATGTCCGTACTCCAAAGCTACAAGAGGCAACATCAATGTGAAAATCAATATTGTGGAATAAGAGTTTTCCCAAATAGGGTGGCAGCTCAATTATGGCTGCTGCCCTATTTGCTTGTATTTAAACTTGCAAGCGAGCAGATAAAAGACTCCGAGCCGGAGAATGATCTGACATGAGTTCTCTTCGCAGAGTTTCTTTTACAGGTTGACAGAATTAAATTCTAACATTATATTATCTAATATTAGGATAAATAATCTTAGGTATTTTTTGGTTCAAACGTGATTAAGAAAATCGAGTATGGTATCACGAATCGTGAAGGCAAAGCCAAAAAATGGTGGGTCGGATTCTTTTGAAAGAAGGATTTTAATATAACTTTGTATTTAGGGGGATTTGAAAATGGAAATAGGGATAGATACATTTGTCGAAACGACTCCGGATGTTACAACGGGCAAGACGATAAGTCATGCGGAGCGGTTGCGTGAGGTTGTGGAAGAAATCGTCCTTGCCGATCAGGTTGGGTTGGATATATTTGGGGTCGGTGAGCATCACCGTAAGGAATTTGCGGATTCCGCTACAGTCGTTGTGCTGGCTGCAGCGGCGTCCATGACCAAAAGGATACGCTTAACCAGTTCGGTTACCGTGCTCTCTGCTGTTGATCCAGTACGTTTGTTTCAGCAATTTGCCACGCTCGATGGTATTTCAAATGGTCGTGCTGAGATTATCGCGGGTCGAGGATCTATGGTCGATGCGTTTCCATTGTTTGGTTATGATTTAAAAGACTATGATGAGCTTTACGCGGAAAAATTGGAACTATTATTAAAATTAAGGGACTCGGAGAAGATATCCTGGAAAGGAAAGCATCGACCTGCCCTTACGAATCTGGGTGTTTATCCGCGTCCAGTTCAAAAGCAGTTACCGGTGTGGCTTGGCAGTGGGGGTAATGCACAATCGGTAATACGAGCAGGGGAGCTGGGACTTCCTCTTGTTTTGGCGATCATTGGCGGGAGCCCATTACAATTTGCTCCGCTCGTGCCGCTCTATAAGAACGCTGCTACTCTTGCAGGACATGATGCATCGAAATTAAAGATAGCCGTGCACTCACTCGGGTTCGTTGCGGAGAGTGCCTCGCTTGCGGCCGAAAAGTATTTCCCTCCTACTCAGGCAGTGTTTAATTCAATGAGTAAAGAGCGTGGTTGGGGACATTATAACCGCTCACAATTCGATGCCTCATGCAGCCCAGATGGCGCATTCTACGTAGGCGATCCCGAAACGGTGGCCAACAAAATTATTTATATGCAAAAACATTTAGGCTTTTCACGATTTTTCCTACATTTACCTGCCGGCAGTATGCCACATGAGGATGTTATGAAATCCATTGAACTATTGGGAACAGAAGTCGCACCGCGAGTTCGGGAAGAGGTCGCAAGATGGGAAGCTGACAATGGATAAAAAGGAGAATACATTCATGCAAGAGGCTTAGCCATGTCATATGTCAAAATTAAACAAAGGTAAGCCTGCTTCTGCAGACTTACCTTTTGTTAAAGGATAATATGTTTTTTGGGTTTGGTGAAAGCGAAGCTTACCCCTGTTTAGCATAGTTAGCGACAGACTATTTGAATTAACGGTACAGTTTCAAATTGGCCGTACAGCGGTATCCAAGCATTTGACAATCCTTAAAGAGGCCGGACTGGTACATGACCGAAAAGTCGGCAGAGAAACACGATTTAGGCTGAATGCCTCTCCGCTCCGAGAAGTTCAAGATTGGGCGGCTTTCTACAACAAGTTTTGGAGTACGAATATGTTGCGTTTGAACCAACTATTGGAGGAAGAAGAATGAGTTTAACATTATCCTTGGATTTTCAGTACACGACATTTTGGAGATGGATTATTTAGCTATCCTGGTTAAAGAATTGGGGATTAAATGAGTAATACTTGGAAAATCTACAAGCTAGCGTTCATTAGTTTTTTTGTCAGTACATTCGTAATTTCTACAGATAACTGCTTCCATCCCATTGATAATGGGCAAGTATATCCAAATCTATTTCGACACCAATTCCACACCCCAATGGAATCGATACTTCTCCATTCAAAGGGTGAATAGGGAACAAGTTTAAAAAAGGATTATCCATGACATCCCATTCTACAGGCTCTATTGTGTCCACTCCCATTTTACCCCAAGGCTCCAAATTTGCCTGAGCGAAAATGGCGTACAATCGTGATAACGCTCCATCAAAAGAGTGCGGCGTTGCACGTATGCCAAAATTTCTGGCAAGTCTTAACGTTTCCCTGTAACCGTCTACCCCGGCCATGTGCATAGGATCAGGCGTAATATAATCCAAAGCATGTTTGCTGAGAATAGGAATGAAATCCGTTACGCTTTCTAAATTCTCGCCACCAGCCAAAGGTGTAGTTAAACGGTTTCTTAGTTGAGCATATTCGTTAATGTGCTTGATATCCAACGGCTCTTCAACCCATAGAAGATTGGACCAAGTTGCAAGCAGTGATTGCCATTGTAGTACGGCAGTAAGGTCATAACTTTGGTTCGCATCCAAAGCCATTGAAATCTTTCCTTGTAATAGTTTCTGCACAGAGACGATATGCTGTTGATCCTCAAAGATTGATTTTCCGCCTATTTTCACTTTCAATTTGTCAAATCCTTGGTTGATCGCTTTATCAATCTCGTTCAAGGAATGTTTTTGCCAATCCAACTCTTCAGAGTAGGACTGAAACGAGGCATACACAGGTACTTTTTCACGAAACTTGCCGCCCCACAAGTCGCAAATAGAAACACTGCATGTTTTGGCCATAATCTCGGTTAAAGCCATACTAACGGCCGCAGATGAACGAGGATGCCATTTTTGTAAGGCTCCCACTAATTGGATTCTGTTCAATACAGGCTTACCGATTAAATTGGGAATGATTCGTTCATGAAAACCTTTATGCAAGGTTGGAAGCCAATCGACGCATTCGCCCCAGCCTTCGACACCTGTATCGGTCGTTATCCGGATGAGATAGCAAGTTCGGTATGTTTTCATACCGTTGGCGTCCCCATATGGTTTTGGAAGTCGGTAAAAGAGCGGAAAGGTATCAATTTTTCGAATATACATCAAGCAGAACCTCCAACCTGTTCTAACCACTTCAACGTGGCCTTTTCGTGATTTTACCTGCCTAACTGTTCGTAATTACGCCACCGGTGATATGAAGAAATTGTCCGGAAACGTAAGAGGAATCGTCCGATGCCAAATAAACATAAGCTGGAGCAATCTCATAGGGTTGACCCGCGCGTTTCATCGGAGTTTTAGCGCCCCAATTTGCTACTTGATCCGCTGGGAAAGAAGCGGGAATGAGTGGAGTCCATATCGTTCCAGGGACGACGCCGTTGACTCGAATGCCCTTGCTGATCAGGGACTTGGAAAGGGAACGTGTGAAGGCGACAATGGCTCCTTTGGTCGCTGAATAATCCATCAATTGTTCGTTTCCTTCATAAGCCGTAAGCGATGCCGCATTGATGATCGTACTGCCTGGTTTCATATGTGGTAAAACTGCTTTAGATAAATAGAAAACGGAGAAAAAATTCGTTCGAAACGTTTTTTCCATTTGTTCGGACGTGATATTGTCCAAGCTATTCTGGACATGCTGTTCCGCTGCATTGTTAATGAGAATATCCAGTTTGCCGAATTTCTCAATCGTTTGTTTCACGACTTGATTGCAAAACGCCTCGCTTCCGATATCACCAGCGATAGTCAGACAACGGCGTCCTTTTTGTTCTACAAATTGTTTGGTTTCTTCCGCATCGGCATGCTCGCTCAGGTATATGATGACAACATCCGCGCCTTCTTTCGCATAAGCGCCAGCAATTGCCCGCCCTTGGCCGCTATCGCCACCAGTAATGACCGCCACTTTATCTTTCAGTTTTCCACTGCCTTTGTAGTTGGGATTATCAAAAAGGGGGCGCGGGTTCATTTGCGACTCGATGCCGGGCTGCTGATCCTGATGCTGCAAAGGATAGGGAGGCACTGGCGGTTGCATCTGTGTTTGTAATTCACATGGATTTTGCGTTGTTGTCGATGTCATGATTTGTTCTCCTACTTATTATTGTAATGTGAAATCCGGGTATGGAATCCGGGCTATAGATACATCAAGCAAAACCGGTTTACCGCTGGTTCGCGATTGTTTCAATGCTTCATTTAAATGTTCGTTATTGTTGACACGATATGCATGCCATCCGCAAGCTTCCGCCACCATTGCGAAATCGGGATTTGTCAGTTCGGTTCCTTCAGGTTGTAGCCCCTTTATGAACATTTTATCCCTCTCCATTTGCAGGGTACCGTTATTAAAAACAACTACCGTTATAGGAAGGTTATATCGTATGGCGGTAATCAAGTCGGCCATAACCATCCCTAAGCCGCCATCCCCCGTGATACAAATGACTTGTTTTTCCGGAGAGCATAATTTGGCCGACATGGCCGCAGGCAGACCGAACCCCATGGTTCGCCACCTGTTCGAGAGCAGAATCTGTTGTCGTTTTGCCCGAAAATTTCTTAAAAACCAGAGGGTTGCATCGCCTTCATCTAAAGCAATAATAGCGTCCTCGTCCATATTGTGCTCAATCTGTTGGATAACGCTTGCAGGGTGAAGCGGGGAGGATGAATGATTTCGCTCAACCTCGGTTTGCACCGACCAAGCCTGCTTGCATTGCTGAATCTGGACTAGCCATGCTTGGTTGGGCACATGATCCTTTAATCCCTCAATGAGTGGTGGAATGATGCTCACCGGATCTCCGACGACTCCAATATCAACGGGAACGGCAGCACCGACGTCTGCCTGATGTTTGGCGACTTGAATCACCTGCGCTGCATGGGGAACATAACCATCCGGCCACCAAGACGTTTCAATAGAGAGGACAACATCCGCATGTTGAAACATTTCAGTGAGCAAAGGGTTGCCGCCTTCGCCAAGCCCGCTTAACATCCATGGATTTGCATCAGGGATGATTCCAGTGGCTCCATAACTTAGGGCGATACCACAGCCCCATATTTCCGCTAAAGTCTGAATCCATTCTTGAGCTGCTCGAGCTCCATTGCCTACAAGAATCATAGGTTTTTTAGCGGAACGTAAACGATGCAGGATTTGCTGCAATACTTCTGAACCTGTTAAGGGAAGGGAAATATCAGGACGTTCAAATGGCTGTGCGGTTGTTAACTTAGCAAATAAATCTTCAGGGATGGACAAGTGCGATACGGTTCGATGCAATACAGATGTGTGCACGGCCTGTTTCAATGAGTCGATCACAGCATCCGGATGAACGATAAGTTGACTGTATGGAGATAAAGCATGGACTAACATCTGTTGATTGATATATTGCTTATAATATGTACCGATTTTATTGAGCGGCGCTTGTCCGCTGATGGCCAGCACAGGTGCTTTATCCAAGTAGGCGTCGCCTAAACCATTAATGAGATTGGCCAGTCCTGGGCCCATCTGGGCGATACAAACACCAAGTCGACCAGTTAATTTCGCTTCTGCAGAAGCCATCAAGGCGGCGACGGATTCGTGTCGAACTGCCTTAAATGAAATCGACTCTTGTTTAGCTATGGCATCCATAAGTCCGAAGACAGCATCTCCCACGACACCATAAATCCGTTCAACACCCAAGATTCGAAGCTGCTCTAGAATCAGACCCGCAACAGTGAAGTGTTGAAGGTTCGAAGGAGTTTTATTAGATACATGATTGTCTACAGTGTTTAACATCGCTATCCTTATACTCCTAGTTTCGTTTCCATGTAGTATGTCGAATCTAATTTTCATTTATTACTCGTTATGCTTATATTTGGAATATATTTGTTAAGTTGAGGAAATAATTTGAAACGACATTACTACGATGGAAGCGAGGATCCCTTATGAATTGGTCTATGTGGTCAATTGATCGAGTCCTAATCTTATTTGTCAGCTTAGCCTTTCTCGTGATTGGCATACAGGTAACGATGTTTCATTACCGGCAAAATTTTACTCATAAAGCGATGTGGGTACCCGTCATTTCCTCTCCCATTTTCCTGATAGCAGGTTTGATTCTGACCTGGTATAACGTTCCTTGGTTGCACACCTTGTTTATGGTGCTTATGTGGTTTGGTGCAGTTGCCGGTTTGATTGGATTTTATTTTCATTTTCGAGGAGTCGGTATTCGGGTTGGCGGATGGGCTTTACGAAACTTTCTCATTGGTCCTCCCGTCACACTGCCGTTAATGTTTTCGGCGCTTAGTGTACTAGGATTGATCGCAATCTACTGGAAGGTTGGGTGATCAGATGCACAAAGTAAGCCACTACCCCTCATTCGATGTCATGAACGAACAGGATGAGTGGGATGACCATACGCAATCGATCGTAACCTCACGGCTGTATTCAGAAATTAGCTCTCATTTTCTGACCGCATCCGAAAGTATGGTCCGAAATCGGTTACGCTGGTCCTGCTTATCCAAGGGGATATGTACGTACGGAGCGAGGACAATTGGATCCATGGGAGGCTCAGCCTGAACGATGATGAAACGTAGATACGAAGGAGAAGAAGTAGATGTAGTGATCGTAGGTGCGGGGGCTGCAGGCGGAGTACTGGCCAAAGAATTAAGCGAAGCCGGCATGAGTGTTGTCATTTTGGATGCAGGACCATTTCGGGACCCGCAAAAAGATTTCGCCAGCGATGAACTTTCTATGAAAAATTTGGGTTGGCAGGATACCCGGATTGTAGACGGACATGACCCGCTGCAAATGGGGCACAACAATTCCGGACGGGGAATCGGCGGGGGAACCGTCCACTTTACAGCCGTTTTCTTGCGCTTTCACCAAGCGGATTTTAAAGCAAAATCGATGGATGGCGTTGCGGACGATTGGCCGATCGACTATGAGGATCTGGAACCGTATTATTCAAAAATCGAGAAAGAAATTGCTGTATCAGGCCCGAAGCATTTTCCTTGGGGGGATTATCATGGTCCTTATCCTTATCCGGAAAGGGAACCCCTTAGCCCAAACGCATATATGTTTATGAACGGCTGCGAAAAGCTCGGCATTCGTTCTTCTGTTGCACCTCTTGCGATTCTCTCAGCGCCGTTTGAAGGCCGCCCTCCGTGTATTAATCGAGGCTTTTGCAATCAGGGATGCATGCCGGATGCTAAATTTAGCACATTGATCGTTCATATTCCCAAAGCGATCAAAGCCGGAGCTGAGGTGCTGGCCGACTGTATGGTGACACAGGTAATGATGGGGAAGGATGGCAGAGCTAAAGGAGTCACTTTTGTCCACGATGGCAAAACGTACGAACAAAAAGCAAAGCTTGTGATTTTATCAGCTTTTGTCGTAGAAACGCCTCGTTTGCTTCTCAATTCCGCAAATGCCCAATTTTCAAATGGACTTGCCAACAGCAGCGGCTGGGTCGGAAAATCCGTTATGGTGCACAGCAGTCAAGACGTCTATGCTAAATTCAATGAAGAAATCAGGCTTTACAAAGGGACTCCCGTACTGGCGACGACCCAGGATTTTTACCGCACAGATCCTACTAACAATTTCGTCCGTGGATATACCCTGCACGCGCATGGAGCAAGACCGGTCGGTTTTGCGGGCGGAATTTCGCAAGCAAAGGGCGGACCGATTTGGGGTGAGCGACTCAGGGAGGCATTGCTGAATTACAATTACTACGGAAGGGTTACTTTGGTCGGAGAAGTACTGCCAAGTGCGGATAATCGGGTGACTTTAGCAGATGAAAAAGATGAGTATGGCTTGCCTCGTGCAAAAGTAACGTTCAGCTACGGTGATAATGACAGGAAACTCATCGATCATGCCGTCGGTAACATGAGCGCAATTCTCGAGGCAGCTGGAGGCAAAGTCGAATTCGTCATTCCGGACACCGCTCATATGATGGGGGGCTGCCGGATGGGAAATGATCCAGAGTCCTCAGTCGTTAATTCATATGGACAAACTCACGACATACCTAATCTTTTTGTCTGCGATGCAAGCATTTTTGTCACCTCAGGTGCCGGAAATCCTACGAATACGGTCATGTCGCTAGCGCTAAGGACAGCAGATTATATCAAAGAGAAAGCGAAGAAGCTGGAATTGGCGAGGCCGGTCTAACCGGCCTTTTTTAATTGCTTCACATATTGGTGATAAGCAAAGTCATCCGCGCGCTGTTCAATATCAAGGTTCCGATAGTTCTTTGTCTTCAGAGCGGCTTCTTTCAGAGCGGATTGATACGTGTTCAGGTTCTTGCTTTCATAAGTACGCAAATGATCTAAAGCATCCATAAGATGATAATATTCATGAAAGAAAATAAAATAAGGCAGTGCATTGGTCGTGATTGAATATCGGGATAACACCTGACGTTCATCGGGCGTAACATAGCGATCAAATGGAATATGAATAAAAATTTTGGCTCGTTTATATTGCCGATCGATCATGGCCGAACCGCCATAAAACGGTCCTGACGAAACATGCAGCGTGCAGTGTAAGGCAGGAGTATGCCGGAGCGAAATGAGTTGTAATTGTTGGAGCAGTCTTTTCTCCCAAATGCGAATCCTTAGTTTCCTCCATTTATAGGCTTGAAACAATTTTCGAAACATCAAATAGCCCTCCTTTTAAGTTCACCTTAAACGGAGGACTATTTATTTTCAATATAGAAATATAGGAAACTGCTAAAATAGGGCTAAAAATGCCGGACAGTTTGCTCACAATATGTATATTATTCTTTTTTTCGAAAACATTTCACCTGTGCTTGTGCCTATGTCAAACTCCTTTAATCCTACATAGTGTAAGTAAATTGGGAAAAGGAGAGAATAAATGAATAAGATACCTGTAACAGGGTTTGTATTCCACTCAGATGACTCATTATCCGATCATTCACATGGATTGTATATTACTTCTTGGGATGGCATGCCTTATCTACACAAGCACATGTTTTCAGGCATTACCTCTTTAAACGATGGGCATGCACATGAATATATTGGTATTACTGAACCAGCTCCGACAGGTGTCCCTCACTTTCATCGTTACCATACAGTTACTTCCATGAATGACGGTTACACTCATATTATTGACGGGGTAACAGGTCCAGCAATAGATCTTCCCGCAGGAGGGCATGTTCATTATTTTGAAGGATATTCAACTGTAAATGGCATGCATCCACATTCTCATCATTACAAAGGAACCACAGGGAATGAGGTTTGTTAATTTTACGTTGCTAAGCTATAGAAAGGTAAACAGCAAAAAGCGCCTGCATACGGCGCTTTTTTGCTTAGTCCGATATTTAGCTAAACCGAGGGACGGGCAGTTATCTTAATTCAGTTGTGTTAAAATATGGATATCATTGTTGTTGACGCGATATACAGGGGGGATAGAGATGAAAATCGTTATTGCAAGTAATTTAGACTTTGGATATATTCAGGAGCGTGATCATCATATTTTACAGGGTTTAATATTACAAAAAATTAGCGGAAAAGAGATCTATATCCTGCGGGATGAAAATGAAAATAATATTGGCTTTATGAGGTACGGATATTTCTGGGACAACACGCCATTTATGAATATGATTTGGGTTGAAGGACAATATCGACGCCAAGGTTTAGGTAAGCAAGTCGTCCTTTTTTGGGAAGAAGATATGAAAGCAAAGGGTTTTAAGTTGGTCATGACCTCTACTCTGGCAAATGAAGAGGCACAACACTTCTACAGAAAATTAGGATATCGCGATGCAGGGTGTTTATTACTCGAAGATGAGCCGTTGGAAATCATTCTGACTAAAAAAATATAAAAATTGTTTAATTGACTTTGGTTATATGTGTAATTTATCTGTCTTCGATATCACCTGTATTTGTAATTCGACTATTAATCTCGATCTCTGTTAAAAGCTGAGGATAATAGATTTCACGCCAATCCTTTAACTTATCGAATGTCATCTTATTTCTGAAATATTCACCAGTGCCCAAGGCGTCCGACTTTTTAGTTTGAAGTTGCTTGAATAGATCTTTATACTTTTTCACCATGTCATTCGAAAATGTTGTTTCTAATTGTCGTACGTCCAGGCCACCGTTATTTTCAATGAGATGCAGCGAGATTTGCATTTGCATCTGCAGGACGGGCTCGTGATTCCGCCAAGAGGTATGAATCTTGTTGTTACATTTGACGATGGCTACACTTGCTTGATGAGTCACTTGAACCACAGAGCCTTGAAACAGCTCTTCAAATAAGTTAACCAAAAGTGATTGTTCTCTTGAAATTTCACCTTTCATGCTATCCTTCGACATCACGGCTGAGCCAAGAAATTCGAGCATGGTTGATTTTCCAGAGCGTAGAATCGGGATAGTCACATCTTCCGTATCAGAATGAATAGCTCCAAAGGTATCCCAAAGATAAGCAAGATTAATTTCGGGGCTCCAGCCTGCGTTTTTATTGAAAAAATTGATCAGTGCGCTGAAATCAGTTTGAATGGTTTTTCCTGTATGGTTTAGGATTTTGCCCATATCTTCTGAAGTTATCGCAATAAGAGCCTTAGTAGGCATATGTTGACTTCGCATGATAAAGGCTATTTCCTCTTGAATTCCCTCTTCAGCGACCTTACGATCAAACATAATCAATTGAAGATGCATAAAGTCAATGCCCGCTTCAATGTCCGTGTCAATTTCAGTAAGTGCCTTACTAATTGTATCAGCTTCCTTAAAATATACCTTAGAATTTAAACCACGGCTATACGGTAGGGGAATTTGAATATGCACCCTATATTTCTTCGTTTCACCATAGGAAATCCCCATGACGATTGGGAGTACGCGATGATTGACATCTTTGATATCCCAGCAGCCTGTTAATGTTAGTACACAGGTAAACAATAAAATGATTGTATTGAGCTGACGCGTCATTTTAACAGAACTCGCTTTCTCTCCTGACTTTCAATAAATCTTCCGCGAAAATAAACAGCAACTGGGATAATCATGTAAATCATTAAGCGAAACCAAGTATCCTTAGTAAATATCTCAACGTACTTATTCCAAGAAGGAATAAGTAGGCTGACCACATACACAATCAAAGTAAGACCGGACCTAATATATTTCTCTTGCCATCTCGGTATCATTTTATGAAGCATGAGCGTTGTAGACCAAAGAGAGAAAGTAGAAAGTGTCATGACGAAAGCCAGTAAAGCGACAGCATAGAATAAAGAGATGCGATTGAAAATGGACCAAGTAATATTAACGGTGTCCAAGCTTGTCATCAACGGAAAATTCAAAACTTTCGCTGCATTGACTCCATAAATAAGGATGGGAATATAAACGATACTAATGTACAGCAAAGCAATGGGGAGTAAGGTGAACAAGATGGATTTCATTTGAACCTTACAAATGGGAGGCAGCATACCTAGAAGTAGGAAGGGGCAGATCGAAAACAGTGTTGTTAACATTTTCCCTTCAACCAAAAAATCCATACTGAGATTTACCAGAGGATAAATCTTTACAAACTTGGAATTCGTGAGGCATGCCGATAAGGCGAATAAAAGAATGGGCATATTGATGAGTGTCGTCAATGTGCTGGCCCTCATAATGCCTTGAGGACCAATTGATGATCCAAATAGCATGAGCAAACATAATAATGCCAAAATAGCATATAATGGCGATCTTGAGATGAAGACAATTTGCATCAATTCTGCAAAGAAGCGAACTGATAAGATTGGAATAATCAGGATGTAAATGATAAGAGGCAGTAGCAGTGCTGTACTGATCCATTTTCCGAGAGGCAAGAATAAGTCTGAATAGTCCAAGCTCCCGGCTTTGCGCAGACCCTGAAGTAGAAACAGTAAAAGTACAAGCTCTACCACCATGTTTATACATGCCGGCTCCCAATGGCCATAATCTGTAGTAGCAAGAATGGAGCGAGTATAAGCAGTAAAAATGATGCTGCAATGGGCAGCAATGAAAAAAATAGGAGCTGTCATATTAGAAATCCATCGGTCTATCAATTGTGTCACTTCTTTCCCAGAGTCATTGTCCTAGCTTTTTGGGGGAGAGAAAATTCATAAAAGGAACACCGAAACGCTGTAAGCTGCAAGCGTAATAACATATGCCGAGAAAGGCAGCAAATATGCCAAAAATACCGAAAATACCTGACAACACGACAATGCCCGAACGCAGCATTCTAATCACTAAAGTATTCAAATAATTCGGAAAAGCAAAGTTGGCTGTTACGGAGGCCGATAGTACAATAATGACCAAGCTGCTGACCAGTTTTGCTTCAACAATTGCTTGTCCAAGGATAATTCCTCCGATAAGTGTATTCGCTGCAGCAATACTTTTGGGTAAACGCTGAGTCGCTTCAACTATGATTTCACTGATGATAAGGAGCAGCAGCATTTCTAAAAAAGTAGGCAAAGGTATTCCAATCCGACTTGTAGCGATGGAAAGAGCCAATTCAATACGTAATGTCTCCGGATTTACAGATACTAGAGCCACATAAAGGCCTGGAGTCAAAAGTGCGATTAATAGGCTGAGTAAGCGCAAAGAACGCAACACAATCATAACTAAAACTGGAAATTGTCTATCCCAATCCAAAGCAATAAAATCTCCGAATAGTAAGGGGAGCACATGTGCGGTCGGCTCACCGTCGATTAGTAGAATGACTCTACCATGCATCATGGACGTGACCGCTTGTCCGGGAATTTCCGTTTTATGAAAAGGCGACACTAGATGAAATCGGTTGTATCCGAAAATTCGGATGAGATCTTGTCCGTTCCGGAGGTCTTGCTCGGAAGCATTGTTCAAAGTATGCCTGACATGATTAAGTAAACCTTTATCTACACACTCTGACAAGTAAACTAATGATGCCTCTTTTGTTCCTACGCCATTGAATTGGAAACCTTCGACCTCTAAACAATGTGAATTTATAGATTTACGAAGTATCCCTATATTTGTGGATATTGGCTCCATAAAAACAATAGCAGGTGAAAAGGGCATGGACTCGTTTTCCGCTTTGTCTATTGCTCTGGCAAGTGTCTTGAGTTTACCTTGAAAACTGAACGCTTGTTCAAAATTAGAGTCGATAAAGGCAACTTTCCCTTGTAAAAGCACATCCAAAGCTTCCGGATCCCAATCTTGCCCGAATAAGCGCATATATAATTCTTCGTAGTTGGATTCCGTGGTAATGCCACAGTTCGAAATGTTCGCAATAGTTTCTTGCCATTCGACAATGGATTCATAGCCAACCATCCACACATGGATCGATCCAATATGCAACTGTTCTATTTTCAAGTCATGCTGTGTTTTGGATTTGCTTTTGATCATCTCCACATAGGTTCCCATTTCATACACCTCCAGGAAGTATTATTTTCCAAAAGGTGAAAAATATACAACTGTTAAGTTCAGATAGAAATGGATCTATAGAACCACTTAGAAAGTATAAAATGTGACATGAACTTAGATAAACAGAGCAGAAGTATTCCTAATCGTGAGTTACGAAATTACAGAACAGACAGGAAGTGTAAATATGAGAAAATATAAATTTTTATTAATGGTGAACAAAAAGAGCTTGGACCCATGGATGAAGTAATAAATTATAAAGATTCAGCCTACATCAGACATCTGAAATTGAATCGATTTCAGTAAACTGGATAAACTATCCACGATACCTTGATTTTGAAGTGGATATGAACGATGACGTGGAGGTATAAAGCATGTTAAATTTATCTGAGCTCGAGAATGTCCATGCAGATATTGAATCCGTTCACGAGGTCGTCCAATGTTTAAAAGCAAGAATAGATGGTATATATATTGGAATTAACATTCTTAAAAATCGGGAGGGCAATTACTTCTATGAGCTCAGTCATTATTACAGAGGCGCAGACAATGCCGGACCTATTGTTGCAATGGAAAACCGTTATAATTCACTAGAGGAAGCGGCAAAGGGAGCACTCCAAGCTGCAACGTTGTGTTACCGGAGCACTGATGAAGGTGGGTCTTGGCTTAGAAACGATTCCTTTCTTCAATAAGAGATCAATGCGAGGATAGTCACGTGAAAAGAACATTGTCTCACTAAATACCGCGTAAATCGCGGTATTTCTGATTTTATGGGATAAAGTTGATGTCAGGCCAATTGAAAAAGGAATGTGATTCCATTTCGTTGGAATTGGGAGGACAACTTCCAAAGGGGTCTTTTTAATCCCTCGGAATATTCTGAAATGCTCTGTTGGTCATACCTAAATATAACGCTGTGGCAATACGAATGTTAAATCAAACCGAGCGGAATCCTGCAGCTTAAGTTAACGGATACGATTGTGGAGGAGCTTGCTTGCTGAGCATTAGCTCTTTTTTTTGTATTCTGAGTCTTGGGTGTGGAAATTTCGATGAATTGACCCGGAACTAATCATTACGAATAATGAGATAAACGATCAGACCAATGATTGGGAAAAACAACATTGCTAATAGGATAATTATTGCAAATTCCGTACTTTTACCTCTCCTTATGCTATCTCGGTATGCCCATACGCATAAAACTATGTGTGCCAAAAATAACATAAAGGATATTAAAGCAAATAATAAAATAATACCTGAGCTAAATGCAAAACCAATGTTATTAGACAAGTTTGCCTTCCCCCATTTTCGAGTTATTAATTGGAATGAAATCACGGTAAGTAAGTAAGTAAGTAAGTAAGTAAGTAATTGCTCGTTTATGATCATTTAATATAAGGTGTAGAAGTAGTTTATTCAATTTATTTTCTTAAAGTTATAAATATAACTAGGGAGATAATGGGATAATGAAAATGATAAGACCGATTGGCATGTACATATGTGTTCTTGTGGGCATGACTGTAGCATCCTTAAAAAGAAGTTGCAACAAGGAAAAGAATATGATAAAATATCGCTACATTTAACGATTGGAGTTGAAGAGGATAATGTAATATTTCTTGCCCTTTTTCTAAGAATAGAACAATGCTTGTTTTATTCTTGATTGGCAAGAAAGTTACCTTATTCTTTTCACTCAAAATATATCCTTTTTCATACCCTGGCCCGGGTTGAATTTGTCGTATTTTTTTGAGCTGCAGGAAAGGTAACTTTCTTGCAGCTTATTTTTTTTACGATAAAGGAGGAAATCGGAATGTCTACTATTAACGTATCAAACCTGACGTTTGCCTATGAAGGTAGCTACGACAACATCTTTGAAAACGTCAGTTTTCAGATGGATACTGACTGGAAATTGGGCTTTACAGGGAGAAATGGCCGGGGGAAAACGACGTTTCTCCAACTATTGCTCGGCAAACATGAATACAGTGGCCACATTTCGTCGCAGGCCGGATTTGAATATTTTCCATTCCATGTGGTAAGCAAGGAAAGTCTTACGTATGAAGTAATTGAAGATATTTTCCCGGACTATGAGCATTGGCAATTAATTCGGGAGTTTTCGTTACTAAAAATGTCCGAGGACGTTTTGTACCGCCCTTTCAATTCGTTATCCAACGGCGAACAGACCAAGGTGCTGCTAGCGACCTTGTTCATTAAGGAGAACAACTTCCTGCTCATTGACGAGCCGACAAACCACCTAGATATGGATGCAAGGAAGCTTGTCAGCCAATATTTGAGATCAAAGAGCGGGTTCATTCTTGTATCTCATGATAGAGCGTTTCTCGATCATTGCGTCGATCACATTCTCTCCATCAACAAAACCAATATTGAGATACAGAAAGGCAATTTTTCGAGCTGGTGGGAAAATAAGCGAAGGCAGGATCAGTTCGAACTTGCGACTGACGAAAAACTCCGTAAGGACATCAAACGGTTGTCCGATTCGGCCAGACGTACGGGGAATTGGGCGCATGCCGTAGAAAAAAGCAAAAACGGCACAAGAAATTCCGGCTCCAAAATCGACAAAGGCTATGTAGGCCACAAAGCCGCCAAAATGATGAAGCGCTCGAAATCGATTGAACAAAGGCAGCAATCGGCCATCGATGAGAAATCCAAGCTTCTGAAAAATATTGAAAGCTCAGAAAACCTGGAGATTACGCAACTCTCTTATCATAAGCCTCAACTCGTGGAGCTGGATGCGGTCTCGATTTATTATGGGGAAAGACAGGTTTGCGAGAATGTAAACTTTACGATTGAACCAGGCGAACGCATTGCCCTAATGGGCCCGAACGGTTCGGGAAAATCCTCGATTATCAAGCTGATATGTGATGAGAGGCTAAGCTACACCGGAAGCTTGCGGAAGGATAGCCAGCTTCGAATATCGTACGTATCGCAGGATACTTCCCACCTTCGTGGAAATTTGTCGGACTATGCTAGGGAGCATGGAATTGACGAAAGTTTGTTTAAATCGATTCTGAGAAAACTTGATTTCTCCAGAACCCAGTTTGAAAAGGATATGTTGTCGTTTAGCGGCGGCCAGAAGAAAAAGGTGCTGATCGCTAAAAGCCTGAGCGAGCAAGTACATGTGCATATTTGGGACGAACCGCTTAACTTTATTGACGTCATTTCGCGTATGCAAATCGAAGAGCTGCTGCTTGAGCATACCCCAACCATTCTGTTCGTGGAGCATGACGGCGAGTTTTGCAAGAATATCGCAACAAAGATTGTAGAACTGACAAACTAAACCTTTTTTGGAGGATGAGGGCAATGATGATTGAGGTTGAAGTTGAGGTTGTAGATGATTTTGTGAACCTGTTCATTTCGAATGAGAAGGTTCACGAAAATATACTGTCGGAGACTTACCAGTTTATCGACAAAGGCACATAGCGATTCTCCTGAAAAAGCATCGTGGAAAGTCAGTTTTGATTTACAATGATTTTTCGCAGGTGAGGGACGGGAGAACTTTTAAATTGAAAATGGAATATAATGAGAGGACGTAGCCCAAGCGAAGGCGCGGGAGCGTCCTTCTTATTGAACGGGCAGATTAGTGAAATATGTAATCAAAAATAGAAGGTGATAATCAAGTGAACATTGAAGGTGATTGGCTCGGACAGGCGTCGTTAAAGGTGAAACGCTGGACTAAAGATACTATATCGGCGGGTCGTCGTCATACCGTTGGGATTAAATCTGACGGAATGGTGATGGCTGTGGGTGATAATAAATATGGCCAATGTGATGTAAGCGGCTGGCGCGATATTGTGTCGGTCGCGGCTGGTAATGTTCATATGGCGACGAACACAGGTAATGCTCATACAATTGGTCTTAAATCTGACAGTACTGTGGCAGCTGTGGGTTGGAATAAGCATGACCAATGCGATGTAAACGACTGGTGCGATATTGTAGCGGTTGCGGCGGGTTGGCGTCGTACCATTGGGCTTAAATCGGATGGCACGGTGGTTGCTGTGGGCCGAAATCATGAAGGTGAATGCAATGTAAGCGGCTGGCATGATATTGTGGCGGTCGCGGCGGGTGACTGGCATACCATCGGTCTTAAATTGGACGGCACGGTGACGGCTGTGGGTAATAATCGGTATAGCCAATGCAATGTAAGCGGCTGGTGCGATATTGTGGCGGTTGCGGCGGGTTATCTTCATACAATCGGTCTTAAATCGGACGGTACGGTGACGGCTGTGGGTTTGAATAACCATGGCCAATGTGATGTAAGCGGCTGGCGAGGTATTGTGGCGATAGCGGTGGGTAGTAATCATACCATTGGCCTGAAATCAGACGGTACTGTGGCGGCTGTGGGTTGGAATGAGTATGGCCAATGTAATGTAAGTGATTGGCGCGATATTGTGGCGATTGCGGCGGGTTGTGCCCATACCGTCGGTCTTAAATCGGACGGCACGGTGGTTGCTGTGGGTGATAATGGATTTGGCCAATGCGATGTAAGCGGCTGGCGCGGCATCCGACTACCCGGCAATTAGTTTTCAATATTAATAAACAATAGTTATAAGTGTCTACATAAACCTTCGCGAAAAAGCTTGAGAAATCAAGCTTTTATTTTTTTATTTAGAGAAATTTGTGTAAGAGAAAAATGCACAAATTTCCCTACGTTGTAGTCCTGTGAACAAAACCACCTACATTGTAGGCTTCCGGATCTTGGCAAGATCCAAGGTCAGGTTCTGAGACATAATCAAAGGCGTTGCGGCACTGGATTATTATTATGGAATTATTCTGTTTATGAAGGAACAGAGGGACGGGCAGAAATAAGCAATTACCATCACTTTCTAACTCCAATATCAGGAATGACTTGTTGTTATATTTCCCCCAAAAAAAGAACCCGGACAAGTAAACCGGGTTTGTTGATTCTTTGAAAGTATTTGACCGGGTACGTAACAGCTTTACTTCGATTTCTTTTGTTCGCCAGTTTTATTTGATGACGTGGTATGCTTTGGGTTGTTATTGTCTTTAGTTCTGCTCATTTTATTGTTCACCTCCTGTCTTATTCCTAAAAAGTATTTCTCCAAACTGCAATCCTTATTAGAAAATAGTTATATTTCGGATTATTTTTTTGCCCCTAAGCTGATTTGAAAAAACAGGGCAAACTCTCGCTCACATATCGGTCAGGATAGTGAAAATGTAAAATCCGTGTCGGAGCAAACGCTATTGACAAAAACCCTACTGCGTGATACTTTATAGTTGTAGTAAGTAATACTTCATACCGGTCATACAGAATAGCAAGGAGTGATTGTGCTGGAAAACCTAACGGAAATGCTCAAAGGCGTGCTTGAAGGCTGCGTCCTTGAAATTATAAGCCGCAATGAAACCTATGGCTACGAAATCACACGACGGCTGAACGCCCTCGGTTTCTCAGATGTTGTGGAGGGAACGGTATACACCATCCTGATCCGACTTGAAAAAAATAAGTTGGTGGAGATCACCAAGAAGCCCTCTGACATGGGACCGCCGCGAAAGTTTTTCGCGATCAACGACGCGGGGCGCGAGGAGCTGCGGAGGTTCTGGGAAAAATGGGAGTTCGTATCATCAAAAATTAACGAGTTAAAGGAGAAAAAATAATGAATTTTTGGGAAAAAATCACCGGCAGTGACATGACGAAACAAATGAAATCTTTTGAATCGCGAGCCAAAAAGCTGCCGGCTGATTATCAAGCTGCATGGGAAAAAATTAATGCCAATCTTTGGCCGCGCTCAGATTTCACCGGTCGCAACCTCATGCCAATTCTTGACGGTGTACTTGGCCTGCTCGAAGAAACGGCGGCGGACGGTCAGCGTGTTCAAGAGGTTCTGGGGGACGATATCAAAGGCTTCTGTTCAGCGTTAGCCGGCGAAGAAGGGGCAAAGTCTTTTCGCGACAAGTGGCGCGAGCAACTCAACAAAAATATCGCTAAAAAATTAGGTAAATAGGAGGATAAAATGAGAATAAAAGATATCATCGAAGGCAAAAAAGAATGGCGAGCGCATGTGGCGCGTGTCAAAGCGCTCCCGCAAGATTATCAGATTGTATATAAAGAGATTCAAAAATATTTCTTTAAGGTCGGTCCTGTTGAGTTAACCGACGGGACGGGTTTGCTCTCGGGGATTATCGATCTTTTTGAAGAGGGCGCGGCCTTGGGGAAAGGCGTGCTCGAAGTGACGGGCAGTGACGTAGCGGCTTTCTGCGATGATCTAATCAAAGATTCAAAAACTTACGCTGACATCTATCAAGAATCTGTTGACCAAGAAGGTTACAACACCTTGAAAAAGTTTAAGGATAAAAAAAAGTAAAAGGGGATATCGGGATGGAATAACCAGGGAGAAGATCGCCGCGGCCGGCAGTTGCTCCCTTTTTCTTTGAAGTAACGGTTAATATAGGAACATCAGATGTTAACGGGAAACCAGAAAAGAACCTGGACAGCTGTCCAGGTTCTTTATATATTGCACTTAAACAAACACGATGTTATAATCAGATCACGAGTATCTTAAGTCATATGTGCACAGTAATTTCATGTTACACTTTAATTGTACCATGCCGGTAAGCTCTTGTCAATTGTTTTTCTGAATTTAATGGTGAGGAGAGATGTTGAATGAGTACTTTGGTTCTCGATTTTCAGGAAATGGAAAAAACGCAGCTTTGGCTCGTTGGCGGAAAAGGGTTAAATTTAGGGGAGTTATCTAAAATTCGAGGGATACAAGTACCGGAAGGATTTTGTGTTACAACAGTGGGGTACCAAAAAGCCATCGAGCAAAACGAAACGTATCATGTTTTGCTCAATCGACTAACCATGCTAAAAGTAGTGGATCGAGACCAAATTGGTGAAATCAGCAGGAAGATTCGACAAATCATTACGGAAGTAGAAATTCCATCCGATGTTGTGAAAGCAGTTACTCACTATCTCTCCCAATTTGGTGAGGAACATGCTTATGCAGTGCGTTCTAGCGCGACTGCTGAAGATTTGCCGCATGCTTCTTTTGCCGGTCAGCATGATACCTATTTAAATATCATCGGCAAAAATGCGATCTTGCAGCATATAAGCAAATGTTGGGCTTCACTGTTCACAGAGCGCGCGGTAATCTACCGTATGCAGAATGGATTCGATCACAGGCAAGTTTATTTATCTGTTATCGTTCAAAAGATGGTTTTCCCACAGGCTTCGGGGATTTTATTTACCGCTGATCCCATTACTTCTAATCGAAAGTTGTTATCCATCGATGCCAGTTTTGGACTCGGAGAAGCTCTGGTCTCCGGCTTGGTATCTGCCGATTGTTATAAAGTGCGGGAAGAGGAAATCGTCGAGAAGAGGATCGCAACCAAAAAATTGGCTATCTATGGACGGAAAGAAGGCGGAACAGAGACAAAGCAGATCGATCCTGATCAGCAAAAGACTCAAACACTTAGTGAAGAACAAATTTTACAATTAGCACACATCGGAAGACAGATCGAAGCTTATTTTGGTTGCCCGCAAGATATCGAATGGTGTTTGGATAAAGATACATTTTTTATTGTCCAGAGCCGGCCGATCACGACTTTATACCCTATCCCTGAAGCAAATGATCAAGAAAATCACGTCTATCTATCAGTTGGTCATCAACAAATGATGACCGATCCCATAAAACCATTGGGATTGTCTTTTTACCTGTTAATTACTCCCGCACCTATGCGTAAAGCCGGTGGGAGGTTGTTTATTGATGTTGCACCTAGGCTGGCTACACCTGTCAACCGGGAAACTTTATTAAATACCGTGGGATACGATCCGCTCATAAAAGGCGCACTCATGACCATAATAGAGCGAGATTTTATTAAATTGGTACCAAATGATCAAACAGCACCGATTCCGGGCAGAAGTAATACAGATATGCTGGCACAATTCGAGAACGATCCGACAATCGTTACTGATTTGATTAAGAGTAGTCAAACATCGATAGAAGAGTTAAAACAAAAAATCCAAGCGAAATCGGGATCGGATTTGTTTGATTTTATTCTGGAAGATATCCAGCAATTAAAGAAGATCTTATTTGACCCACGAAGTACGGCTGTTTTTATGTCTGCCATCAATGCTTCAACATGGATCAATGATAAGATGAACGAGTGGTTAGGTGAAAAAAACGCAGCAGATACGCTCTCTCAATCTGTACCTAACAATATTACTTCGGAAATGGGTCTGGCGCTAATGGAAGTTGCAGACGTGATTCGCCCTTATCCAGAAGTCATTGATTATTTACAGCATATAAAAGATGAGAACTTTTTGGATGAACTGGTAAAATTGGATGGTGGACAGGAAATTAGGGACGCAATCTATGCCTTTCTCAATAAATACGGAATGCGATGCGCTGGAGAAATCGACATTTCGAAAACTCGTTGGAGTGAAAAACCAATTACACTTGTCCCTATGATTCTGGGTAACATCAAACAATTTGAGCCTAATGCTGGCATTCGGAAATTTGAACAAGGGCGTCAGGAAGCTTTGGAAAAAGAACAAGAGTTATTAGCTCGATTGAAGCAATTGCCGGATGGTGAACATAAAGCAAACGAGACAAAACGAATGATCAGCCTAATCCGGAATTTTATCGGTTACCGTGAATACCCAAAATATGGCTGGATAAATCGCTACTTCGTTTATAAGCAGGCTTTACTTAAAGAAGCCGAACTACTTGTAAAAGCTAGCGTTATTCATGAAAAAGAAGATATATTTTATCTCACTTTTGAAGAACTTCATGAAGTCGTACGCACAAACCAACTTGATGATCAAATCATCAAGAAACGAAAGGAGGATTACAAATTTTTTGAAAAACTGACGCCCCCACGTGTAATTACATCTGATGGTGAAATCATTGCAGGTGAGTACAAACGAGAAAATTTGCCGGCTAATGCGATTGTAGGTCTACCTGTTTCTTCCGGAGTGATAGAAGGAAGAGCGCGTGTCATTTTAAACATGGAAAATGCGCATCTGGAAGATGGAGATATATTAGTCACCTCCTTTACTGACCCTGGCTGGACACCATTATTTGTATCCATAAAAGGTCTAGTCACCGAAGTTGGCGGACTGATGACCCATGGAGCCGTTATCGCGCGTGAATATGGCTTGCCAGCAGTTGTTGGAGTGGAAAATGCTACCAGACTGATCAAAGACGGGCAACGAATTCGCGTGAATGGAACAGAAGGGTACATTGAAATATTGTTATGACTGAATCTGTCATACAAGAATCTCTGATTCGTTGATTCTCTGAGCTTGTTGTCGGGTGACAAGAACATTATCTCGTTAAAGGCCGCGAAAATCGCGGCTTTTTTGTTGTTTTAGGTGGCAAATGGAAGCTAATGATTTTAATAAAAACTCCTTATCGTGTAGAATTGTCGCCAATCTGTCTTTAGAATTCCCCTGTCCGCCCGGCCTCCGCGTATAGTTATGGTATCCCTTTCTGTCATGCTTACTTTTAAGTAAGTACCCTACTTTAAAGTGGGTTCTTAACATAATTTTGAAGCGATGCTAAGCTTGAGTTAACCAAATATTGGGGTCCATTAAAGAGGAGGAAAGAACAATGAAAATTATTGTTTTTGGAGCGACGGGGAATACAGGGAGAAGAGTGTTGGTACAAGGGATAAAAATGGGGCATGAAATGACCGCATTTGTGCGAAATCCTGAGAAGCTTTATGATCAACTAGGTGAGCATTCCGCAAAGCATGTGAAGGTGATCGTGGACGATATGATGGACCCAGTGAGCGTCGGTGAGGCGCTCGCGCATCAAGACGCCGCTATTATCGCAGCTGGCCATGCGGGCCAGGGAGAAGAGTTTGTTCGTATCGTCGATAACATTATAAGCCAATGTGAATTGCAACCTAGTTTCTCTGGGCGGGTATGGATAATGGGAGGAGCCGGCCTGCTGGATATTCCACATACTGAGCTTATCGGCAACAATTTACCCGGTTTCCCACCTGAGTTTAGAAATCACAACCGGAATTTCGAAAGGCTACAACAGACTGGGCTCGATTGGTCCATTATGTGTCCGGGAACAATGATTGATTCAAGAGAGCATCCAGATCCGGTTCATCTGCATGTAACAACGGAAATCTTGCCCGTTCCGATTCCGGAGACGATCAAGGACTATTCCGAGGCAGAAATAGCCGGTCATTTGTTCAGCCGACTTCAAGAGCTAAATGTTGCTTATGACGATGTCGCCATATGTATGTTGGACCATATTGAGCTCGGAGGAGCGTTTAAAAGAAAAAGGGTCGGTCTAGCTTATCAAAGCAATATTTCAGTGCGCTGAGAAGAAGGGGGATAATGGGTTTGTTTGGATTACTGCTCGTTTTGCATTTATTGGCTTCGCTCACCATGATTGGCCCCGTTTTCGTGATGACCATCATTCGAAGTTCCGTTAGAACCGTCCGGCCAGCTGCACTTTGCTTTTGGTATAACGACCTAGCTTGCCATAATGCCTAAAATTGGCGGAGTCGTACTTATTTTAACCGGATCGAGCCGCATCGTATGATATCGTCTGATTGGGAATTACGGAGCATTTCCCATGGGACGCTTATTTCCTGCAGAATATGCTGTCTCGCTTACCTCTAATGACGATATTCAAAATAATGAGAGTCCGGCTTTCAACAAGCAATAACTCATTTCCACTACACAAAAGAACCATATATGTTCTTTTCGAATAGGAACTCCCGATAAACAGATAAAAATTTGGAACCAGATTGTCCATTCAACGGGCAACGATAGCTTCATAACAAGATCTAGCAGGCAGCCGGTCATGACGATCGGCTGCCGCTTTCACGCTAACGGCAGCATTCCTAATATTAAAAAGCTCCCTTGTAAGATGTTGATTGGTTCAAGATGCTGGCCAGCGAACGGATCTATAACGGGTCACTGCTGATATTTGAAACATCTCATTCAAAACGAATTAATGAAGAAGCAATCCTCAGGGTGCTTTTTTTCATATATCCATCATGAATATGATTCGCAGTGTGGCATTCACCTATGCGCTGTACACTCAGATATCTGAAATTGAGATATTCAGTATCACGATTCTGTATTATGCATGATGACGCGATCATAGTATGATGAGTGGGCGGTTGAATATCAGAGAAAGAAAGGAGATGACACTCTATCTACTAAAAGGTAGAATGTGTAATGAGCATTCATAAGAATACTGCAGAGATTATTTTAGATACTGCTCAGATCATCGTGCAAGAAGTCGGATTTAACGGATTCAGCTATGCACATATTGCAGAAATAGTCGGGATACGCACGGCCAGCATTCATTACCATTTCCCTAACAAAGAGGATTTAGGAGAAGCGTTGATAGCACGTTATCACAAACAATCTTTGACTGCAATTGCTCAAATCGACGTCGAAGCACAGAACAACTTAGAGAAACTGCGCAAATTCATCTTAATATTCGATGGCCCTGTTCAGGATTACTGCACGTGTTTGAGTGTCATGCTTTCTACTGAATTGCCTACTTTATCAGAGAAAGTTCGTGTCAGGTTATCACAGTTTTTAACCGCTAACTTAACATGGTTGGAACGAGTATTGAATCAGGGGCGTCGAGAAGGGCATATCAAATTTGAAGGTGCTGCGGATGTGCAAGCCCATAAATTTTTGGCTTCTCTTCAAGGAGCGCAATTGCTTGCAAGAAGCTTTCGGGATAAAAGTAGGTTCGAAGTGATTGCTGAAGGATTAATTGCCGGCCTAACCTAAAAAGAAGGCCAGTCTTTTTTTTAATACGCGCCTACCTTTTAATAGGTAAATTGAATGGATGAATGAAAAAACACTTTCTACTAGGAGACGTAAAGGATGATATATGAACTGCGGATTTATGATATTAATCCTGGCAAGATGAAGGTTATTTTAGATAGATTCAGGGATCATGTTATTCAATTATTTAACAAACATCATATGAAAATAACGCTTTTTTGGGAAGATTTAGATGAATCAAGTAACCGTCTCTATTATATTGTCGAACATGCCTCCATGGAGGAACGTAACCTGAACTATGATAGATTCCGCAACGACCCTGAATGGATGGAAGTAAGACGACTATCAGAACTTAATGGACCGTTAGTTAAGAAACAAGAAAGTATTTTTATGAAAGATGTCCCATTTTTCGAAAACAAATAAATCTATTATGAATAGGAGCAAATAAAAATGAAAATTTTAGTTATCGTAACTCACCCGAACATCGAGGCATCCAATTGGAACAAATCATGGGTAAACGAGCTGCAAAAGCATGACGATATCACGATCCATGAATTATACAAAGAGTACCCAGACGAAAATATCGATGTTGCTAGAGAGCAGCAGTTGATCGAGGCGCACGATCGGATTATTTTTCAATACCCGTTATATTGGTACAGCACACCGCCATTACTGAAAAAGTGGTTTGACTCCGTCTTGCTATACAATTGGGCATATGGACCAGAAGCTACTAAAACAGTTGGTAAGGAAATCGGCGTTGCGATTTCGGCTTATGGTACAGAAGAGTCTTATCAAGCAAACGGATCCAACCGTTTTACAATGGAAGAAATTTTACGACCAATTCAAGCGCTCACTCGCTTTATTAGTGCCATATATCTGCCTCACTTCGTTCTAAACGATACTTCTGACGTGACGGATGAAAGATTAACTCAAAGTAGTATCGATTTTGTAAATCATATTAAAACTGTGCGGTCAGCTGAGGTGGTAAGTAAATGAATGAATTGTTGATTGACGTTTATATGGATACTAGTTGCCCTTGGTGCCGTATGGGAACGACTAGTCTGTTGACCGCTCTGAAGCAATTGCCAGCAGGTAAAAAGGCAACCGTACGTTGGAATGCCTTTCAGATTAACCCTGGAATTCATACGGAGGGAGAAGATTATCGGCAGGTGATGATTGGCCGCTTAGGCGGAGTTCCTCAATTCGAAGCAAGGAAGAAGCAATATAACGAAAACGGGAAACACTTTGGTCTTAAATATAATATGGATATCGTCAAATATACGCCTAATACAACGTTATCTCATCAGTTAATATCAATGACCCCTGAGCACCTAAAAGTGCAATTGATAGAGAAAATATATACGGCTTATTTTGAAGAGGGTGTAAATATCGGGGATGTGGATGAACTTGTGAAAATAGGATCATCCATCGGGGTTAGTGACGCCGCGGATCTAAAGGAGCGGCTTACTCAAGGTGAAGGGCTAGAAAAAGTAGAACTAGGACAACGAAGCGCGCAAAAACTCGGTGTCAGAGGGGTTCCATTCTTTGTTATTAATGAAGAAATTAGCTTATCTGGGCTGCAATCACCTGCTGACTTTGTTAAATTGTTTGAACAAATGTAAACCCACTTGAAACGATCAACATCTAGAAAATCATAAAGGAGAATAACCAATGACTATACAAGGAAAAGTAGTAGTGATTACTGGTGGAAGCAGCGGTCTAGGGAAAGCAATGGCGATTGAGATGGTGAATCGGGGAGCGAATGTTGTCATTAATGGGCGCCGCGAAGAGGCATTGGCTGAGGTTGCCAAAGAAATCGATCCTACAGGAAGAAAAGTGCGTTTCGTAGCTGGTAATATCGCCGATCCTAAGGTCGCGCAGCGCTTAATTGAAGAAGGGCTGGTTCACTTCGGACGCATTGATACGCTAGTTAATAATGCAGGTATCTTTATGTCTAAACCATTTACAGAGTATACCGAAGAGGATTTTGTAACGTATTTATCCACGAATGTCGTTGGCTTCTTCCACGTTACCCAACGTGCGGTGACTGAAATGCTGAAACAAGGGTCAGGACACATTGTAAATATTACGACAAGTCTGGTTGATCAACCGTCAGTGAACGTTCCTTCTGTACTTGCCTCATTGACGAAGGGCGGTCTAAAGTCGGCTACAAAATCATTGGCAATTGAGTATGCGTCGAGCGGTATTCGCGTGAACGCCGTTTCGCCGGGAGTCATCAAAACACCTATGCATGCTGTTGAAACACATGAGGCACTAGCTAGTTTACATCCTATGGGACGCATGGGCGAATCTCAGGATATCGTCGATGCCGTCCTTTACTTGGATTCTGCCAACTTTGTTACAGGTGAGATCCTCTATGTTGATGGTGGGCAAAACGCTGGAACTAAGTAAACCTAGTAAATCGGGCAAAGCTAATAGCAAGTTAGAGATCAAATTTTAATAGGAATGGGGAGAATATCTATGCCGATCGTAAATATCCAAGTAACCCGTGAAGGCACCACACCAGATCGTCTGTCAATCACAGCTGAAGAGAAGGCCGCGCTTATTAAAGGGATCAGCGAGGTTTTGCTCAATGTTTTGAATAAACCGTTAGAATCTACTTTCGTTGTTATTGAAGAAGTTGACACCGATAATTGGGGTTGGGGTGGACTGCCTGCCTTGGAATATCGCAAGAAGCTTGCCGAGAAGATGAAATAATTGCAGGAATAATAATGAATAGCGAAGAGCCGAAAAAATGAGTAAATGAAAACAACCAACTTTGGCTTGGAAGATGTCAACGTTGGTTGTTTTATTTTCAAAGAAGTTGTACTCCTGAGAAGGTTTTCGAAGCACAATTTCAATCCATATCGTCCGGCATGGAGTATGTATCCAATACGAATGCTTTGAACATTTGAGCTGGAAAGTTTAGTGCCCTGTCTTTATTTACAATCATTCCATGGGTGGAGAAAATCCTTGTGCTTAAAGACAACGATCTGACTTCCCCATCATTCAATTCTTTTTCCGCTGCTACTTTAGGAATTAATGCGAAACCTATGCCGCATTTTACAGCTTTTTTGATCATTTCAATGCTTGGATATTGAATAGCACTACTAGCTTCTACTCCAGCCTCCACTAATACTTTGACAGCATGAGTGTAGTACAAACAACTGTTACCAAAGCTGAGAACGGATTCACCGTTTAACACTTTCAGACCATCCACTTCAACTTTTCTCGTCAACTCATCAGAGGCGATAAAAATTAACTCTTCTTGTAACATGGGGAAAAAGTAAAGGTCATCTCGTTGGGGATTTCGCGGAACAAATCCAAAATCAACGACATGCTGCAAAACATCGTCAATAACATCCTGGTGATAGCCAGTTTCTAACTTAAACTTAACCTTCGGATAATCATACTGAAACTGTTCTATAAGCGAAAACATTCTCGTCACAAAAAAAGATTCATGCATGCTTAGGTGAATAGTTCCTTTTAGTTGATTCGATTCATCCATAGCTTTTTCTAAAGACAGCCCTAAATGTACAAACTGATGGGCAAATTTAGCAAGTTTTAGGCCAGCTTCAGTTGGTTTTACTCCTTTTGATAAACGGTGAAATAGTTTTTGACCACATGCTCGTTCCAATAATTGAATATGATTTGTAACTGTTGATTGGACATATCCCAATTTTTCTGACGCACGATTAAAGCTTTTTTCCTCCATTACTGCAATGAAAGTCTTGAAAAATCTTCCTTCTAACAACTCAATCATTATGAAGTCGTCTCCTTAGTTATCTAATTTCGAAATAACGGTTATTGAATCATTTCATAACATGAATAGCTAACTTCATGATAACATAACCAACAAGCAAACAAGAAACTTGCTTTAAATTAACTAATTTTAAATTACAACGCATTAGAATATAAGTAGTTTTAGCTTTGGGAAATCGGGAGGGGAAATAATGAAAGAGATTGAGGGACAGTATTCTAAGGATGAATGGCTTAATAGATTTAAGCAGAGTGATATGGTAACTGGATCAGAAGCACTTTTAAGAAGCCTGCTAATTGAAGGTGTGGATAGTGTTTTTGGGATTCCAGGAGGAAGTATCTTAAATATTTACGACGCTATTCAAGAGATTCCAGAATTTAAACATATTTTAGCTCGACATGAGCAGGGGGCTATTCACGCTGCAGATGGATATGCGCGGGCTACAGGAAAAGTTGGGGTTTGCTTTGCAACATCAGGACCTGGAGCAACTAATTTAGTTACAGGTATTGCCACAGCGAATATGGACTCTGTTCCTTTAGTTGTGATTACCGGAAATGTGTCGAGAGCCTTACTCGGTAGCGATGCATTTCAGGAAGCAGATATCACCGGGATCACGATGCCTATCTCAAAGCACAATTATTTAGTACGTGATGTTAATGAGTTACCAAAGATCATTCATGAAGCATTTTATATTGCTTCGACCGGACGAAAGGGGCCAGTGCTGATTGACATCCCAAAGGATATATCGAGTCAAACGATGATCTTTCAATATCCTGTAGATGAACCTAAGATTCGGGGATATCACCCAGACATTCAACCCAATTTAACACAAATCGAAAAAATAATTATGGCTATCAAAGAAGCCGAACGTCCTGTTATTCTGGCAGGAGGGGGCGTTATTTATTCGGATGCTTCCAAGGAGTTACTTGAATTTGTAGATAAAACCCGGATACCAGTTACAACGACTTTGCTTGGTTTAGGCGCATTTCCAAGTGCACATGAATTATGGATGGGCATGCCTGGGATGCATGGCACATATACAGCAAACAAAGCCTTACAAAATTGCGATCTTCTCATCAGTATTGGAGCACGGTTTGACGACAGAGTAACGATGAAAGCCAGCGGTTTTGCCCCTAGGGCGAAAACAATCGCGCATATTGATATCGATCCAGCAGAAATTGCTAAAATCGTTCAAACAGCGATCCCTTGTATTGGTGATGTGAAATCTGTGCTTCAACGAGCTAACCTTCTTGCAAAACCAGCAAATTCAGAGCTGTGGTTGAAAGAAATTCAAGAAAACAAAAAAAGATATCCTCTTCATTACACGGATTCGGATATAACTTTAAAGCCACAATTCGTTATAGAGATGATCAGCGAAACAACCAATGGTGAGGCGGTCATCACTACAGACGTGGGCCAACATCAAATGTGGGCAGCTCAGTTTTATAAATTTAAGAATCCGCGTTCGTTAATTACCTCGGGTGGACTTGGAACGATGGGCTTTGGTTTACCTTCGGCGATCGGAGCACAGGTAGGGCTAGGTGACCGACTTGTGGTGTCCATCAATGGAGACGGCGGGATTCAAATGTGTGCACAAGAGCTAGCGATTTGTGCAATCCATAACATTCCCTTGAAAATCGTCATTTTAAATAATCAGGTTCTTGGCATGATACGGCAATGGCAAGAAATCATTTACGATAATCGCTTTAGTCATATGGAACTCTCTGGTAGTCCAGATTTCGTAAAACTGGCAGAAGCTTATGGTGTTGTAGGTCTCAGGGCAACAAATAAAGAAGAGGCTCGAAAGGTGTGGGATAAAGCCTTGGAAATACAAGGGCCTGTAGTTATCGATTTTGTTGTCAGCCAGCAAGAGAATGTTTATCCAATGGTTATGCCGGGTTCCACGATAGATGAAATGCTTATGGGGGATGAAAGATGAAACGTCAGACGCTATCTGTTCTTGTTAACAACCACCCGGGGGTTTTGCAGAGGGTTGCAGGATTATTTGGACGCCGCGGTTTCAATATTGACAGCATAACTGTAGGGCAATCAGAGGAACCAGAGTTGTCCCGCATGATCATCGTGACATCTGGAGACGATAAAATGCTGGAACAAGTGCATAAGCAGCTTAACAAGCTAATTGATGTTATTCAAATTATTGAATTAACTGCGTTTCCGATTATAGACCGCGAGCTTGGGCTTATCAAGGTAAATGCAGCAGCTAAAGTGAAACCGGCTATTTTTAGTATTGTTGAATCCTTCCGAGCTTCTATAGTGGACATCGCATTGGATAGTCTGATTATTGAAATTATAGGTGATCAGAATAAAATTGATTCATTAATAAAGCTGGTGAGACCCTACGGCATCTTGGAATTAACTAGAACAGGTCTAACTGCAATGACTCGTGGAGTAGTCGCAGATGATATTCTACCTATTCCTGTAATGAATTGATTGAGCAAAATACAGATCTACAAGAGGTATCCTCGTATGAACGATTCAATTATCCAAAAAATAACAAAGAGTTCAAAAAGGAAGTCTTTATTTCATTTTACCAGAGCCCGAAACATGCCATCAATTGCGCATCTCGATGCTTTGTATTCATGTGTTAAGGTTGATCCTGCATTATCAAATGAAAGACGGATAGTGAGTCGAGAAGTGTCTTTTCACGGAAATGTTTTTGTAGCAAACGCTCATCTACGAATTGCAGATCAAGTTATGGATCCTAAAATAACTCAACTACAATTTTATAATTATCTTGATCAGCATGTATTTTTCTGGCCAACGCAGAGAGAATGTCGGAAAATGCTAGAGATTTATTCAAGAAGAGAGCCGTATGAAGATTTTGCGATCCTTCAATTGGAAGCACATCCGTTACTTTATAATTTCTACGACAGAGTAGAATTGTCTAAGTACGACTCTGGGAGCTCGCCTCGTTTCCCGTCACGTTGCTCTTATAAAAAAAGTATTGAAATGTTTTTGGCACTAGACCAGTTTGAGAATGTTCAAAAAAATGATGTGCCTTCAAAACCTTCCGAGATCCACGAGGTTCTTGTACAAGAGAAAGTAACAAATCTGTCTAGTTATTTACAGGCTGTTTATTGCAAGGACATTGCCAAGGTTCCCGAAAGATGGAGGAGTTATGCAAAATCTTTTCAAGATTTTGAGAATGGTGTAAACAAGTAAATTCATTAGTGAAAAGTCCAAAGTACACGGCTATCAAGCGTATAAAATCCATTCGTCAACGGAAAATAAAGAAAGATTGAAACTTAAAAGTTTTTGAACAAGCCTGCCTATTAGTTGAACTGAATCTCAAAAAATAGAGGATACAGTTCATTATAGTCATAAATAATGAAGTGGACATAATAAGGAGAGTATTCGAAATGATTTGGCATAATCTAAAATCGAAAAGTTTTTTTTCGGCTTACATTTTAGTAATTTTGATGCTTGTAGTTGCTGTAGTTACAGGTCAAAAAGATGTCCTTTTCCCTGAAATTGCTGGTATGGCAATGGGAGTTATGGTATTTTCGGTTCCGAATTGGATAAAGAAGCCGGTCCACTTATGGCTTTCCCCAACGTTAGCTGCATTCATGGGTACTTCTTTGAATGTTTTATCGCTAACGCCTCTGCTGAAAATTTGGTTAGGCTTTGTAATTATTGTCATTCTAATGCATATATTTCGTGTTAATTTTGGACCAACGATTCCTGCAGGGTTGCTTCCCATCTTTTTAGGTCTTCATGATTATGTTTTTGCGATCTCAACTGGTATCTTTACGTTTGTCATTATGTTGGCGGCTTTTAAAGTGAGAAATCCTGAAAAGTTGCCTAATGGTCCGGCGAATTTTCGAAAGAAAACAGATACGATTATCATAGGCATTGTTTTATGTCTTTGGATTTGGTTGGCCTTTACGACAAGACTTGAAGTGTTAGTGGTTCCGCCTGTTTTTGCACTCATTTTCGAGATTTTTCATTCTGAAAAGTTTCCTTGGAAATTGATTCCATCGCGTCTGGCTGTATTGACGATAACGGCTATTCTTTCAGTGGGTGTGTATCACATGTTGGACGGCTCAATCATATGGGTGGGTGTTATAAATGTTTTGATTACACTATTTCTATGTAATTTCTTTAAAACTCCAGTTCCTGTGGCGTTTGGAGTCTCATTAATGCCACTTATTTATCCAGCTTGGGGGAGTTGGGGTTTTCCTATTGGGGTCTTTATTACAACAGGATTTTTAATGTGTATTTCTGCAGCATACCGCCAATTTAGAAACTAACAATATTATGAAAAGAAGGTAGAGATACTATGAAAACACTTCAATACGATAACGAGTTAGATAATGCAATCTTTTTCAGCAACTATGTAACGGTCATGAAGGATGGGAGAATGGTTGGGGGAGGCATTATCGAAGCTTATGATGAAACCGAGGTTAAAGTGGGAGATAGACACTACTCTCGTAAAAAATCAACCTTCATTGTGTCACCAGCCCCTGAAGCCTGTATTCAGTTTTGATATTTTAGATTATATAATAATTACTTAATATAGAAAGTAGTGACCATACATGCAGACCCTAACTATCGTGCAGAAACAAAAAAATATCGGTTCTATTCAATTCTTACCTGTCAATCTATTCGCGTCGGTTATGGGTATTTCGGGCTTATCGTTGGCTTGGAGACAAGCAAGTAAACTGCTCGGAACTCCACTCATAATCGCTGATATTATTGGAATTATTGGAGTCCTAATGTTTGTCGCTTTAAGCATAGGTTATATTTCAAAATGCATTCTATATCCACATAAAGTCAAAGATGAATTTATGCATCCCATCTCAGGGAATTTTTTCGGTACGATCACAATTGCTATTTTATTACTATCCTCTGTAATTGGATCCTATAGTAAAGTATCTGGCCAAGTAATTTGGATAATCGGTACAGTAACCACATTGGCGCTTAGTTATGTTGTCGTTACACGTCTTTTGAATGGCAACATTGATCCAGCTCATGCAGTTCCAGCTTGGCTTATTCCTGGAGTAGGGACTATGGATATTACAGTTGCCGGAGGAAGCATGCCTTTCCCATGGGCACATGAAATTAATCTGTTATCTCTAGCGATTGGTGGAATTGTTGCTTTAGTTTTTCTCACCATGATCTTATCTCGATTGATTCATCATGATCCATTGCATGCAAGATTAACGCCGTCCATGATTATTATGATCGCACCTTTTGAGGTTGGTTTTCTAGGCTACGTAAACTTTGAGCAACGAATTGATCAGTTTGCTTCCATCCTGTTTTATTTTGGTTTGTTCCTGTTCATTGTATTATTCTTCAAAGTATTTAAAAAATCCATCCCGTTTGGTGCTTCCTGGTGGGGTGTTAGCTTTCCAATGGCTGCTCTCAGCAATGCAGCATTGATATACGCTATGTTCGTGCATTCTTGGCTATTAATTGCCATCTCCGCAGTCATTCTAGCTTTGCTAAACATTGTTTTGGCCGTTCTCTTTATTAGAACAATAAGGACGCTATTTAATGGAAGTCTTCTTAAAGGATGATAATAAATCATCGCATCTGTGGATTTTTGCTTTCAATTAAATAGCAGGTGATAAGGAATAAATAAATAGTACCAAAGGCATTATAGATATGGGTAGTAGAAGATACTTTATCGTAAATGATTAAGTAGAACCATACCTTCTGATTTATGGAATTATAGTTAAATTATAACGAAACGGAGCAGACAAAATGAAAACTTTAGTAATCGTAACTCACCCGAACATCGAAACATCTAACTGGAATAAAGCATGGTTAGAGGAATTTCGAAAGCATAATGATATCACTGTACAAGAATTATATAAGACATACCCTGACGAAAAAATAGACGTTTTTAAAGAGCAGCAATTGATTGAGTCACATGATCGAATTATTTTTCAATATCCGCTCTACTGGTACAGTACACCGCCATTACTCAAAAAGTGGTTTGACGAAGTTTTGCTTTACGGTTGGGCTTATGGACCGGATGCTGCAAATACAAAAGGTAAAGAAATAGGCGTAGCCATTTCAACATATGGCACTGAAGCATCATATCAAGCAAGTGGCTCTAACCGCTTTACACTTCAAGAAATTTTGCGACCAGTAGAAGCTCTTGTTCATTTTATTCATGCAACTTATCTACCTCATTTTTCACTCAATGACGCTTCAAATATTACTGAAGAGCGATTAGCAAAGAGCAGTAAAGACTATATTCATCATATTAGAACTGTGAAACCAGCAGTGGCGCATTCATAAGTAAAAACTTGAACGAAAAAATGCTGAATCACGGACATTTCACTAATAGGCCGCGTAATTCGCGGCTTATTTGGCATTATATTGAATGTCCTAAGTATATTTAGATTTAGATATCTGATTTTGAGATGCTCAATATCATTATTCTGTATTATGCAGGATAACAGAATCATTGTATGATGAATGAGCGGATCAGAAGATCTGATATTTTTTCAAAAATAAACTACCTTTTAATAGGTAGATAACAAAGGAGAATAAAAAATGAGTATTCAAGGTAAAGTAGCAGTCATTACTGGTGGAAGCAGCGGTATTGGAAAAGCAGCAGCAATTGAATTAGTGAAGCGAGGAGCCAATGTAGTCATCAATGGACGCCGTGAACAAGCTTTGGTTGAGGCTGCAAATGAAATCGATCCGACAGGTGCGCATGTTGCATATGTTGCTGGCGACATTTCAGATCCCCAAATAGCTGAACGCTTAATCGGCGAAGCACTTTCGCGCTTTGGACGTATTGATACACTGGTGAACAATGCTGGCATTTTTATAGCAAAACCATTCACGGACTACACGGAAGAGGATTTTGAATCGGTACTGTCGATCAATGTGACAGGATTCTTCCAAGTTACTCAACGTGCGTTGACCGAGATGCTGAAGTCGGGTTCCGGCCACATCGTCAACATCACGGCAAGCGGAACCACAGAGCAGCCCCTTAAAGCCGTGCCATCCGTTCTTGCCGCACTGACCAAAGGAGGCTTGAACGCGGCAACGAAATCGCTGGCGATTGAGTATGCGGACAAGGGCATTCGCGTGAATGCAGTCGCGCCTGGGATCACGAAGACTCCGATGCATTCAGTTGAGACACATGATTATTTGGCTCAATTGCACCCATTGGGCCGAATGGGCGAGGCTCAGGATATTGTTGACGCCATTGTGTATCTGGAATCCGCACAATTCGTGACCGGAGAGATTCTTCATGTCGATGGCGGTCAAAATGCCGGACAGTGGTAAGCCGTAAATATCTTATGAATACCAACAAATGCTGATTTTGAAAAGGGGATGACGTTCATGCTGTACGAACTGCGGATTTACCAAGTGGTTCCTGGCCGTATGCAAGCGATACTAGATCGGTTTCGGGATGATACGATAAGAATTTTTACTAAACATGATATGAAGGTAACGAATTTTTGGGTGGATGCGGACGAAACAAAGGATCGGTTGTATTACGTGCTTGAGCATCTGGACGAGGCATCTCGAGAACGGAACTTCCAAGCCTTTCTGGAAGATCCAGAATGGCTGGAGCTTAAGGAAAGAACCGAACAAAACGGTCCCCTACATGAGAACATCGATATTGTTTATATGAAAAAAGCAATGTTTTTCCAAATGGATTAAAAGCATGCAACGAACCCAGTGCCAACACGGCACTGGGTTTGATTTTTATAAGGGGCGTCTTTATTCATTCGTATATGTCTTACTCTATTTGGAATAATAGCAGGGACTGTGTCAACAGGAGGAGTTCTCATGAGATGGTTTATAAGAGGTAAAGATACATAGAAGGTAAGCATAACCTTCAATGGCTCATTGTTTACATAGATAACTTGATTGATACAAAAATGCTTGAAGAGCATGTAATTAAACCAATGCTAACGAGCGTAACCAGAGAGACGTTTTCGAAGGAACTAGGAGATCTTAAAAGTGAGATGATCTCCATTGGAACCACGGATAGCTCTACAAAAGTATACGAAACCATTCGTAACCTATTATCTGGATTTCATTCGATGTCTACTGAGGTTAGGAGCCGCAACAAAAGAGGATATCGCGTTTATGCCAAGCTTTTTGACTGGCAGTAAGGTTGGATATGATTTAATTTTTTCATTATGATTCAAAAAATTAGGGAGGCTGGAAACATGAGAGAAGATTTTGTATTCCAATTATTTGATAAACAACAAGACGCATTTCTTGAATTGGTAAAGAAATGTCCGGAGAACAAACGCATAGTTGTGCCTGAGGGGTTTGAGACTAACCTTCATTGGCATGTTGGGCATGTTCTTACTGTTACAGAGTTTCATGTGTTTGGTCTTTCAGAGCAACCTCTGGTTCTTCCGGAGAACTACCAAGCCTTATTCGCTTACCGTACGAGAACAGCGGATTGGAAAGAAGAACCACCAGCGTGGGATTTATTGATCGCCCAGCTAAAAGAACAACGTAACCTGATTCATAAGTCGTTGAAAGGCAAGCTGGAAGTGCCCGTGAAAGAGAACTTTCTGAAAGCCGAGAATTTTGGAGAGTTAATTGTCTCAACTACTGCACATTTAGCTACTCATATTGGCGTCGTCTCTGCTATGCTGCAAATGCTGAAATAATCAAAAGAGTAAAATATTTCCCAGGCTCGCCATAACTCCGGATTTGAAGACGCTCCTGTCCACACATGGACTTGGGCGTTTTTATTTCATTCGAATATGTTTTACGCTTTTTGTAATAATAACATTGACTTGGTTAACCTGGAGGAGTTTTCATGAGATGGTTTATAAGAGGTAAAGATATATTCAATAATTATGAAAAACTTCCTAAATTGAAAATCAATAACCTGGAGGAAGACAATCATAATGAATTTACATCGGATATCGAACAAAACGAAAAGATTTTAAAAGAAACATTTCAGGATTGTTCTGACTTGGAATACCGAAGGATAGAAGGTAACCATAACCTTCAATGGCTCATTGTTTACATAGATAACTTGATTGATACAAAAATGCTTGAAGAGCATGTAATTAAACCAATGCTAACGAGCGTAACCAGAGATACGTATTCGAAGGATGTAGGAGATCTTAAAAGTGAGATGATCTCCATTGGAACCACGAATAGCTCTACAAAAGTATCGCAAATCATTCATAACCTATTAGAGGGTCATGCCGCCATTCTAATGACAGGCAGCAGCAATGTGATAACGGTCTCAATTCCCGGTTCATCCAAAAGAAGTATTGAAGAAGCGTCATCCGAGCCTGTTATTCGTGGCCCAAGGGATGGCTTCATTGAACATATTTCAACAAACATAAGTCTGATACGTACCAGACTCAAAACATCCAAATTAAAGGTAGAATATATTACCCTAGGAGAGCTTTCCAAGACTCGAATAGCCATTACATACCTAAAGGGTATTGTGCAGGAAACATTAGTTGACGAAGTTAGAACAAGATTGAATTCCATAAAAGTGGACGGTGTACTTGAATCAGCGTATATCGAAGAATTTATTGAGGATCAACCGTATTCACCATTTCCCCAAGTCCACAGCACAGAACGTCCGGATGTGGTGGCTGCTGAATTGCTTGAAGGAAAAGTAGCCATTCTTGTGGATACTACCCCATTTGTCCTTATTGCTCCGATGACGTTCTGGACAGGACTTCAGGCAAGTGAAGATTACTATACTCGTTGGCCAGTCGCTACTTTTGTTCGATGGATTCGATATCTCATTATCAATTTAGCAATATTTGCACCTCCACTGTATGTAGCTATTACGACCTTCCATCAGGAAATGATACCCACTAATCTTGTGCTGAGTATTGCTGCCTCGAGGGAACCTGTTCCCTTTCCTGCGCTGATTGAAGCTTTACTAATGGAAGTCATATTTGAAGCCCTGCGGGAAGCCGGAAATCGCCTGCCTAAACAGATAGGCCCAACCATAAGCATCGTTGGAGGTTTAGTCATTGGCCAGTCATCGGTTCAAGCGGGATTAATATCTGCTCCAGTCGTCATTATCGTGTCCATCACTGGCATTTCGGCGTTTACGATTCCTCGATATAGTTTTGGAAATGGGATTCGATTACTTCGTTTTCCAATGTTATTCTTAGCGGGGACACTGGGCCTCTATGGTATTGTTCTAGGATTGATAGGCATCATATTACATGTGACCTCCCTTCGTTCCTTCGGGGTACTTTATTTTTCTCCAGTCTCTCCACTTAATTTGACCGGCTTGAAGGATGTTTTGATAAGAATACCGATTTGGGCGAAATTTCGATCGGGGGTTAAGAGATGAGAAGATTAAAATATATGATTCTTCTCGTATTTGTTTTTATTAGCGGATGTTGGGATCGTATGGAAATGAATGATCTTGCATTTGTTATGGGTACTGCCATGGACCTGTCGGACGACGGCAACCTGCTATGTTCCCTTCAAATCGCAACGCCATCTTCGGAAGGAGGAATGAGTGGCGGAGGGAGCGGCAGCAAAGATAAATTTTTCGTTATATCCGTAGAAGGAAAGAGTGGAAATGAAATTCACCAAAAACTTCAGAAGAAAAGCTCACGTATGTTGTTCTACTCTCATCGCAGCATTGTTTTTATTAGTGAACGTTTAGCTAAGCATGGCATTCAAGGTGTACTGGATATCTTTACTCATGACCCAAGAAATCGCTTAAAGACCTATGTCATGGTTGTTAAAGGGGAAGCAGGGAAGAATATTTTGCAAATGAATTATCCTTTAAAGCAAGTGCCCATCGAAGCGGTGAGGGAAATGGAAAATTCGGGAGATGATTTAGCCGTAACATTGAAGGATTTTTTTATTTCGGTACAAAGTGAGGGTGTACAGCCCGTTGTAGGGGTAATTGAATCCGATATTGACTCCAAAGATCCACATAAGCAACTATTTAGGTTAACGGGCGCCGGCGTTTTTAAAGATTTAAAACTATCCGGTTTATTAGATATAAATGAAACATTGGGGTTGATGTGGGTAACGGATAAGCTGAAGTTCGGTCGAATCACGGCAAATTTACCCGAAGGTAAGGGGGAAGTTGGGATGTTGATAACCCATGCTGAGCGCAAAATCGTTACTCAGACTGGCCATGATCCTGTACAATTTAAGATTCAATTGGAGGGTCAAGGAAGTTTGACCGAGAATAATTCCGGTCTGGATATCAACGAACCAAAGAATTTGAAGCTAATAACAAAAGCGCTGGAAGATGCAGCCAAGAAACAAGTACAAGATGTTATATTTAAAATCCAAAAGAAATATAAAGTGGATAGCGTGGGCTTTGGCCATGAAATTTATAAGCATAACCCTGAAAAATGGGCAAATTTGAAAAATCAATGGGATACTCGGTTTCCAGAGGCAGATATATCGGTTGAAGTTAACCTGATCATAAAAGGAGAGGAAATGGTACATTCTTCCTTCGAATCGAAAGAAAAGGAGTCCGAATAATGATCCTGCAAATATCAATTTTTGTTATTTTCACGTTGGGTTGGTCTTACTATAAAGTTCAGATGTTTCTAAAGAAAAAACAGCCTAAAGAAGCTGTTGTGTATAGTTGTTTGATGGGTATATGTATGATTCTGGGCTCTTTATTAATTGCCCATGTTCAAATACCAAGTATAACCATTCCTGTGAGATTCATTTTTGAGCCCATCGGAAAAATCATTTTAAAATAATGAAATCTAAACCTCAGACTTATTCCAGCGCCTCTTTATCGTATCAATGCATAGAAGTGTAAGGGGTAAAATAAATTGTGTAAAAAATGCGTAGCTTGGAAAAGAATATCTAAGATAAGTATTCAAATCAGTGGAATAATATTTAAAAACCGAAACAGATCCTATCGCTCCTAAAATCGCTATAGGGAATACAATGTTCCTGTAATTTGTAATGTTAAAGAGATGGCATATACTTAGACATATAATAAAGCAGACGAGAGCATCTTTTACAAAGCAACCCATGACCCATATAGCCACCGCTATAGCTTCCAATCGTTCAAAGCTCCCTGTTATACCTATATACCGAACTACTTCTAATACTGGAAAAGTCAATTTTTCCGCTAACGGCCCAAAGATCATAATCAGAGGTATAACCGTAATGCAGAGAAGACTAGCGATAAGAAACAATGCGATGAACGAAACTTTGATTGCTTTCTTCGGTTGATTCAAATAAGGAAGAAGCCACCCCAAAATAAAAAATTGGCTTAAGTAAGCGGTTGGGTATACGGACGCCTTAAGGATAGGAGTCATTCCTTGGCTCATCACAGGAAGGATCCGCTCCGAATCAGATTCCGCGAGCATGAGAATCAATAGTGGAACCAATAAAACAATGATGAGGATGGAAATGTACTCATTACTTCTTGCGATAGATCCGATACCCATATAGGCTGCTATTCCACATAAGAGTGCCAACGTTAGACTGACAACGATAGCAGGAGTTCTTAGGAGCAGAACGGTATTTATAAACTGTATGTGTTGATTAAGAACGACGAAATCAAAATTAATCCAGTAATAAATTAAATAACATCCTAAGCATTTTGCAGGCCATTTCCCTATGATTTGAGAGCTGTACTGTATAATCGTCTGACCCGGGTAGCGATTCGACAATATGATCATCGTCCACATCGTTAATGACCCGATCAAGGCAGCAGGAAAAATCGTTATCCATGTATCTTGCTTGGAGAACTTCGACTCCACGCCTGGTATGATAAGAATGACGATGGGAGCTATAAAAGAAAAAATTAACAAACATAATTGAGTTCCCGATATTTTTTCAGTGGACTCCATTCGCGTTCTCCTCAGAGCAGATTCTCTCCAAGTATTCCCTTCTTAACATCTTGTATACAGGTGGCAAGTAATCCGGGAATGGTTAAAGTACCCTCTCATGGATAGGAAATAAAAGAGCAGACCCAGTGCCAACACGGCACTGGGTCTGCTCTTATCCTTTTTTAGCTAAAATGGGCTCGTATCTCCAATAAGAAGGCTGACAAAGCGGGCGTGATTAAAGCGTCTTTGCGCCTGATGAACACGGTTGTGACGATGGCATGTTTGCCGGGGATCTCATGGCAGCGGATTCGGCCTTGCTTTTCCGAATCGGTTATGATGGAACGTGGCAGAAGAGCAATGCCGAGGCCAGCGCCTACACAACCTATAATCGTTTCAATTGATCCGAATTCCATCAGCTTAACAGGCAATATGCCTTCATCTTGGAGCAGCTGATTTAATTTTGCCCGGTAGGAACAGCCGTTGTGGAATACGAGAAGCGTAGACAGCTGCACATCATGGATGGAATTAACAGGCGGATGGGTGACCGAGGTGACAAGTACCAGTTCCTCATCAATGACGTTTTCTTGAACCAAATCGGGATGCTCCACGGGACCGGCCACGAATGCTCCGTTCAGCTCATAATGAAGAACGGCATGAATGTGCTGCTCGGAAGTACCGGTAATTAAAGAGAAGTCGACCGCCGGATATTCGGTATGATACTTGGTAAGCAGCGTAGGCAGTCGAACGGCGGCGGTTGTTTCCAGAGACCCGATATGAAGCGGGCCTGCGGGAACGGAGGAGTCTCCGACGGCCAATCTGGCTTCCTGTATGACATGCAATATTTTCTCCGCGTAAGAAACAAGGATTTGACCGGAAGGGGTAAGCGTAATACCCCGATTGTGGCGGTAAAAAAGCTGAGTCTGCAAATCGGTCTCCAGCTGTTGAATCTTATGGGTGACGTTGGATTGGGCAAAGTTTAATTTATGAGCCGCTTTAGAAATGCTGCCTTCGTGCGCCGTGGTAAAAAACACTTTGAGCAACTGAATATCCATATAGACCTCCTATATATTTAGGTTCAGATATCTGAAATTAAGATATTTAATATCACTATTCTGTATTATACATGATAACAGGAATCATTGTATGATGAATGAATAGTCGTAGGTAAAGACAGGAGGGAAAGTGAATGGAGAGAAGGACGTTGATCGTTTTGCTCGGAGGCATAGCCGCATTGATGGTAGCTATGGGAATCGGAAGGTTCGCCTTTACACCCATCCTCCCGATGATGATGGATCACCACCTGTTCTCCGCCGCAGGTGCGGGTTATCTGGCTTCAAGCAATTATTTGGGGTATTTGATTGGTGCGTTTGTCCTGACGTTGGTCCAGGTTAAAAGCCGATCCATGCTGCTGTTCGCCGGGTTAATCGTATGTATTGCTACCACATGGGAAATGGGTGTGTTCCACAGCCTAGAAGCCTGGCTCGTACTCCGGTTTTTGTCGGGCCTTGCCAGCGCAATCGTGTTTGTCATCGCATCCAGCATTGTACTGGATCGTTTATCGGCTCTCCAAGCCGGAATATTCTACGGAGGCGTGGGAGCGGGCATTCTGCTGACTGGACTTTCAGTTCCGCTGCTTGCCCGAAACGGCGATTGGAGTGAAGTATGGAAGGGACTGGGCCTTATCAGTCTGATCTTAGGACTAGCATCCTGGTACTCGTTGTGGGACAGGCATACTGGTACGAAGACGTTAAGCTCATCTCATGACCACGACCATCACCCTTCGGCCGTTCGGCGGGTCTTGATATGTTTAATGATTGCCTATGGCTTGGAAGGTCTGGGCTACATTGTAACTGGGACCTATCTTGTAGCTTTCGCCAAGTCGGTTTCGAGCATCCCCAATATTGCGTCACTCAGTTGGATGCTGGTTGGTATTGCCGCGGCGCCTTCGTGCGTCGGTTGGTCGATGCTTGCTTCTCGATGGGGAAAAAAGTGGACATTGACCGTTGCTATGCTGCTGCAATCCATAGGTATTGCAATTCCGGTTCTTATTCCTTCTTCAACCGCCATAATAGTAGGTGCTCTTATGTTCGGCGTAACCTTTATGGGGATAACGACGCTGTCCGTCGCTTTTGCCAAGGATTTATACCCTCAAAACAACCGAAAGATTATAGGTTTGCTGACCACCTTTTTTGGCTTGGGGCAAATAATCGGACCGCTTATTGCAGGTCTTCTGATATCGGAAAATGGCAGTTACCTCACCGCTTTAATCGGAGCGGCTTTCATCGTCTTCTTGGGGGCGCTTAGCTTGCCTCTGGGAATAGGCCGAACCGACCGGAAGCAGCTCAAACTAACAGAAGGCTAGACTTGCGCTCGCGATTCCTCTTAAGCGAGATGAGCGAACCGGAGAAAGTTACCAATGTCACCTTATTCCGCTTTTGACACGCTATCTTCTAAAAGGTAGAATATTGGCATGACTAAAACTAAAAATACAGCAGAGGCTATTTTGGATACTGCTCAGTTGATTGTTCAAGATGTCGGGTTTAACGGGTTTAGCTATGCACACATTGCAGAAAAAGTAGGGATACGCACTGCCAGTATTCATTACCATTTCCCAAACAAGGAGGATTTAGGAGAAGCGCTGATTTCGCGGTATCACAGAAATTTTATTTCTGCAGTTACTCAAATCGATACCGAGACACAGAACAATTTGGAAAAGCTGCGTAAATTCACTTTACTTTACAGTGGTCCTGTTCAAAATTATTGTACTTGTCTAGGCGTCATGATTTCTACTGACTTGGCTACCTTATCAGGTAAGACACGAGAAGGGCTAGCTCAGCTTTTCACCGCTAATTTAGAATGGCTAGAACGAGTGATGGATCAGGGGCGGCGTGAAGGGCATCTAAACTTTGAAGGTGCCGCGAATGTGCAAGCCCATCAATTCCTTGCTTCGCTTCAAGGCGCGCAATTACTTGCAAGAAGTTTTCGGGATACAAGTAGGTTTGACATGATTGCCGATGGATTATTATCCGCTTTAACTTAAAAAAGAACGCGGATATTTGGGCTCCAGCGTTGAATCCTTGTTAGATTCGGTGTTCAAATCAGTGATAATCTTGTAAGCAAAAAATCCGCCGGACATCAACGACGGTTTTTCTCGTATAACACTAATTAACTGCTGGATCAATATTAACAGAAGCAGGGAATAAGAATGTAACCGAAGCGTCCGGTGAAAAAGTAGCCGTAAGAATACCATAGTTCTTTATTAATACTGCAACTGTCGATGAAATCGAAGGTCCTGCTCCACTAATAAGAGTTGTATCGATTAACCGCATCACATTAGGTGGATTTAAGCTATTAATAGTAATCGCCGATGTGTTGGGTCCTATAGATCGATATAGACCTTTGAACGTATAATCCGCAGAGTTTGCATTAGGAAGGTTATTAATGTTAATTACTTCCATTTCCGACTCCGGTGGCACAGTCTTAAATATTGGTCTTATGTCAGGAGTTCAAATGAATAGGGCTCAGATACATCAACAACATCCTAATATCAGGGTGAAACCATTTTGGCTTAAAAGATGGGTTGAGGATATTTCCAATACTCAGTGGCATAAAACTTTTGGTATTGTTTTTGAATTAGTGAAAAGTGGAAAATTGACTATTCAAGCACCAAGAACGCGTTTTAGCCTACGGGAATATGAGAAAGCAATTAATGAAGCTCAACAAAGTGGTCACATAGGGAAAGTGATTTTTGAACCATTCTTATTAAGATAACGGGACACGATAGCGAAACCAAAACAAAGCTGCAGCCGTATACACGCTGACTTACAGGAGCTGTTTTTGAATAAATAAATGAACCTTGATGACACCTTAGAATTAGTAATATCGGACATCGCTAAAGCTATTGTTAAAGAGTTTTCATGGATAATTGATGAAGACCATGGATTGAACTAACGGTGTACAGTAGGTTCAAGTAATCGATGAGACGAAGAGGGGGAAACCGAAATGAAGACGATCAAGTGCATGATGGACCACCTTTACTGGGCGGACGGACGCATCTTGGACACGCTCGAGGAGAGTGAGACGAAGAACAAGGACCTTCTAAAGCTGGTTCGGCACGTAGCGGTTGCGGAACAAGTCTGGCTGTCCCGATTGCAGGGCAAGGGCAGCGCGCAATATTCGTTGTGGGAGGAAGCGGAAGACCTGACGGCGATCCGGACGATGTTCGAAGAAAACGCCGAGCAATATCGCGTCTATATCGAAGGTCTCGAGGAATCCGAATTGGACGAGATGATCGACTATGCGAACCAGAGCGGGGTTCCATTCCGAACGTCCGTCCGGGACATCCTGTTGCAGGTCGTCTTACATGGGCAATATCACCGGGGACAGATCAACCGGGCACTTCGGATCGAATCGGCAGAGCCGGTCCAAGTCGATTACATCACGTTCGCGAGGCTCTAACAGGGCCTAATAATCACCTTTACTCGGAATGGGATTGGCATTTGCGTCGGTCAACGGGATATCTGTGCAAAACCATGTTGTTTTACTTTTTTTACAAAGCCTTTTACTAAGATCGAATTTACAAGTTAAAATATTGGTCAAGATGGCTGATTATCTTTATAGAAGACTTTATTCCAAAAAATGAAGTGCTAGAGTTTGTGAAAGTATCTTGAATGGTTATGTTATCTGGGAAGATGACTTGAAACAAGCAGAAGCAGTTATGGAAAAGGATGAAGGAACAATTTGGATAAAGGACAGCCGTCCGGACGAGAAAGTGCCGTTTTCATTAAGGGGAATTTAGGATAGCTTAACATAACAAAAGAGGCTCCAATTCAAATGGGAGCCTCTTTTTGTTCTGGTTTTTAAGAAGTGGCTTTGCGAGGTGTGATTGCGGTTGATTAAAAATAATCAAAGATCCACATGAATCCTAGTGTAAAAGGTATCGAAAGCAACAGAGCTACAATCGGTTTTTTGTAATGGAGAAAAAGCATTGGAAACATGATGATGTAGAAAATCACACTCCACCCCATGTTCCATCCCCTAAAATAATCCATGCGGTCGGCCAGGAAAAAAATGTACTCGATGGCAGAAAAGACAATTATCCAAGATGCCCAGTACAGAGATATGCGCTTCCATTGAATAGGGTGGTAGGATAAAAACAAAATGATCATGGAAGTTTCTACGATAAAGATAATAATGATGTCCAGTAGCCCTTTGGGTATGAGCGAGGACTTATACAACCAAAGGGGGTTAGTTTTTACGATAAAGCTGTAAAGAAGGTTGAGCATCACCATATAGAGAATCGTGGGGTAAAACTCTTGCCACTTGGACCACTTTGCGTAACGCAAAGCAAGAACCAAAAGAATTACAGCTAGTGAAAGATTCATGTACACATGACCTCATACCGAGGCTGCACCTCGGTGTAAATTTTCGTTATTACTTTCATTCTTTACATTTTGCTTGATTCTAAACTCGATAATAAATGAATCAGGGACTTTCTCATTTCGTTGAACTGAGGGACGGGCAGTAATGTGAAGTAACTAATCATATGATGCAGTGAATGGTACCTTGATTTACGTAATTACAATGTATTGACATGGTAATTACAAATGAATTAAAATTAGCTTATTCAAATTAAGGAGGAATCAACTAGATGGATACGAATTTACAAATACGTATATCAAAAGACATAAAAGAGAGTTTCCAACAGATCGCTAAGGAAAATAATAAAGACACCTCGTCATTAGTGCGTGACTGGATTTCGACCTATATAGCTGAACATCAGCGAGATGATGAAGAAATAGCTGCTGAACTTTATATGGCAGGGTACCAATTGCAAGAAGCGCTTGGGGGGAGAGAAAACGTAAACAAGGAGTTTGCAAAACAATTGCAGGAATATTCCTTAACGAATCAAAAAGAATTCACACAGCGGATACTAACCACTTACTTGGACCTTGATCTGACAATTCCTTCATGTATATCGAAAACGTACAAAGGGTACGCCTTTTCACAAATGTTTTTGTTGGGCTTAATTGGGGAAAAACCGAAGGAAAGATTTTAGGTTAATAGCTCCGAACACTGTGGCAGCCGGTCAGAATGATCGGCTGCTTCTTCGTTGAACTAAAGGGCAGATTAGCATGCGAGACTTTATGATAAATCATAGGGTTTATGTGTTGTAGCTGTAGAACTTGTTAAGTTTTCCCATGTTTTGATTTTGCAACATTACTTATCAGTTAATCGTTTGAATATTGTAAGCACTCAAACATAGAGGAGAGAAAGAATATTATGAAAAATGTTAGTAAAAAAGCATCGGTATATCCAATGTTAATTGCGAGTATGCTTATGTTCACAGCATGTACATCAACTGAAAAACCGGCAGCGAGCGCTGCTGCTCCAATAGCTAGTAACACACCTAGTTCAGTAGTAGAACCTTCATCAACGCCTTCATCTGCACCTAGTTCAGCTCCAACAACTTCATCAAAGCCGGCATCAACGTCTAGTGGCAACATCAATGTAATACCAATATCATCAGAAACAACGTCCGTTTCTAAGCAAATTAAAGATATGCTTGAACTAGCGAAGTTAGGTAAGGTGGCTGGCATTGAGTTTGCTGCAGAAACAAAATTTTTCGAAGATGTGGAGAAAGCATGGGGGAATGCGGATCATAAAGAAGCGGTAGGAAGTGGAATATATGCGACCTACACCAAGAAAAATGCAGTCATTGGCTTCAATAAGGGTGATCAAATCATTGACATTCGTTCCAGCGATCCAAAGCTGCAATCACTAACATTGAATCAAATTGAACAAGCGTTAGGAAAACCAGTGGATACGAAGGTAAACGGGGATGACATGATATATATTTATAAAGCATCTGATGAGTTTCAACTTAAATTTATTATTCCCAAATCAAGCGGAAAAGTAGACCACATTTCTGTTTTTGATACCAAGCACTCAGTCAATAACATGGCTGGTTAAATAACAAAAAAATCAAAGGGGGTTTACCCCTTTGATTTTTTTATTCATTGCTGGAGCTAGTTTAGGGAATCCTATCCGGAAAAGCGTGTTAACACATTAAAATACCACATAATTGCGCTATTTTTATTTTTGGGATCTAGGTAATGTGTATAAAATATAAGAACGATAGATCTAAGTAATTATTGACCATTGTTCTGTAACATGCTAAATTTGTTCTCGAAAAGGAGGCAGCAAGAAGATGGCCAGAACCAAGGAATTACTATACACGAAACTAGAATAAAGGACGGAAATTATCATGACTATATCAACACTTAGCCGATTCTCCCGTCATTTACTATCCCCTTTTAACAAGAGCCTCAGGTATAAACTTATGTTGATCATGGTCGCAATTGCTGTGCTGCCGTTAAGCTTAGTTACTCTTTTCGCTACCAAAACAACAAAGCAATCGTTGAGCTTGGAAGTCATTCGTTCTAATGAATCGAGGATGGAGTGGGCTGGCAAGTACTTCAATGAAAAGTTTGATCAGCTGCAAGCGATTTCATATTCCGTTTTGTTAGATAAAAATCTATTCCCGAACACAAACTCTTCCTCCAATAACATAAATATTGATCCAGATGATGTGACTGACAGTTACATTAAAGAAAAACTGAGAGCCTTATATATTGCAAATAATAGTCAAATTGCCCGAATTTCTTTATATATGAGATTCAAGCAGCAATTGTTTATTGCAGATAAAGATGCTGTCCGTACCACATCGCAACTGAGTACGCCGAGTATGGATTGGGAAACCACCGATGATTCTTTTGAAAGCGTGAACATCATCACGAATGTCAATCGAAATTTTTTCTCAATCGTTCGCAGCATGAACCGGTTTGAGGACCGCGAAGTTCTCGGCGGGGTGTCAATGGATGTCCGGTGGCAAATGATGAACAGCGTACTAGATATGCTCCAATCGGAATCCAGCAGTCAAGTGTTCATTGTCGATAGTAAAGGTAACATGATGTATGATCCTTACTCGGGTACAGAGCAAATCACCGTAAATAAAACGCTGCTTGAGCAGATCGTATCCAATCCGACGCTACCTGGCTATCGGCAATTAAAAGAAGGCTTTCTTTTTTATCAGCCCGTTGCCTCCGATAAGCTATGGTTGATCAAGTTTATTCCGATGAGTTATGTCACGCACGGCGCTTCCTCCACACTACATTTCAGTTTCGTTACGGCTGTCATTTTCATAGGTTTCGCGATTGCGGTTTCCGTGCTGACAGCGTATTTCACGACGAAGCCGATTATCCGTTTGACAAAGTCGATGAGAGCGGTGGAGTTTCAAAATTTCGACGTCGGCGTCAGCCGGGTTAGAAGGGATGAGATCGGCACCCTGGAAAGACGGTTTAACTCCATGCTCCTCAGGATTAAAGAACTGATTCAAACGGAATACAAGACCAAGATCGAAAAGAGAACCGCACAATTAAAGGCGATGCAGGCGCAGATTAATCCGCACTTTCTTTATAATGCGCTTCAAGCGATTGGCGGTATTGCCCTTGACCGTAAGGTCCCCGAGATCTACGAGCACGTACGCGCGATAAGCGAGTTGTTCCGTTATACGATTCGAATGAAATCCGATTTGGTCACCGTGACCGATGAATTGGAACATGTAAGCAATTATTTACATATTCAGAATATCCGGTTTCACGACACGTTGACCATTCATATGGACATAGATGAAGAGTGCCGTTCTTGCCAAATTCCAAAGTTTTCGCTGCAGCCGATTGTTGAAAACTGCTTCAAGCATGGGCTCGAAGACAAAATGGGCACGTGGTCGATCACGATTCGCGTGCAAATGATTTTGGACGAGGTGGAGATCAGCATTGAAGACAACGGCATCGGCATTCCGGATGAACGGTTGTGGCAAATTCGAAAACAACTGACACTAGAATCGGACGATCAAGAGCTGGGAGATAGTCTGGGGATGAGCAACATTCATACCAGGATCAAAATGATTTTTGGCGGCGACTATGGACTCTATATCACGAGCGAGAAAGACGCAGGAACGACCGTGAAGCTTGTGATTCCGTCATTGCCGGAGCGAAGAGAGGAGATCGGAGCATGAAGGCGGTCATTATTGATGATGAATATTGGACCCGGAGCAGCATACGCCAGCTCGCCGAATGGGAACGATTCGGGATCGGACAGGTAGAAGAGGCAGAAGATGGCCTCAGCGCTCTCCAAATCATACATAGCTTTCAACCGGATATCGTCTTCACGGACATGAAGATGCGCGGCATGGATGGGGTGGAACTGTTGAAGAAGCTATCGGATGATTACCCGTTCATTCGCAAGATTGTCATCAGCGGGTATGATGATTTTTCTTATACGAAACAGGCGATTCAATCCAAAGTGGATGAGTACATTTTGAAACCGATCAATCCGGAGGAGCTGAATCGCGCTTTGGAGAAGGCTGTCAAGGAATTGCACATCGCGCGGGGACTCTATGCGGTTCAGCCGCTTGACCAAGTCATTTTAACCATTATGACAGACGCCAAGATGAGCATCGCCAGAAATTTTCAAGAGCTGCAAATGGAAGCCGTTCGAGGAAAATTTACGGAGTTGGAGTTCTTCCTGACGGCTCAAGAGCCTTTGCAGTCAGGCATCAACAACTCGCTGTACAAGCAGTTCATGATTCTCTTGGAGGAACAGGCGTCCCGGATGAAATCCGATTCGAAGTTCGTAATCACTCCTGCTGCTAGATCACTATTAGTGACGGATGACACCCCGATTGCCAAATGGATCCAGGTTTTGTCGAACTCCTACATGGCGGTTATGGAGGAGCTGGTTCATAAACGAAGAAACAAAACGCGGATCGATATCGATGCAGTCAGGCACTATATCGAACTGTCTTTTGTAGAGCCAATCACATTGGAATCCATTGCCGGGCAGTTTTTTGTCAGTAAGGAGCATCTGTCCAGAACTTTTAAGCAGGAGATTGGCTCGACAGTGATGGACCATATCATCACCCTGCGGGTGGAAAAAGCAAGGCAGCTGCTGCAGAACCCGACGACCTCCATCAAAAGCGCTGCGGAAGCGGTCGGATACTCTGATCTGACTTATTTTCACCGCATCTTCAAAAAAATCACCGGCCTGACGCCCGGGCAAATCCGAAATGATAGCAGGGAGTAAATGCCATATCAATATTGTCCAATTCATTTCGCAAATCCAGTCCAATGTGCACGCCTGCGCTTGTCAGTATACTTAAATCGTAAGCGTTACCAAAACAAAGGGAGGCAAAACGAAAATGAAGAAGGCACTTGCAATGACGGCTGCCGTCATGATGTTGGTTTCTACAGTAGCTTGTTCTTCGGGCAGCAAAGACACGGCCGGCAAACCTGCGTTAGCTCAGGATAATAAAGCCGAAGCGGCTCCAAGGAAGGTGGAGCTGAAAGTGTTTCTTGGCGGTTTAGACCGCTTCCGCGATCAGTTCGACAAATATTTCGCCCAATTTGCGGAGAAAGAGAAGAAAGAAAAAAATATCGAGGTTTCCTTTAATACTGAATTCCCGGGCTCCGAAAATGCCACACAGATTTTGAAAACACGCCTCGCAACCGGGGATGTGCCGGACATCTTCAGCATCCATGCGGTAAACGATATTCCGGATTACTATAAGGCCGGGTATTTGGCGGACTTGACCAGCCAGCCTTTCGCCGCCAAGCTTCAGGACGGCATTAAACCGATTGTTTCCATCGACAACAAGGTCGTTGCGGTTCCAATGGAAAGCTTGCAGTGGGGCTACTTGTACAATAAAAAAATATTTAATGATCTGGGGCTTAAGCCGCCTTCTACGTTGATGGAAATGAAAGCGGTTGTACAGAAGCTGAATGACAACAAAATCAAACCGTTCCTGCTCAGCTACAAAGAAAGCTGGATTCCGCAGCTGTTCCTTCCGCTGGCGGTTGGCGCGCTCGTTAATACCTCACATAAAGATTTCATCGACAAGATGAACAAAAGTCAGGGCAGCTTCGCGGATGTAAAAGAAATGTTCGATATCATTGACTTGGTCAACGCGAACGGAACGGAACGCGCCTTTGAAATTGGCAATGACGACGGTTCCGCGGATTTTGCCGCCGGTAAAGCCGCCATGTGGGTGCAAGGCCCTTGGAATGCCAACAGCATTCTGAAAGCAAACGACAAAATGGAATTCGGTGTGGCGCCGCTGCCGATCAATGACGACCCGAAAGCATCGCTCATTAACGTCTCAGTATCCACTTCGTTAGCTATGACTTCGAACGGAAAAAATAAAGAAGTTGCGCTGGATATGCTGAATTATATACTTGACGACAAAGATTCCAACGGACTTTACCAAAGCTTGAAGTTCAATCCAGTCTCCAAAAATCATACGTTCAAACCGTATCCTTGGGTAGAGGAAGCCGCAAGCTACGCCAATAAGGGACTTTATTATAAGGACCCGTCGCTTCCCGCAGCTGTGAAGGACGAAGTGGGCAAAGCGCTGCAAGCTTACTTCAACAAGAAAATGTCCAAGGACGATGTCATTAAAGACCTGGATAAGACGTGGAAAGATGCAAACGCAGCGGCGAATAAGAAATAAGCTATAAAAAGTGGACCGCAGTCATGCCCTGCTGTCGTCGCCTGACGATAACAGGGCATGAGGTTCATAAAGGAGTGGAATCATGCTGAACCGATCCTATCAAGCATCATTGTCCTTAATCCTCTTTGTATTGCCAGCCTTTACATTGTATGTCGTTTTCCTTGTCATCCCGATGATTCAAGGCTCTTATTTCAGTTTCACCAACTGGGACGGCTTGAATAAATCTTACAGCTTCGTTGGTATCCAAAACTTCGTAGAAGCAATTCGCGACGACGAGAACTTCAAAACGTCTATTCTGTTTACGGCCAAATACGTCGTTTTTGCTGTCATTTTGCAAAATGCGATCGCTCTCCTAGTTGCCTTGCTTATAGAGTCGCAGCGAAGAGCAAAGGGATTGTTTCGGACCATTTTCTTCATGCCCAATATGTTAAGCATCATTATTAGTACGTTCATGTGGGTATTCATCTTCTCCAAGGTCATGCCGGCTTTATCCAATTTCAACGCGTTGAAATTTCTAGGCATTTCCTGGCTTGGTGACCCGAATGTTTCTTTTTGGACCATTATGCTTGTATCGATTTGGGGCGGAGTCGGGACACACATGCTCATTTACATGGCTGCCATCCAGGGAATCCCACAGCATTTGAAGGAAGCCGCTATTATTGACGGAGCCACGCCTTTTCAGATGCTTCGTTATATTACGATGCCTTTGATTGCTCACGCGCTCACAATTTGCATCTTCCTGACGCTAAACAGTTCCTTTAAAGTGTATGACCTCATCTATGCATTGACCGGCGGGGGACCGGCCCGAGCTACGCAAGTCATTACCATGAATATTTTGGAGGAAGCTTATCAGCGCAATTATCGGTACGGTTACGCGAGTGCGAAGGCGATCATCCTCTTCTTGATCATTCTTGTTATCACGATGATTCAAGTATCGGTCATGAAGAAGCGGGAGGTGGAAGCGTGAGCAGACGTGTGAATTCCGTATTGTCTCTGCTTATTCTTACCGTTCTTGCGGTCTACTTCCTGTTTCCGATCTACATGGCCGTGATCAATTCCTTCAAATCGCAGAGCGAGATGTACAGTTCCGTTCTAAGTCTGCCGTCTCGCTTGCAGCTTGATAACTATGTTCAAGCGTTCAAGAAAGCGAACATGCTCAAAAGCGCTTGGAATACGATTGTCGTAACGGTTACGGGAATTGTGGGTATCGTATTTTTCAGCTCAATGGCGGGCTATAAGCTATCTCGTACTCTGGGCAAGCTGAGTCAAGCGATTTTCTTGCTGTTCGTCTCATCCATGCTGATTCCGTTTCAAACGATTATGGTTACATTGACTAAGATGGCAAAAGACTTGGGGTTGCAGGGCTCTCCGTTCGGATTGGGGGTAGTATGCGCCGGATTAGGTGTCAATATGGCCATTTTTCTGTATCACGGCTTTGTCAAAGGTGTTCCGCGAGAGCTGGATGAGTCGGCCAAGATGGACGGCTGCGGAGAATTCAGAACTTATTTTGCGATCATTTTTCCGCTGCTGCTTCCCATCACGTTTACGATCGTCATCCTGAATTTGTTGTGGCTATGGAATGATTTCTTGTTGCCCATTTTGCTGCTGACGGACTTCCGCAAGTACACGCTCGTGCTTACGATCAATATGTTTTTCGGCAAGTACAGCAGGGAATGGTCCTTGATTCTCGCGTCGCTCATTTTATCATCGATTCCGATCGTGGTCATTTTCGCTATATTCCAAAAGTGGATTATTCAAGGCATTACGGATGGCGCGGTGAAAGGATAGTCTCAATGCTTATACATGGATGCCGTCAGCGTCAGGTTGCGCTATACTAGGGATTGGGGAACGTTTCCAAAAAAATGTGAGGGGAAGTTTACAAATGAAAATAGCAATCATTTGCTTTGATGATTTTACCGATCTTGATGTGTTCCTGCCTTGGGATTTGTTGAATAGAGTGAGATTGGTCGGTGGAATCGCTGATTGGGAAGTAAAGCTGCTTGGGACCGCATCATCGCATGTGTCTATGGCGGGATTAAGAATCCCCATGCATGGGATGGTTGAGGAGGCGAATACACAGGATGCTGTCCTGTTCGCAAGCGGAAGGGGGGTACAGCCATTGTTCAAGGACCCAACTTATCTAAGTCGATTTCAACTTTCACCGGATCGGCAATTGATCGGATCTATGTGTTCGGGTGCTTTACTCTTGGGAGCTATGGGATATTTGACAGGGAATCGGGCTACCACCTATCCAACTGCGGTCGGACAGTTAGCCGCGTTTGGCGTAGAGGTAGTTAACGAAAGCTTCGTAAATAACGGTAACATCAGCACGGCTGCCGGGTGTTTGGCCGGACAAGATTTATCCGCTTGGGTGATTGATTCTTTGATTGGGAACAAAATGACCCAGCGTGTTTTGGAGACGGTTCAGCCTGTCGGCCAGGGGCTTGAAATCGAATTGTAATTATGAATTTAAGGTTTAAGAATAACCGCCAATCGGCGGTTATTCTTATTTATAAGATAAGAATTCGCGGGAGAAGGAGGAGACAAGTAGGCAAGTTGTACAATATAACACAATTTCCTTGATTATTTCTGGGCATGCTGAAGATGTTGTGTGTTGTCAATTTATCCCTTTTTTGTATGATTGAACGGATTTTGGCCGAAAATGTTGTATGTTTTGCAACAATAACGCAAAAAACGCTAATTAGCATGCAAAATGTTGTATAAACTACAACAACACGGATAAGCAAGCGGATGTTTAAAACAAATACGTCTAAAGCGCAACTTGCCTATGGATAGCTATGTGTTATATGGAGGCGCAACCAGCTTAGTCGTTTTACGGCTCTAAATGATGACGACAGGGTGCTGGGGACCATGGATTAATGGTGGCGGCTTGGATTTATTTTGCTGCTATGTCGGCTTGACTCTTACCTACTAGTAAGTTAAAATACTGTTATGGAAAATCGAAAAAAGCAAATATTAGATCTCGCATTAAAACTTATTCGAGAAAAAGGTTATGTTGCCATAAGTTACGATGATTTATCCAAACAACTGGGCGTAACCAAGGCAAGCATTCATTATCATTTTGAAAAAAAGGAGGATTTAGGAGTTGCCGTTACTGAGCGGATGCAACAAAATTTAGAGAATTTCTTAATATTTATTAATAATGCTACGATGACAGTAGAAGAGAAACTTAGGGAGTTTATTGCTAGACAAATTGAAATAAGCGGGGAAGGGATATGTCCAATATCTTCTCTCCAATCTGATTTTGTATCCTTACCTGATATTATTAGACAAAAAGTACAGGAGGTTAGTCAGTTTGAATTAAAGGTTTTAATGATTATTCTTACAGAAGGGTATAATGAAGATATCGTTCAAAAATCAGAAGATGTTGAATCATTAGCTTATGCCGTACTGTCATGTATAAAAGGTGCTTTGCAATATAAACGTACATTGGGAAACGATGTATTACCCAAAGTTCTAAGTCAGATAAACCGCCTTATTAGAAGTTAAAGGCGGTTAATATATGAAATATACTTATCAACTAGTAAGTAGAATTAACATGAGAAAGTAGGAATTACTGAAATGAAAAGAATGCTTTGGGTTGTTCTTATGATGTCCTGCGGAGCTACGTTTATCTCCTCATTATTCCCTTTATATGGGGAGCATTATCGGCTGAGCAGTCTGGAAATCACCATATTGTTTGCCGTTTATGCCGCTATCCTGCTGCCCACTTTGCTTGTCGTGGGAGCGAGAGGAAGCGCTTGGGGATTGAAACGTGTTCTTCGCTTCAGTATATGGATTTCCATCGCATCGACGTTGCTCTTTATAGGGAGTTTCAACGTTTGGATGCTCTATGCGGCAAGGATTTTGGAAGGCATCGCCTATGGCGCTTTTACAGGTACAGCCAGCGCTTTTTTATTAAAACAAACCTCTCACGATAAAGTGAGTACGGCAATTAAGTTATCAGGAGTAACAGTAACCATTGGTTTTGGCCTGGGCCCCGCCATTGCAGGTTTAGTCGTGCAATATTTGCATTTTGAGCCGCTTCGTTTGCCGTATTGGATTCTGCTCGTCATGTTATTAAGCTCCTTGGTATTTCTGGAAATATTACCGAAGCACGAAGATTCCCAAACGCAGAAACCGGCTAAAACTAAGATTTCGCTCGGTGTTCCCGACAATATTCGTTCCCATTTTTGGTCTTTTATCGGACTTCCAATCTTTACTGTTTTCACGTTAAATGGAATTGTGTTTTCTCTTATTCCTTCTTTCGCCAAGAACGTCATTCACACTGCCAATCTCTCTATTTCCGGTTTGCTAATTTTGCTGCTTCTTGGCGGTGGGGCCTTGATGCAGTTCTTTCCTTGGCCGCGTAATCCCGTTACAAGGATGTGCCTAGGAATCCTGTTTCTTGCCATTGGATCGTGGGTCATTGTTTATTCCGGACAGACAGCAAGTTTAAATTTGCTTTGGATCGGCATCTTTATTCAAGCTATCGGCGGTGGGTGGACGTTTCAAGTTTCTTTAAGATTAGCCAGTCAGTTGCCGAAGCCGGAAGAACGTCCTCGAGTTATCTCGGCTTTTTATTTATGCGCCTACGCCGGATTCATTGTTCCCCCTGTTGGCGTCGGAGTGCTGACTCAATTTTTTAGTTTGAACTTCTCGTTGGTTCTTCTAAATTTGTTTGCTGCGCTAATCGTTATCTATGTGTTGATTTATTCAGTCAGATTTAATCGTTATTATTCTAAATATTCTAAAGTTGCATCAACAGAGAAATCCATGCAAGATTTTATAAATTGTCACAATAAAATGGAAGTAATGCTGGAAATTTTAAGAGAGAATGTAAAAATCCACGGCTCAGAGAGCATACAAGCCCAAATTGCGAATGAAAATTTCCAAGCAGCGAATCAAATATTACAGTTACTAAATGAATTCACTAAAATAGAATTCAATTCAAATGCGGAGCAAATTATGGAATTTGCAAAGGAAAATTTCGGAAGAAAATATTAAAGAGCAACATCCAAGTTTGCAGTTGAAAGCTTTTCCGAAGCGTTCGCGCAAGAGTTTGCAAGCTTCGGGATCAAGACGACGATCGTGGAGCCTTCCGTGTACGCAACAAAGTTTTTTGGCGAATCGATGCAGCATACCGAGAAGAAACAAGAATATGCTCCGTTGTATGGAGCATACGAGAAAGGTATATCGAACATCGAGACCGGCGACCCGGCAAAAGCAGTGCAACTGATTATTTCTGTTATAAAAAGCGACAATTCGCCGCTTCGTTTGGCAGTTGGATCTCAAGCTGCATATACGATCCGTGAAGCTTATACCAAACGGTTAGAAGAGGTCAACACATGGTTGGAGCGTTCGGTTGAAGCGGACTAAATGAATAACACGCTGAAACCGCGGCGGCAGTCTAAGACTTTCTTTTTAGAGACTTTAACCGACGCTGTTTCTTTATAATGGATCAGCCTAAAAACATTAATTTCATCAGACATCAGCTTATGTTTCGTCCAAAGCCGCGAACGATCGGTAAGGAATTAATTATTGCAAAACAGCTTGAAAGCAGGACAACCAACTCAATCTGAAGTTGAGTTGGAAAACCATATTTTAAAACTAAAAACCGACACGTTGTCACTCATCGTATCTGGAGAATCTTTAGCCCGCATACTACATGTAATTGAAAAATACTGCTGCTATTTATTGGGTGTGGATGGGTTTTCAGTCATTCCTGAGGTTATCGTATAGTAAAAATAAAATTTAAGGATGATTAAAATATCAAACTTACAATTCGCTGAATTATGCGTAAAACGTGCCGGTCTCACAAGAAACCTGCCAAAAGGAAAAGAAGAACTTCAATGGGTTTCCAATACTGCTACTTTAATTTATGGAGAAAAAGACGCAGTTTTAGTGGATACTTTTACTACAATTGGACAAAACCAAAAATTGATTGATTGGATAAAGTCTTTTGATCGTAACTTAAAATACATCTATATCACGCATGGTCACGGCGATCATTTCTTTGGAATCAAACAAATAAAAGAGGCATTTCCAAATGTTAAAGCACTAGCAACAAAAGGATCTGTTGAAGTGAGTTATAAACAAGGAAGTCCAAAACATATTGAAAGTTTTTGGGGTAAATTATTCCCTAATCAAATTCCTCAACCCCAAGTTTTTCCCGATGTGATCGATTCAAATTCTTTTGAACTTGAAGAACATGGGTTGGAAATCATTGAAGCTGGATTTACGGATACAGCAAATACAACGTCATTATGGATTCCAGATATTGAATTACTGGTGGCAGGTGATGTTGTTTACAACGGAATCCATCAGCATCTAGCTGAAACAACAGAGAGTTCTCGACTTGAATGGATCCTAGCGATCGATGGCTTGAAAGAATTAAATTCTAAATTTGTTATTACGGGTCATAAAGTCCCTGAAAATGATAATAAACCAAAAATTTTGGATGAAACTAAACAATATCTGTTAGACTTTATTCGTTTGGATAAAGAAACAGACAACGTTTTAGATTTATACAATGCAATGCTTGATCTTTATCCTAATCGAGTAAACCCTGGAGCGCTCTGGGGTTCAGCAAATGCTGTCAAAGCTTAATTAAAAGGGATCTTCGTTAGTTTTAAAATGCACATTAGCTGTACAATGGCGGTCTTTAAATAAAGCTTACAAAGCTCTCAATCACTCCTATTCAATAGTTTGAAAGTATTAGTTTACAAAATAAAGGGTTCTAGGATAAATCAACAAAGAGCGACTGGGAAACCGTATTCGCGAATAAGTCTCAAACCACATTTGCCGAGGCATTCGCAGGAAATGTTGCCAATATTACTCCTACGCCGCTGTTAATATTGGTTGCAAAAAACGATTTTATAACTCCTACCGATTTGGCACTTGCTGCATACGAGCAAGCACTGGAGCCCAAAAAACTGGTGCTGATACCGGGAGGACATTTTGATCCGTACACGCAATATTTCGACCAATCGAGCAGCGCAGCCGTGGAATGGTTCAAGACACATTTGCTCGATTAGCAGTAATTTTCAATGAAACTATTTTTCCATTTTATCGAGCTAGTTCGCTCGTACAGATTTAATCGCTATTATTCTAAAGTTACATCACAATAATCACCGTCATGGGTTTTATTATAAAAATAAGATTTTATAAAAAGGGGAGTGACAACATGTATGAACGGTTTTTGGTTCCAGTTGACGGTTCCGAACATTCCAAACATGCACTGAAATCGGCTAAATGGTTGGCGCAAAACATTGGGATAAATGCCCGTATAACGCTTCTTCATATCATTCCTAGTAACAATATCAATACAGTTGCTTACGGAGTGGATATTGAACAATTGCAAGTAGCGGAAGTTAGGAGGATTTTAGAGGAATCCGCACAGGCCTTTTCAGGGTCATCAATACAATATGATACCGAATGCTATATTGGAGATCCTGCAGAGATGATATGCAAGAAGGCAAAAGAAGGAGATTACGACCTTATCGTAATGGGTAGTAGGGGACTTAGCCTCTTCTCAGAGTTATTCGTGGGAAGTGTAAGCCATAAAGTGGTCCAGCACTCTCATTGTGCTGTAATGATTGTAAAGTAAATAAAGGTGATTAATAAAACTCATTTTCATAGTCGAATCATCTTTCGGATTAAGGAGGAGAATATGAACAACCTATTGGCAAAAGTTATTGACACGCACGGCGGAATAGACAGATGGGAAAAATTTAGTTCACTGACTGCCACGATTGTCACCGGTGGCGGTTTATGGGCATTGAAAGGGCTCGTACAAGATTCCAATCCTCGTGAGATGACAGTCGCGCTTCATTCGGAAAACGCATCTGTTACTCCCTTTGGTCAACCGGATTGGCGTACTGCCTTTACGCCCGATCGTATCGCGATTGAGACCCTCTCTGGGGAAACCGTCCGCGAGAAATACGATCCTAGGACCTTATTTGCTAACCATACGATGAACACACCGTGGGACCCGCTTCATCGCGCATATTTCAACGGGTACGCAATGTGGACATACCTGACAACGCCTTTTTTCATGGTCATGCCAGGATTCGAGGTCAGCGAAATCACCCCATTACAAGAGGGCAACGAGCTCTGGCACGGTTTGCGTGTGCGCTTTCCCGAACACGTCGCCAGTCATAGCAAGGAGCAAGACTTCTACTTTGGCGATGATTTATTACTACGCAGGCACGACTACCATGTCGATGTTTCAGGTGGCTTTCCAGCGGCGCAATATGTCTACGACTTCGTCGAGATTGAAGGGCTTCGTTTCCCGACAAAACGGCGCGCATATCTTCGTGGACCCAATCTGGAGCCAGTCAAGGATCTGCTGCTAGTCTCGATTGATCTAAGTAACTTCCGGTTCAGTTGAACTCCGGATTCTCTTTTTAGGGAGCCAAAACGTCTGAATAAAAAGTAAATATAAGGCGAATAATTGCCTAGTAATGAAATCCACCTTAAGGAGGCTTGCAATGACTGAAAACAACCAGTTTGATGAAGTCGAAGACTTCGTGAGCTTTGAAGCTATATCGGCTATGACTGCTGCTGAAACACCAGATGAAAGCGAAAAACCTGATGATCATGCTCCGAAGAAAGATAATCAATTCGATAATCAATTCTTATATCCCCCGATTAATCCGCATCCCCGAAATGACTTAGAATAGTGTCATCTAAACGAAACGCTTCCTAGTAGTTAAGATGGCAAGAATCCAGTGGATGAGTCTTATTCACGCACGCAATTATCGCTACCGAAGTAACAGAGAACAATAGTGAAGGAGTTTGCCTCGCGGCAGCTCCTCTTTTTGTTCGGCGCTTATCCCATTTAAAAGTACACTAAGACCCGCAGCCAACGTTGCTGCGGGTCTGTTTCTGTTTTTAAATTGTTAAAAAGGCGGACAGACGGATGGTGGGCTAAATTTACTATCGCATAGGTGGTTCGACAAGTTCAAGAAAAGATGGATTATCAATAATACTTCAGAGGATGATAAATGTTTGAAGATTGTCCTCTTGCGTTAAGCGAAGTTCTAACGGAGAACGATAGTGAAATAGCTTGAATGCCGGAACGGAAATATTCATAAAACGATAACATAGAAATCTCATTCTTAATGAACAATAACCACCTATAATTCTTCAATATGAATTCAGGTGGTTTATTTTGCCTACTTCGGGCTTATGACCGGATGGGCACGTATTATATTAATCCATCAAACTGCAGGCGGTGGACGCAGCCTATTGTCGTAAAGTTGGTTTTTTTAGTGGGCAATTGATGTTGTCTTTTTCCCATTTTGCCGGATTTGTGTTATCCGGGTCAGATTATTAATAATGTCACGGTAGTGTTTTTCTTTTTTGGTTATAAATTCAGCCATTAGTTTAGCTTCTTTCAGTTGAGCTAGAACCGCTTCTTTTTGTCTCAGTATAAATCTACATATTTTTTGATGTCTTCTACGGACATACCACATTTTTTAAAGTTCTTAGCACCGATTAGCCATTTAATAGAGTCATTATTAAATATTCGATTATTATTTTTATCACGCTGTAAATCGGGAACTAGGCCCTTATCTGTATAAAAACGAATGGAATGTTCCGTTAAATTGAATAGTTTAGCCACTTCTTTCACTGAATGCATAAAGCCCTCCCTTAAAACATTTGAGATCAAGCCATCCATAGAGCTACCTTTGAGTAGAGAAGATCAGCATTAGTAACCCACAATCATAGCCTTTCGATTTACATAACCTTTAGATTGAGGATATATTCACCTTACATTACTTCGATAGATTGAGAAGGGGGCTTATCCCAATAAATGTTAGGAGGTATTATTAGATGAGCCATGATGAGGCAAGTAAAAGCATAAGCAGGAGGGATTTTATTAAAGTTGGTGGGGTGGGTGCGCTGGCGATTACGCTCGGATCAGTGGGTGTTCCCGTCGAATTGTTTGGCGGTGGAGAAGTACAGGCGGCGACCAACGATAATGTGAAACTTCAATTTAACTCTAACGGAAAGTTCAAAATCGTCCAGTTCAACGACACGCAAGATGACGAGAATATCGATCGGCGGACCGTGGAGCTAATGGAAAAGGTGCTCGATAGCGAAAAGCCAGATTTAGTTGTCCTTAACGGCGACAACATTTCCTCAGGCTGCGATACGGCGATGGCGATGAAGCAGGCGATGAACAACATAGCCCAGCCCATGGAGTTACGAGGAATCAAGTGGGCAGTAACCTTCGGGAATCACGACGAGGACTCTACTCCGAACGCCGGTCTATACGAAGAGGAAATGCTGCAATTTTATATGGCGTACAAGTATAATGTAAACCAGCCCGGAGAAAAAGGGATAACCGGGACGGGGAATACCAACCTGTTGATCCGTTCCTCCCAAGGGTCGAAAGCAGCCTTCAACATCTGGCTGCTGGACAGCGGAAGGTATGCGCCAGATACAATTGCCGGTCAAAACTTCGAAGGATATCCGACTTGGGACTGGCTGCGGTTCGATCAAGTGGCGTGGTACTACGAAACCTCCAAAAAGCTGGAGGAGAAAATGGGTTATAAAGTGCCGTCACTCATGTTCATTCATATCCCGCTCTGGGAGTACCGATTCATGTGGTACGCCAGCGTGGACGGAAGGTCAGATGCTGACCATGTTAGGGCCGTTGGCAAGCACAATATTGTAGGGGAAAGGAACGAAGACGAATGCCCCGGTCCGATCAATAGCGGTATGTTCTCGGCAATTCTGGCCCGAGGAGATGTCAAGGGCGTCTTCAGTGGCCATGATCACGTCAATACGTACCACGGTAATTACTACGGCGTGCTGCTTGGCTATGCCGGAAGCATGGGCTTCGGAGCTTATGGTTTGCCCGGCGCGGATCGGAACCGACTGCGTGGAGCCCGGGTATTCCAACTCGACGAACACACCGAGAACGTTCTTATTGATACCCATATGGTTTTTGCCAAGGATTACGGGATCGATCTTACCGCGAACGACCAAAGTGTAGAGCCCGCCCCGATCCCGGAAAACAAGAAGCAGGAAAAGATTGTGAAGCCTTAAGTCACGCTATGCGACACAAGGTACCATGTGGTATGGGATCGCCTCCCCGCTGTGAAAAGCCATTACTCATTTTAAGGGATATTATTCGGTCAGTTGACAAGCTACGGTAATATATACAGAAGAGGTCCTTGCATTCTAGCAAGGACCTCTTTGAGCCTTCTGAGCCAGGCGTATGCCGTAAGACGGTACGCGCTTATCATCCGAGAGAGAATGCAATCGTCATGGACCGGCAGTACGCAGTCTCAAAGTACCGGTCGCATTAGGTAAAATAATCTTCGCATTTGCACCCAGGGTGATAGTCGGCTTTACCGCGCCAATCCGTTCAAAGATTAGGCCCGGGGGCGCTTCAAGAACCTCGTAATTCCCGGCCGTATTCGATAGCGAACCCCAAGCGGCTGTGCCGCCGAGTGCATTGCCGTAAGCGGACAGCGTTAAATTTGATGATACTCCGTTAATCTCGACGGGATAAGAAATCGTGCCCAGTGATGCCGGTGCCGTGATATTGCTAAGAAGAAGCTGGTGCTGTCCAGGCTCTACGTTGAACGTTAATGTGCTTCCGTCTCTGTCCCAATGAACGCCGTGCGTATTAACTGTTGTTGTTACACCCTTCGGAATGCTGCGGTATTTTTCATCGAGTACTGGCGCATTGCATTGTTCAGGCGTAACGCAGGGTTTATGCAAGCTGACCTGGGCCAATTGCGTTCCTGTGATTGACAGCTCGTCACCAGAGAGAGCGATGGTGGCCGGTTGTGAGCTGTTAATCTTTGTAACTCCATTTATCACCAATTGGGTACCGCCAACGAGCAGAATGGAAGCTCCTTTGACAACAGCCGCAATACCGTCGAATTGTAGGCTGCCAGCATTTACTAAGCCGCTTTCGGCTGTTCGCACATAAACGTCCGTATTATCTGTGAAATGCAGCTTCCGATAGTTACCGAAGACCTCGTCGACAATATTCTGAGGTGTGGATTCAAGCTGATAGGGTACATAAGTGGAAACAATCGTCGCATACACCGTTTGGGGTGTCTTAAATAATGTATGAAGCCTCGTCTTACCTACATAGGCGCCTTGCGGCGGCTGTTCAACGTTGCCAGCATCCAGAAACTGGTTGGTTGGTTGGGTGGCCGTTAATCCCGAATAGTAAAGTTTGACTTTCAACGCTGCCTGATTTTTGATAATCGTTGCGCCGTTATTGCCATCCGTTGTCATGTTAGTATCGGCATGCAGCCAATATTCAAATTCAGAACCGCCTGGCTTTCGCGCTTTCATATTATCGACGACGACGAAGGCGCCAGGTTTCACATAGATCACACTGCGCTGAGCCAGGTCAAGGCCGGTATTATTGGAATCGGCATTGTAGGCTGCTTTGGCGTCACCGACTACCGCGTCAAAGTCTTTATTTGTGGCGAAGCCTGTAATTTGTCCGGAAGCTTTCATATCGAAAGTTTTCTGGCCCTTTTTGCCGTCATACGTAATCGCATTTTTGGCAAACGTCTGTTTGGCATATTTCCGGTAATGATCGTTATCGTAACCATCGTAGAACCCGCCGTCAACCGCAAGTTCCTCGCCGAAGGCTTTGATGATAATGCCATTCTGATCCGCATGGCTGTGATTAAAGCTGCCGTAAGGGCTGGATCTGAAAAAAAGCGATATTCCCTTCGGATCGAACAAACTGGAGTGCATCGCTACCGTACCTAGCTGATCGAAATACTTAGCGGTCGGCATTTCCACAGGGGGACGCGCCGCCAAGCTGCTGTCTTCATATAAATACGTCATGAAGTTGTTATAATCGTATTCGTACTGTTTTGCGTACCACTGCATCACCTGTTTTTGCTGCATCTGCGCATTACGTGTTATACTCGCAGCGACATAGTCCCGAGATATCCCATCGCTGCCGTCACCGAATACGCCGTTCTTCTGACCGAAAGGCATCATATACAGCGGGTACCAGGACTCGTTACGAAAGTAAGCTTTCTTATACCCGTTAAATCCTGTTGCTGCATAAAGGGTATCCAGGAACTGCTTGCCGGTCATGGAGGACCATTGCCAGTAGCCTTCTCCGTTGCCCCAGCCGCCGTCCTCGCCGCCCCATGTAGGCGCTAAATTGATATATGCCGGAACAACCGTGTTGAACCATTCTTGTGCTTTCGTTGAAACGACAGTACCGTTAATGTTGATGTTCTCGTGCAGCAAGGAGATTGCAATGATGCCGAGGAAACCGTTCACTGTCCAACCGTGTGAATCATAGGGGGACTTAGTAATCGGATTATTATCAAACAGGACGTCGTCTGCAATCGTTTGGCCCCGATCCAGGATCATGGCCAATACAGCATCTCGCTCATTCGGATTATCGTCAATGAGATCGTAAATCCAGTCATAGGCCATGGCGCTCATTAACGTGATTTCCCGGTGAACCTGGTCGTTTCCACCTTTATCATTGTCATACTGAGTAGGACCTTCCTGAGTTCTCCAGGTGGAAACATGCAATAACCGCTCTTTGGCAAAATTCCCGTACGCGGAATTGCCAGTAACCAAATAGAGGAAGGCTGCATTTATCATGGGAGTTGTTACCGCTCTTGTTTGAGTAAGTATATTCCCATTTGCGGCAGTAGGCTCGCCCGGCATATTATGGTCGTTTAAATTAATTAATGAAACAAGTCTATCGTAAGTCTTTTTACCGGCACCGTATTTTCTGGAGCAGAATGTACTAGTCGATACTGGGCTGCAGGATTCGCTTGTCAGAATGCGCGGATGTGAGGTTGGCACGCTATTGAGTAGACTGGATACAGGTGGAACCGCGAAGGGTACGCTATTCGCATCAATGCGGAATTTCCTGGTATCGCTCCAAACCGACCATCCATCCGTGTTATGAAACCTAACTCTCCAGTAATACGATTGTCCTTCCGTAAAGGTATTCGGGAAATTATAGTAGTTGTTGGTTATATCATTTTTCTGGTAAGTGATATTCTGGAAATTGATGTCAGTCGCCACTTGTAGTTCGTACAAATCTGCGCCTTCAACCATTGGCCAACCAAAATCAGGCGGATTCTGGGTCGTTACGAAATCTTTGCCGGGTTGAAAATGCCGTGAAAATCCAGGGTCAAGCCCAGTAGGCCATATACCGGACGCTGTTAATGATGCCTGATCGAAATAAAGTTCAGCCGTTCCGGCGTCAGGTGTGGACAGTTCCACCTGCACATGGGTCGTTCCGGCCGGCGGTTGGGTTGTAAAGGTTAGCGTTTCCCAGTTTCCCGTACCAGTCGTTTGCGCTTTCATAAAAGGTTGGCCGGACGAGCCCAGGAAGTGCATGATCAGACTACCGCCGCCAGAAATGGCCTTAGCCATGACAGTGGCCTTATACCAATTACCGGATCGGACAGGTATTGTCGGGCTTTTCACGCTGTATGCATCCGTAGGGGAGTTATCCAGCAAATGGAGCGACTTGTTGCCATGAGTCAAATATAAGGCCCCTGTCGCTGAATCAATACTGGACGGTACTCCATGATCAACAGCAGTCCAGCCGCTTGGCCTTGTGCCTGTCACAGCTTCAAAGCTTGGATTGAGCAGTACTTCGGTTGTCGTAAGCGATGCGTCATCCACATAGACCGTACCGGTACCGGGGCTGCTCGGAATGACAAGAATCAACTGTAAATATACGGTATTGTCCGGGGGCGTTGCGCTACTTTCAAGCGTTTGCCAGTATTGACCTGTACCGCTGCTGGTTTTGACATTTTGCGTATCCGATTGGCCGTCAGCCTTAAAATAACGGATGATCATGGAAAGTGCGCCAGTTTCGACCCTTGCTTTAACGCTGGCCTTGAATGTGGTCCCGGGGGAATATGGAATCATTGGACTTTGAATTCCCGCCGCATAAGTGGTGGATGTATCCGTCAACTTGACGCTGTACGTTCCTTCCGCCGTCTGGGTGGTGACTGACTCTACTGTCACGTTGGTTGGATTACCGCCCACATACTTCGTCCAGTTTACCGGCATGCCGCCGGAAACCTCTTCAAAGTTTGGGTTAAGGAGCAGTTCGGTCTTGATCGATGCGTCATCGACGTAGACCGTACCGGTACCGGGGCTGCTCGGAATGACAAGAATCATTTGCAAATTAACGGTATTGGCCGGTGGTGTTGCGCTGCTTTCAAGCGTTTGCCAGTATAGACCTGTACCGCTGCTGGTTTTGACATATTGCGTATCCGATTGGCCGTCAGCTTTAAAATAACGGATGATCATGGAAAGAGCGCCGGCTTCGACTCTGGCTTTAACGCTGGCTGTGAATGAGGTCCCGGGGGAATAAGGAATCATTGAGCTTTGTATTCCCGCCGAATAAGTGCTCGATGTATCCGTGAGTTTGACGCTGCGCGCTCCTTCCGCCACCTGATTGGTGACCGACTGGGCGGTAACGTTGGTTGCGTTGTTGCCTGCAAAATTCGTCCAGCTTACCGGCATGTCGCCGGATACCTGCTCAAACCCTGGATTCAAGAGCAGCTCGGCGCCGATGGCGGAGTTGGCGCTTGCGGCGCTTGCAGTCTGCAATGAAAATAAATTCAGAGTCAGACTTAAAACCATTACGAGTACAATCGAAGCTGAAATTTTGCGTTGCCATGTAAGGTGGATCATTTCATTCGCCTCCTGCTATTTTGAATCGTCAAAGATAACTGTTTAACAGATCACCTCCTAATCAAATTCAAAATATCTATAGGCATATTCGTGTTGTATTCTTCATTGGCGTCACAATAGCTTATAATCATGGAAAGGCACCAGATTCGACTTTTGCTTGACGCTAGCGGTATAAGGGGTTCATGGGGAATAACGTTAGAAAGCCCCACCGCCAAGTTTCAATTCGATACTCATTAGGTTGTTCGTAATGATCTAAATTGCAATTCTGTCATCAAGATTCAATTATGAATCCGCTTTCAATTATTTTTGCCTCCTTGATACAATCATTTTAAAGCGCCGCCCAAACAGGAGTAAATCAACTGAAATTATCAACTTTTAACTCTTTTACGGTTTTCTCAGAATAATACCAACTTTCGGAAAAACGACTATGTTTCTGCGCGATAAAACGAAAAAAGCGCCTTTGTAGGCGGTTTGAAACAGCTCATTTTTACGAAAGAGATCGGATCGTTCGTACAATCTTGATTCAGAAGAATGAAATTTAAGAAAAATTTTATAAATACCCCACTTTATTATTAAAGAGTTTTTCTTATCCTTATTTGAAGAAGTAAGGAGGAGCGAGGGACTAGAACAATGAATCTAACGAAACTATTGAATCGACTTGTAATGCCAGGACTGTTTGCCTTGTACATGCTTACCTTATTTAGGGTCATTTTATTTAAGTACGGCTCGATTGATATAGACTTTCTTTGGTCTCGACTGCAGAAAAATCTGGAAAAGCCTGAGTATAGTATGCACCGAATGCAGTATGGTAATTTTATTCCGCTTAAAACAATTTTCGATACCGTTCTAAGTCCGTCAAGTCATGAAGTAATCAATTTGGTCGGAAATATCGTGGCATTCATGCCCTTTGGAATTTTCCTCTTATTATTGTCTAAAAGCAAAACGATTTCGCTTATTGGAGTATTTATCCAATCACTGGGAATGAGCTTACTCTTGGAATGCTTGCAGGTCTTTTTTTCCATTGGAAATTTTGATGTTGATGATCTGATCCTGAATACTTCTGGAGGCCTACTGGGGTACTGTGTTTTTAGATTGTATAGCTCTCGTCTTAAGTCATAAACCTAACGGGTACGATTGTGAAATTAAGCAGACAGCCGCGGCCGTCTGCTTTTTTGCTTCTTACCTACTATCCCAAAGGAGGAGTTGTATTTTTTAGCAGTTCAATCTTATTGTTTTAAGCCTCGAGCGATGGGGCAATCTTACGGAACATGGGACCTTCAGTTGTTGCGATTCGATCATCTTTCCAAGGAATATCTCTTAACTGTTGAATGGAGCAGCTCGGCATTCTAACAGCAATGAAAAAGCTATCCACAATGTGGATAGCCATGGTCACCTTGTTTATATTTGGTTTATAAATGGTTAATATCGGGTTTATATTCCCCTCGTATAATGAGTGTAATAAAACATTGAATGATGGCGCGATTGCCAACCTTAGGAGGAACCAAACATGTCGAAAGAACTCAACGCTTCACTTATCTCCGCAATGGAGACCTATTTAAACGCAGGACTTGCTATGGATTTGGAGAAAATGGACGCCATCTACGCGCCTGATTTCGAAAATATCCGAATGGACCGCGACGGCCGAACCTTTACAATTACAAAAGATCAATTTATGCAGCGGTTTCATGCCATGCGGAGTCAAGGCAAAAAACTGGACACAACCGACGACGTCGAGTTCCTCGCAACCACGCT